>CANQDS010000040.1 GCA_947593655.1 uncultured Lachnospiraceae bacterium | reverse complement strand
CCTAATTCCCCAAGATTATCCAGTTTCCTATGGATCATCTCCAACATTCGGCGCTGTTTTTCCTCTGTCTTATAATATTTCCGCACCAGTTTTTCCACTGAGTCCATCGTAATCTGCTGTTTTTTAATTGCATAAGCGCCATAATCCCCGGTAAACTGCCCCGGCTTCCCAAGATACTGCATACCCATTAAATGCGGTATCTTAATCTCTGAATTTGTAAGATGGAGGACACGTTTCTGTGTATGGATATAATAATCATATCTACACAGAATCTCTTTCGTATTCTGAAAAATCTGCAAAAGTGTCAGCATTGTCTCATCCTTCCGTGAAAAGAAATTGCCTGAGCGGTTAGGCTCAGGCATTACATTTCTTTTTGAATTGCAATTCTGGGAGCAGTCCTATGATAATTCCATAGGCAGAGACGACCTTTGTATTTCTATTGCCCGCAAAGTCGGGACGGGTAGCTCCTCTCTATCGCCGCAAAAGCTCTTACGCTTTTCATTGCTTACAGTCTATCATGCCTTTGCCGCATTGTCAACCGTTTTTCTGCCCCCAGCGGCAAAGAATAAAAACACGAAAACTTAATCGCATTCCATCTATCTTTTGTTTTTGCATTCCGTGCACAATTGTCCCAAAAACTGACGGTATTATCCACATTTCATGTGTATGGTTTGTCTGAAACTTTATTTTTGTGGATATTTTATTGATTTTCCTATTCCATTCCCTTGATTTTTGTTTCCGGTGCTCCCTTCACATGGACTTTGGGTTTTTCCTTTGTGTGGATCGCCATTGGCTTGTCATCCACTTTCTTGATGTTCAAGCTGCCTCACCTCCCTTGGCGCAAAAAAATAGCATCTAAACCGTTTGGCTTAGATGCTGTGACCCCGCTATCCCTTATTCAATTTTTTAACCTGTCATACAGTATTTCTTCTTCTCCAGTTGAAAGAGTCACTTTCTTCTTATAAAGCAAAGTCCATGATGCCTGGTTCTTTGTGTAATCCATTTTATCCTGTGGGAAAAATGAACGGCAGAAATATCTTCCTTCCTCTCCGTTCCCTGTCAGAAACAAAAAAATATTTCTTCCTTCTGCATTGTTTTTCATAATATAATCCGCTTTAATAACCGAATAAGCATTGAGTTTCCGGTTGTACTTAAAAATTGTATCATTGCTGTCAATCATGCTTTCCAGAAGCGGGAACATATCTACCCTGTCTGCAATCTTGTAATACAGGTCAGACGACTGGATCTGTTCTGCCGTTATCCGGCGTTCCCTTATTGCATCAAATACATTACGCATCAGACTTACCTCTTTCCCTTTTGAAACAGGAAAAGCCCTGCTTTCGCAGAGCTCTTCCTGACGTTTTCTTTCAACTGCATATGCAAAAATGCATTGCAGCCTAGCCAGAATGCGGTAAACGTCAAACCCATTCAAAGCTCGTAAGGCACTGCCCTCTGGCACAACACCTTATGTCAACGCTTTGACTGACACTCAAGTTGTCCGTCTTTATTATTATATTACGACAGGCACGAAAATATGTCAATCAGAAAAGCGATCATTCTTTTCCCAGCCGGATCACATTCCACGAAGCTTTATGCAGCATACTCGTCATAATGCCCCCGTCAAGGGCCGACCGGTCAACCGCTTTCGGAACGACAAGCTCCTGCCCCGCTCCGTTGCACAGCTTCCGGTCGCGGCTCTCCAGTACAAGATGCTCTTTCAGGCGGTAGCCCTCCATTTTGCGGAGATCGGCCGTCAGCAGGATATCCTCGTCCGGATTTCGGTTCACGGCAAAAACAGTCAGTTCCTCTTTCTCCTTGCAAAGCACGACGGCGCTTACGATATCCGTGACGCCCTCATGCTGCGATGTGTCATGGACCGGACTTTCCAGAACCGGCCAAAGCACCGTTCCCCTGCCGTACCGCGACGCATGAAGGAACGGATAATAAATTGTCTGCCTCCATGCAGCCCCGCCTCCGCGCTCCGTCATGATCGGAGCGATGACATTGACCAGCTGGGCCAGACAGGCGATTTTCACGCGGTCAGCATGGTTCATCAGGGTAATCAGCATCAATCCGACCAGAAGCGCATCTTCAAAGGTATAAATATCTTCCAGAAGCGGCGGCGCGATCTGCCACGGCCTGTTTTGACGGATCTCCGATTCCTTTTCCTTGGAATGGAACCACACATTCCATTCATCAAAGCTCAGGTTGATCGTTTTCTTACTTCTCTTTTTCGCCCTGACATAATCGCACGTTGCAATAACCGCACGGATAAAGGCATCCATGTCATCTGACTTTGCCAGAAAATCTGCGGTATCATCCGCTTCGTTTCCATAATACTGATGCAGGGACAGATAATCCACGACATCATATGCCGCGTCCAGCGTCACTGCCTCCCATTCCGGGAAAGTCGGCATCCCGCAGGAAGAGCTTCCGCAGGCCGTCAGTTCGATCGACGGATCGATCATCTTCATCATTTTCCCGGTTTCTTCCGCAAGACGGCCGTACTCCTGCATGGTCTTATGCCCCTGCTGCCACGGCCCGTCCATCTCATTTCCGAGACACCAGACCTTGATCTTATGCGGATTTCGAATCCCGTGGCTGATCCGCAGATCACTGTATCTGGTTCCGGACGGATGATTGCAGTATTCCAGCAGATTGCAGGCCTCCGCGGCTCCCCTTGTCCCGAGGTTTACCGCCATCATCACCTCGGCGCCCGCCTTTTTCGCCCATCCGGAAAACTCATTCAGCCCGATCTCATTCGTTTCAACGCTCTGCCAGGCCAGTTCCAAGCGCCTTGGACGCTGTTCCCGCGGTCCGACGCTGTCCTCCCAGTCAAAACTGGAAACAAAATTCCCGCCCGGATACCGGATGATCGGAACCTGTAACTCCTTCACCATTTCGATCACATCTTTCCGGAAGCCGTCTTCATCGGAATTTTCATTTCCCGGCTGATACAGGCCGTCGTAGACCGCCCTTCCCAGATGCTCCACAAACGAGCCGTAGATCCGCTTATCGATCTCCGCCATCCGAAAATCACTGTCAATAACCATTCTTGCCTGCTTTCCCATAAGTTTCCTCCCCTTCATAAAACAGCGAACAATTCCGCCGCGCCATTTGCAATCTTTCTGCAATTCCGCTAAAATAATATATAGTAAAATAAAGGATCGAAAAAAGCGCTCCGGTGCTTCCATATGATAAAAAAGCCGGGATCCTTGAACAACAAGCTCTCCCGACTTCTTCCGTCGATGCGACAGGATTTGAACCTGCGACCTCTGCGTCCCGAACGCAGCGCTCTACCAAGCTGAGCCACGCATCGCAATATACGATTAGCGGATGTAATTTATCGCGCTTGATTATATTACCACAAACGATTCCATTTGTCCAGTAGAAATATGATAAATTTTAAGGAGATTTTTTTATGACGCAAAAAGCTATAATTACCGGGGCTTCCCGCGGGATCGGCGCGGCTGCGGCACGCGCTCTGGCCGCCGAAGGCTGCCACCTCGCCCTCTGCTGCGAAAAGTCCAAAGATGCGCTGATGCAGCTTGCCTCGGAACTCCACCAGACTTACGGCACGGACGTCCTGACATTTACCGGGGACATCGGAAACCCCGATTTTGTTTTTGAAATGACAGAATCCGCCCTGTCGCACTTCGGTGCGATTGACTTGCTGGTCAACAATGCCGGGATTTCCCATATCGGGCTGCTCAGCGATATGAGCATCGAAGAATGGAACCGCATGGTAGCAGTCAACCTGACTTCCGTTTTCTGCACCTGCAAAGCCGTCATCCCTTCCATGATCCGCCGGAAACAGGGCCGGATCATCAATATCTCCTCGGTGTGGGGCATCACGGGCGCTTCCTGTGAGGCTGCTTATTCCGCGTGCAAAGGCGGTGTCAACGCACTGACGAAAGCTCTCGGCAAAGAACTGGCGCCGAGCAATATCCAGGTCAATGCGATCGCCTGCGGCGTCATTGATACGCAGATGAATGCCTGCCTGACACCCGAAGAAAAGGAAGCGCTTGCCGAAGAGATTCCGGCCGGCCGTTTCGCAACTGCCGAAGAAGTCGCCCGGCTTGTGGTTTCCCTCGCAGAATGCGCAAGCTACCTGACCGGACAGGTCATTCCGTTTGACGGCGGCTGGATCTGAAACAGCGATGTCTTTTTATGGAAAGAATTTTTCTCGTTTATATGCTTTATTATTAAGAAAAATAACGCGATTCGCGTATTTCCACTATTTTCCTTTTTTCATGCGCTACAATATGCATATGTCAACCTATAAGCGAAGAAAAAAGCCCAGAGGCAATTATGTAATTACAAAAGAAGAAAAGAAATATCAATTCTTTGGAAACCGTCTGCAGCAGATCATGCTCATCCGGAATATCCAGAGTCTTGAGCTGGCGGACGCGCTTTTTGTAACGCCCTCGACGATCAGCGGTTATCGTACCGGACGGCGCTCGCCGGATGTAGAGCAGCTTTCCCTGATCGCGCAGAAACTGGAGGTTTCCGCGGATTACCTTCTGGGACTGTGCGACGATACTTCCGTTCCGATCCGCCCGTTTCCCTGTAAAGATTCTGATGCTTGAAAGAACAGCTTTGAATCTCACAAACGGAAGACGCCATGACTGCTGCCAATGCAAATGTAAAAAGACATCTTTGCCCGCCGCAAACAGCATCGCATAGATGTCTTTTCTTATCATCTCATCCCTTCTCATACCGCAAGCAGGATCACCGTCGTCCGCGGCGGGATCCGCATCGTATTCGGCCCGAACATTTCCGCCAGTTCCGAAAAATCAATATCGTCCCGGTACTCAAAATAAGTATTCATAACCACTTTCCACTCCATCCCGTTGGTCAGGACCGGAAGCTGCATCGTAAGCGGTTCCCAATAGGAATTCATGCAGTAGAAAATAATATCGTCGCCGGTATCGGTAAGATTCCGCCCCGCATACATCACACCGATCATATGCGTATTGTAATCCGTGCAGTCGTTGTACGGATACCCGTTGTGGATACTGATCTCCGGGAGCTGGCACGCAGCCTCCTTGGTATGTTTCCGCAGGATCGGATGCTTCTTCCGGAATGCGATCATAAACCGGACGAAATCATGGATCTCCTGATAGATTTCCAGACGGTTCCAGTCCAGCCACGAGGTAATATTGTCCTGACAATAAGCATTGTTATTCCCGAACTGCGTATTGCAGAATTCATCGCCCGCAAAAAACATGGCGGCTCCGCGGCTGCACATCAGCGCCGCAAACGCATTCTTGATCAGGCGGCGGCGCAGCTTATTGACTTCTTCGTCGTCCGTCTCTCCTTCCGCCCCGCAGTTCCAGGTATTCCCGTTGTTATCCCCGTCGGTATTGTTCCAGCCGTTTTTCTCATTATGCTTCTGATTATAGGAATAAAGATCGTATAACGTAAACCCGTCGTGGCAGGTGATGAAATTCACGGAAGCATTATGCCCCCACCCGTCGGAATTATACAGATCCGGAGAACCGATGATCCGCGTGACGGCGATCCCCGCCATTCCTTCGTCCCCCTTCAAAAAACGCCGCATGTCGTCGCGGTAGCGCCCGTTCCATTCCGACCAGCGGTTCCAGGACGGGAAACTTCCCACCTGATACATTCCGCCCGCGTCCCACGCCTCCGCGATCAGTTTCGCCTTGCTTAAGATCGGGTTAAACGCGATTCCGTCGAGCACCGGCGGATTCGCCATCGGCGCGCCGTTCTGGTCGCGTCCCATGATCGAAGCCAGATCAAACCGGAAACCGTCCACGCGGTATTCGATCATCCAATGGCGCAGACACTCGATAATGAAATGCCTTACCACCGGATGGTTGCAGTTCATCGCGTTTCCGCAGCCGCTGAAATTGTAATACTTGCCGTCCGGCGTCAGCATATAGTAGATATTATTGTCGATCCCCTTAAAAGAAAACGACGGTCCGTATTCATTTCCCTCGGCCGTATGATTAAAGACCACATCCAGGATCACTTCGATCCCGTTATGCTTCAGATCATAGATCAGGCGCTTTAATTCATTGCCTTCATGATGGTGCTCCGTGCGGTAATTGTAACTGGTATTCGGTGCAAAAAAACAGACGGTATTATATCCCCAGTAATTGTAAAGCTGCACGCCGTCTACCACCCGCGCGCTCTCCATCTCGTCAAACTCGAAGATCGGCATCAGCTCGACCGCATTGATCCCGAGGTCTTTCAGATACGGGATCTTCTCCCGCAGCCCTTCAAACGTTCCCTTGGCCTTCACTCCGGAAGACGCGTCTTTGGTAAAGCCCCGGACATGCGTTTCATAGATGACCAGATCTTCCATCGAATAATTCAGCTGCGGAAGATTCCCCCAGTCAAAATCATTACGCACCACTCTGGCCTTGTATACAAAATCTTTTCCGCCCTCCGGCTTCTCGCCCCAGTTGCGCTGGCCGGTCACCGCTTCTGCATACGGATCCAGCAGGATATTATCCTTATTAAACAGCAGCCCTCTGGCCGGGTCATACGGACCGTCCATCTGGAACGCATATTCAAACTCTTCTATTTTCAATCCGTAAACCAGCATGGAATAGGTATCCCCGATGCGATATGTTTCAGGAAACGGAAGACGTGCGTACGGTTCCGGCTCCTCCGGACGGAACAAAAGCAGCGTACAGCTGGTTGCCCCGAGAGAATTTATCGTGAAACTGACGCCGCTGACCGTCTGATGCGCTCCCTGCATACGGAAATAGCCCGGACGCACACGGAAACCGGCGATCACATCCAGAGACTGGAGCATCGTGCCGAGCGTATTATCCGGACGTTCGATCATCGAAACTTCCGGTTTTGCCTCCGCCGCGGCCGCCGGTGCTGCCGGTGTCGTCGTTTCCTTTCCTTTTGGTATATAATAGCGGCTTTTATGTTCTTTCCATTGTATCATAAATCACTCCTGTTACACTCGTAGAATATCCACTGTATGACCGCTCGCCCCCATCAGATCCGCGCGTTCGCAGACCGACAGGTGATATTTTAAAAAGAGATCAAATTCTTCTTCATCCAGCGCCTTCAAAAACGGCCGGATATAATTTGCCGCCCCATCCGCTGCAACGATCATTTCCCGCTGCAGCCCCGCGGCCTCGTTCAGCGCGCTGATATCCTCCAGCCGCACCATGCTGTAAAGCGGATTCGCCTTCTCCGTACAATGAAATCCGGCATCCAGCAGACCGTCGGAAACCGCTTCTTTGATGTGGCGTTCTTTAAACGCATAGGTGATCACGCTGTACTCATTCATAATATATGCGGCAAAAAGGAAACCGTCCTTCCGCGTGACGCGTTTCGCCTCCTCCAATGCCCGCACCTTTTCCTCAAAAACGTGCAGATGGTACAGCGGGCCGAATACCAGCGTCAGGTCGAAACTTTCATCTGCGAAACGGGAAAGATCCAGCGCGTTTCCCTGCCATGCTTTCACCAGAGGCCCTTTTTTCTTCAATCGCCCCAGATTATGGCGGACCGGCTCTACCGCGGAAACATCGTATCCTTCCTCCGAAAGCGGGATACTGTATCTGCCGGTTCCCGCGCCGATATCCAGGATCCGCACCTGTTCTTTCGGCTTTTCTTCCTTCAGCCGCTTCAGATACCGGCGGATATACGTCATGGAAGTAACAAACTCAACCTGCCCGTGCCTGCTGTCCAGACGCTTATCCTCATTAAATTTATTGTAATACGCTTCCAGCTCCGTCAATTCTTGTATTCCCCATGGAACGTGAAGCCGTGCTTTCCGTTTTCCTTCGTTCGGTAGAGCGCCGCATCCGCTTTCTGGAACAGTTCATCGCTGTAACCGGATTCCGAAAACGCAACTCCGACGCTCAAAGAAAGCGGCGGAATATCTCCGCTCCCCTTCGCGAGGGTATCATTAATAAAAGTCAGCTTCTGGCGGATCACCGCTTTCTCCCGCGGCGTCGCGTTCACCATCAGCACTGCAAACTCATCTCCGCCGATCCTGAGCGGATAATCGTTGGAACGGAACTGCTCTTTCAGAAGATCCGCAACCCGTTTCAGCGCATGATCGCCGATCTCATGTCCATAATTGTCGTTGACACCCTTAAAGTTATCCACATCGATCAAGAGCAGCGTCAGCGGCTCGAAAGACTTGGAAAAATCATCCTTCAACTGCTCGAAAGTCGCCCGGTTCCAGATTCCGGTCAGGGCATCGTGCTCCGCCGTTTTCTTCAGCGCATGGGTTTTCTCCCTTGTCCGGCTCCGCGTCTTATTATAGGTATAAGCCAGGACTTTAAACTCATAAAGCCCCTTGACGTCCATGTCCTTTTCCTCTGCAATGCACTTCACATAACGGTTGACCGGACGCACAACGAAAAAGAGCAGAATCACAAAGATAATAACGGCAAGAACTAAAAGCAGGGCAATATAGACCTGCAGGGAAGTCAGCGCAACCGATAGTTCCTCTTCACAGGCCAGCTGCTCCTGCTTGGTCATCGCAGAGATCTGATCCGCCGCATCTCCCTGCTCCTCGCTGATCTTCTGCATCAGCTGTTCATAATCGCTGCCGAACAGCATTTCATAAGCCTGTTCCTGCTGTTCTTTTTTGTCATAAGAGAGTTCTTCTTCCGTCAGCTGTTCCGCCGCCAGCGCAGCCGGCAGATCTTCCGGCGCGGTTCCGGCCGCCGCAGAAGCCAGGCGCATGGCATGAGTTTCGATCTGCGCCAGCTGTTCGTAATCGGCGATCACATCTTCTACCGTAAGCCGCAGAGACCTTTTTCCCTTCGCCAGTTCCGACAGTTCTGCGATCGCATTGTCCTTTTCCTCAGAATTGTCGGATTCTGCAAAATAAGTATCCAGACAGCTGCCGTCCAGCGTTGTGACATACTGCTTCGCGGCATCCGACAGGCGGATGTGGGCGGCATCCAGCAGACGGATATTATTTTCCGCATTCATATAGGACTCGGTCGCAATCCGCAGTTCCCGGTAGCTGGATGTAATATTGATCAGGCCGCCTATCAGCAATATAAATAGGATGCCCGCCAACAGCAGCAACCCGCAGCAGATTGTCTTGATCCGTACTCCCCTGACTTCTTTCTTCTCCATCTTCACGCTCCTGTATTATTCTTGTGGCTCAACACTCAGATCTGCAACATCGTAATAGATGCTTACATCTTTTTTATCGTACATACGGAAAAATTCTTTCATGATCCGATCCGTTACAATATGGATCTGTTCCTCATCCATATTCATCAAAAGCACAAGCCGCTGGCTGCTGCTGTACTTCGTCATCACATCCACGCTCCGGACGGATACGGCGATCGCTTTCTCCAGCAGTTCCATAGCGTGCTGGCGTTCCTCAATGGAAACCCGCTCCTCGTCATTCGGAAGCAGCGTATACAGCAGAACCTGTATCTTCTGGTCATTCCGTCTGGCAATCTTCTCCACAAAATCATAGATCCGCTGAAATTCCGGATAACTGGCCTGAAAAGCGCCCTCATACTGCCCGCGGTTGCGGATCACCCGGATCAGCCGGCCGAGTTCCGTATGGGAAAGCCGGCTGTCTTCCCTCTGCTCCTCCTGCTGATAGATAAAATACCGGTTCCCGCCGTTCGATTTGGCGACAAACAGCGCTTTATCCACTTTCACGAGGATATCATTGAAGGATTCTCCGCCGCTCTCCAAAAGGACGGCGCCGACGGAAACCGAAAGTTCCTTCTCCCCGCCGTTCTCGGCCGCCCTGCGCCCTATCTCTTCCATAAAAAGCATCAGCGCCCGTTCCAGATCCCCCCTGATCCGGATATCCGGCGCATATGCGACAAAATCATCTCCTCCGAATCGTGAAACGACCATCTGCGGACTGATATGGCGGATGCATTCCGCCGCCATTTTCAAATAGACATCTCCTACAATATATCCGGAATCATCATTCAGCAAACGGAATTTATCAATATCAAACCGGATCACACAGCCCTTTCCCTGTTCCATCATCTCCTGCAGCAGGCGCTTTCCGTAACTTCTGTTGTAAACGCCCGTCAGTTCATCCATGATCAGCTTCTCTGCGCTTAATTCATCCTGCCGCTCGATGATCCTGCTTAAGATCCGGAACGTACCGCCCATCTCTTCTTCCGGCTCTGCATCTTCTCCCTGCAGCCGCCCTTCTTTCAGAAGCGTGATCAGCGCATCCGCCGCTTTCGGATCGAACTGCGTGCCGATGCCGGATTCCAGTTCCGCAAGCACCTTTTCGCTGCTTAGGCGCCTCCGGTAAATACGGTTGCTCGTCATTGCGTCATAAGCGTCCGCCACGGCGATGATCCGCGCGATCTCCGGGATCTCGCTGCCCTTTAAGCCGTCCGGATAACCCTGTCCGTCGTAGCGCTCGTGGTGGTATTTGGCGCCGATGTCAATGCCCGGAAGCATTTCAATATCCTTTAAGATCTCTGCGCCGATGATCGTATGCTGCTTCATCAGCTGGTATTCTTCCTGCGTCAGCCTGCCCGGTTTATTTAACACCGCGTCCGGCACGCCGATCTTGCCGATATCATGCAGCAGGGCGATCGCCCGGATGTTCCGGACATCCTTCGCCGGTATTCCCAGTTCCTTTGCGATCGCAACGGAATATTCCGATACCCGTTTGGAATGCCCTCTTGTATATTCATCCTTCGCATCGATCGTATTTGCAATGGTTGCGATCGTCTGAAGGGTAATCTTCTGGATCTGGGTATTCTTCTCATCCAGTTCCCTGGTATAGGCAATATTTTCACAGGTGATCTCATCATACAGTCTTGTCGCCACATAGGAACCGCCGAAACAGAGGAACAGCAGCGCGATCTGGATCTCCGCGTCTTTGCTGTTGGCCACCGTCATCTCCCCGGCGTAGATCTTATGGCCGATCGAGATCAGATTGACGATCAGCGACGCAAATCCGGTCGCCAGGATCAGCCTCGGCTGATGATACAGTACAAGAAACGCCAGCAGGGGAAGGATATAACTGAACACCATACTGGTGCTTCCTGTGATCATGCTGAAAACATACATCAGAAAATATCCGGCCACGATGCAGTAACGCAGCCCGATCCCTTCCGGATTCTTTCGATATAAGAATGTGCAGGCCAGAGGCGGAAGCATGGTAAACAGCATAAAAACGATCAGATAAACAAGCGTCCGCTCACCTTTGATCACTTCACCGGAATACGACACAAACAGGATCAGTACAATAACCCACCATCCGATGATCAGATCCCTGTTGATCTTATGTACATGCGCGTCCACTTCCAAACCTCCTGACACCCAAAAAACATAACCGCTCTCTTCGCCGAAGGCTTAAGCGTTCGCCAGCCGGCACAGTTCCTCCAGCATCTTCGGAAGTTCTGTTTCCATATTTTCATCGGTAAACTGGCAGGTTCCGACTTTCTTATGGCCGCCGCCGTTGTATTTTAACATCAGGCTTCCGACATTGACATTGGAAGTCTTGTTTAAGATGCTGTAACCGACTGCTGCGGAGCAGCCTTTCCCGCCGCGCCCGCTTACGATCCACGCGGAAATGTTCTGTTCCGGATACATGCTGTAGATCATGAAACGGTTGCCGGTGTAGATCGGATCCACGCCGCGCAGATCGGAAATAATGACATTCCCCTCAACCCGCGTATGCGCCGTTACCATTTCCTTGAACTTCTCGGTCTGTTCCTGATAGACTTCGATCCGCTCCTGCACGTCCGGAAGTGCTAAGATCTCTTCCGTCGTCATCGTGCGGCACGCTTCCATCAGCACTTCCATCAAACGGTAGTTCGGAATGGAAAACTGTCTCCACCTTCCAAGCCCGGTTCTCGGATCCATTAAAAATCCTACCAGGATCCATCCGGTCGGATGCATGACCTCGTCAATCGTCAGATTGCCGGAATCCACTTTATCTACCGCTTCCATCATATCGTCAAACTGCGGAAAACGTTCCTTCCCGCCGTAATATTCATAAATGATCCTCGCACAGGACGGAGTGATACGGCTTTCCCCTTTATATTTCCCTTCCAGCTGCAGTCTCTCCTGTTCGCTGGAATGATGGTCAAACCATAACCCGCAGCCCTCTACATACGGCACATTCGCAAGGCAGTCGTTCTCGTCAACCTCAATCAGGCCGTCCTGAAGATCCTTCGGGTGCGCAAATTTCCAGCTGTCGATGATCCCCGCTTCCAGCAGCAGGGCGCCGCATGCCAATCCGTCAAAATCCGAACGTGTAACTAATCTCACCGCTATTCTCCTCCTCTATAAACGTCAGTTTATATCTGACTCAGACTGTCGGATGCCAGTACTGTCATCCGCTCACTTCGTTCGCGGGACAGTACTAGGCTCCTCTAACTCACTATTATGCTTAGTATAGCATACTTTCCCCGCTTTGCACACGGTTTTGCATTTCTACAAAAAATTCTTTAATTTCAGGGCCTGTTCAATACTGCCTTCTACCTTTAATTTCCCAATGGTAAACGCTGCAACAGGATCCAGTTTCCCGGAAATGATCTTAAACAGCGTCTCCGCCTTGCAGATAAAGATGGCATCCCTGTCAAAATACTCATACGGTTCGATGATCAGCTTCCCGTCCTTTACTTCCACATAGAAGATCCCTTCGCCTTCGCCCGTGATATTGAACTGATAGGCCAGATGCTCATGGACATCGCTGACATCCGTATCCTTGAATAATTCCTTTACTTTGTTAAAAACCTCTTCATACGTCATGGATAGTTCCCCCTAGTCTGATCGCTTATTTCTTTTTCATTATAAATCACTGCCGGAAGAATCGCAATAAAAATTATTGGTTTTCTGATCCTGAAAATAAAATTTACGTTTTACCATGAATCTCATTTTTCATCATTCGCAGTATTTTATCCTGCATCGTTTCCCGGCCTTTTTCGCTAAAGTAGATCCCGACCAGATATGTCGTCCTGCCGATCTTGTGCCGGATCGCCGGCTCTGTATCTGACAATTCTCTCCGGTCAATCTTATCAATCCTATCTGTTTTTTTCATATCCGCAAACCTCCCAAATAAAAAACGCCTGTCGATCCCATAGCTTGAATCGACAAACATCGATTATAAATCCCAATCTCTTCTCTTTGATGGAGAAACAGTACCCTGACGTTCCCATCTTGTCCGGTTTTCCTCGTCCGCCCGGATTTTCCCTCTTGCCAGCTTCTCCCTGACGGATTCCCTTGTCTTTTCTTTGATTTTCTCTTTTCCTGCCTCCCTGACTTCCGGTTTCTGCAGGACATTCTGCACTTTTACCAGTACCTTCCCGGCAGCTTCCTTCAATTTTTCCTTTACCCTGTCAAACAGCATATTGGAAAGTTTTACCACCTGTTCCAGTTTCTCATAATAAAACTTCTCATGTTCCTCGTTTGCAAAAACCATGTGTGTACTGCCATAAGGGTGAATGCCATAGGCAACGGATTCCTTATGACCTGCGGTGCTCTGCGTTCCACGCTCCGCTCCGGTCGTTGCTGTGCAAGCGCCACTGGCGCTTAGCAACTCTGCTCTTAACGCTGTGTTGTTCATCTTCTGACCCCTCCTTGTAATAGATTAATGACTGTTACCAAATGTGCATTTTAATCTGACTAAATCTGATTGACAGGTACAAAAAGAGCGCTCCGGTTATTTCCGAAACGCTCCTTAGGTGTCCATGTTACAACACTGTTTTTGTTGGACTTTGGGATGAAATAGTATTACGGCGTATAATAATGTATCACCGCGAAAAAATTTGTTGGACTTTTGTTGGACTTACAGCTTTTTGTTGCACGAAACACTCAATCTTTTCAACTAAAATCTTGAATATCAATCACTGAATAACACACGTTTCCGCCCGATCATCTCGTCGATCCTTGCGATATACTGCGCGGCATCCTTGACATTCTCGCACCGCTTGATCGTCCCGTCCGGATACACCCGCTTTGAAATGCTCCCGGCTCCCAGCGCCACGATGGTCTGCACTTCCTCCATGATCAGGATATTGTACAGTCCCGCCTTGCCCTCTGCGGCATATCCGACATTCTCCAGATTGCCGGTCATACCCTTCTGACGGTAGAGATAATAAGGAAACAGCCCCATCGCCCTGCAGTACTCTTCACACAGCTGCATATGCTCCTGCGTATTAACCATCGCCATATTCCCGTACTGCTCCTTCATAAGCGTCAGACGCGACGCCCGTTTCATCGCCAGCGAATGAACCGTCACATTATCCGGCCGAAGTTCCTGAAGCATTTCCATTGTGTGCCGTACATCGTCGATGTTTTCCTGCGGAAGTCCAATTATTAAATCCATATTTATATTATCAAAACCCAGTTCCCGTGCCAGATAAAAGCTCTCTTTCGTCTGTTCAACCGTATGGCGGCGGCCGATCAGATCCAGAGTTTCCTGTTTCATCGTCTGCGGATTGATCGAAATGCGGCTGATTCCGTGTTTTTTCAGCACCAGAAGCTTTTCCCGCGTAACCGAATCCGGCCTTCCTGCCTCAACCGTAAATTCCCGGCAGTCCGATAAATCAAAACTGCATTTAATTTTCCGAATCAATCTGTCTAATTGGCTAGGTCCCAGAGTGGTCGGTGTTCCGCCTCCGATATAGATGCTGTTTAGCTTTTTATCGCAGAACATCTGCGCGGTATCGTCGATCTCCTTTTCCAGCGCATCCAGGTAGCTGTCAACTTTTCCCGCCCATGCTTTCAGCGGGTAGGACGTAAACGAGCAATAAAGGCAGGTGCTCGGGCAGAACGGAATCCCGATATAAAGGCTGTATCCGTCGGCATAATCGATCTGTTGCAGCAGCTTCGTCTCCCGCTCCGCAATCTCAATGCTCAGCCGGATCTTCTCCTCGGAAACCAGATAATTCTCCCGCATATAGGAAGCGATCTGCTCCCTCGTCTGCCCTTCCTCCAGCATCTTCATCGGAATCTTTGTCGGGCGGATCCCGGTCAGCGATCCCCACGGAAGCTCCTGCCCGCACAATTCCCGCAGCATCCCATACAAATGCCGCTTTAATTCATTTTTCGCGGCAGTCCTGTCGGAAAAATCCACCGGAAAATCATCTGTTTTCCTGATTTCCGCCGGTTCTTCCGGTTTCTGCCCCGGTTGCTTTCTCTCGCATGACAAAAAAATCCGCCCCGCCGCGTTATCATAGGTAACATAAAAAACATGCCCTGCCTCCGCCAGCCGTGCGGTGCTTTCCTCATCCTGCGCGTGGCGGGTGCAGGCGGCTTTCTGCTCCGCCGCTTCCTCCTCCGAACAGGTATAGTACATCTGCACTTCTTCTTTCGGGAAAAATGCCTTGATCAGTGAATGAACATCATATTCATAATCCGGTCTGCTGAATAATACAATAATCATAAGTACGGGTTATACATCCTCTCTCTTCCAATCGTCGTTGCCTCGCCATGCCCTGGGTAAACATCCGTCTGCTCCGGCAGATCGATCAGCTTCTCCCGGATGGAGCGAACCAGCCGCGACATGCTTCCTCCCCCCAGATCCGTTCTCCCGACCGACATCGAAAACAGGGTATCCCCGGAAAACAGCACATTTTCATATGGAAGATAATAACAGCAGCCGCCCGCCGTATGCCCCGGCGTAAGTAGCACGCGGATATGGAAGCCCGCCAGATCCAGTTCCTGCTCATCTTTCAGGAACACATCTGCATGGAACGCCTGATGCATCCCGACCATCCATCCGGCGTTCAGCCGCTCATCTTCCAGCGTTTCTTTCTCCGCCTCGCAGATATAAATGGAAATCCCAAACGTCTCCGCCAGTTCCTGCGCCCCGGCTGCATGGTCGAAATGCCCGTGTGTCAGAAGGATCGCCTGCGGCAGATATCCGGCCTGTTTTATTTTCTGAGCCAGTTTTCCGGCGCCATCCCCCGGATCGATAATGAGCATCTCTTTGGTTTCCTCATGAATGGCAAAATAACAGTTCGTCTGCACCTGACCGACCACAAACTGCTCCAGTTTCAGTTTTCCCATGTCCGTTTCTCCCTTCCTCCCGCCGTCCGGCGGATACCGCATCACCGGCAGACGCATTCTCCGTCCTTCCGGTGATCCGCTTAATATCCATCGCATCACCGGCAGACGCATATTCCCCGCCCTGCCGGTGATCCGTCTAATATCCATCGCATCACCGGCAAGCACACATTCTCCGCCCTGCCGGTGATCCGTCTAATATCCATCGCATCACCGGCAAGCGCACATTCTCCGCTCAACCGGTGGTCCGCTCAATATCCATCACATTCTCAATCCGGCGTATCTTTTCGATCAGCCGGTTGATCTGGTTCTTTCCGTTTGTATTAAAGGAAACTTCGATCGTCGCGATCCCCTGTTTGCTCGTTTTGGAGTGGATGCCGTTAATATTGATCGACTGTTCCGTAAATACTTTCGTAATATCCACCAGAAGTCCGGGACGATCCTCGCAAAAAATCTTGATCTCCGCAAAATATTCCCCGGCTCCTTCCGATTCCGCACCCTTCTGCCACTCCGCCTCGATCAGACGACCGCGCTCCATCTCCGTAAGGTTGATGATATTGATACAATCCGTCCGATGGATCGATACGCCTCTTCCCCGCGTAATGAATCCGACGATCTCATCGCCCGGAACCGGGCTGCAGCACCGGGAAAAATGCACGGCTACATCCGTCAGCCCCCGCACCAAAATCCCGCTCTGGGAGACCTTCGGCTCATCCGGGCGGCGGTACTCTCCGATGCTTCCCATGATCTCCTCATCGGTCATCGGCACCAAATGGTCTTTCTTGTATTCCTCATACATCCGGTTGACGATCTGGCCTTCCTTCAAACCGCCGTGCCCGATCGTCGCAAGGCAGGACGTCCAATCGCTGAACCCGTATTTCCGGAGGATCTTCTCCTGATATTCCGGACGGTTGATCTCATTAAAATCGATCGCTTTCGCCTTTGCATAAGCCATCATCAGCTCTTTCCCGCGCAGAATGTTCTCCTCTTTAAACTCGCTGCGGAACCACTGATTGATCTTGCTCTTCGCCTGCGTGCTCTTTACGACGTTCAGCCAGTCCATGCTCGGGCCTCTGGAATTCTGGGACGTAATGATCTCGATCCGATCCCCGTTCTGGATCACATAATCGATCGGCACCAGTTTCCCGTTCACCTTTGCGCCAACCATCTTATTTCCGACCGCAGAATGTACGCTGTACGCAAAATCGATCGGCGTCGAGCCGTTCGGCAGATTCTTGATATCCCCCGATGGGGTAAAACAGAATACCATATCGGAAAACAGATCCAGATCGCTTTTGAGCACGCTCATGAATTCCCGGTTATCCGACATCTCCCGCTGCCATTCCAGAATCTGGCGCAGCCAGCTTAACTTCTCCTCCTCCGTCACCGTAGTGGCCGTCGCAATTCCGTTATTCGCCTCTTTGTATTTCCAATGCGCGGCAATTCCGTACTCCGCGGTGCGGTGCATCTCATAGGTTCGGATCTGGATTTCAAACGGCTGCCCGCTCGGCCCGATCAGCGTCGTATGGAGCGACTGGTACATATTCGGCTTCGGCATCGCAATATAATCCTTAAACCGCCCCGGAATCGGCTTATACTGCTCATGGATGATCCCGAGAACCGCATAACAGTCCTTTACCGTTTCCACAATAATGCGGATTGCAAACAGGTCATAGATCTGATCGATCGTCTTGCCCTGATTGACCATTTTCTTATAAATGCTGAAAAAATGCTTTGCTCTGCCGGAAATATCCGCTTTAATCCCCGCATCTTCGATCACTTCACGGACTTCCCGCATCAGCGACTGCACATAATCCTCACGGACGCTCTTCCGGAGAGCGATCTTCTCCACAAGGTCGTAATAAGCCTCCGGTTCCAGATATTTCAGCGCAAGATCGTCCAGCTCCACTTTGATCTTGCTGATGCCCAGACGCTGCGCGATCGGCGCATAGATCTCCTGCGTCTCCCGTGCGATCCGGATCTGCGCCTCCCGCGACTGGTAACGCAGCGTCCGCATATTGTGCAGACGGTCGGCCAGCTTGATCATGATCACGCGGATATCCTTCGCCATCGCAAGAAACATCTTGCGGAGATTCTCCGCCTGGATCTCCAGACGGTCGGCATTCTTCTCTTTCGGATCTTTCGTATGATCCGTCAGATGCAGATGCTGCAGCTTCGTCACGCCGTCCACCAAAAGCAGGACTTCCGCACCGAATTCCTCCGTGATCTCCTGCTCCGTCAAAATCGTATCTTCCAAAACGTCGTGAAGCAGTCCGGCCGCGATCGTCTCCTTATCCAGTTCCAGCTCCACCAGTATGATCGCAACGCAGAGCGGATGGATAATATATGCTTCCCCGGATTTGCGCACCTGTCCCTTATGCGCTTCATACGCCGTCCTATAAGCTTTCTCCACCAGGGAAGTATCCGCGGAAGGATGGTACTTGTGGATCCCCCAGATCAGTTCCTCATACAGATCTTCCGGACTTACAAACTCCCTGATCGTCTTAATGCTGTTCCTGTCCGATTGTAATTCCTTCTCAATACGTTCCAGTTCCTCTGGAGCCAAATCTGCCATCGAATCACCTACTTACACTG
Organism: uncultured Lachnospiraceae bacterium; assembly: GCA_947593655.1. Lineage (GTDB taxonomy): Bacteria > Bacillota > Clostridia > Lachnospirales > Lachnospiraceae > Roseburia. The sequence continues at coordinate 4,071 of CANQDS010000040.1, read as the reverse complement.
ATTATCACTTCGTATATTGGAATATTATATTTTATTTTCTAAGAAAAAGCAATCGTTTGTCTACACGTTACCGTTCGCTGTTCCAAATTCACGGATATAGCGCTTCATGGTTTTCCCGTTGATCTCCATTTCTTCCAGAAAATAGAACCCCAGTTTTTCGGCCAGATGGATGGAAGCGCCGTTATCCGGCCGGATCAGGCAGTTCACCCGCGGAAAATCCATCTCCTTTTGGGCATAAGCGAGGATCGCGCTGCACACCTCAAAAGCGTACCCCTTCCGCTGCTCCTCCGGCGCGATCACATACCCAAGCTCCAGTTCCATTCCCTCCGGATACTCCCGGTGCTCCAGCCCCGCCCTTCCGATCAGCTTTTTAGAGCCTTTCCGGAAAATGAGCCACAGGCCATAACCATAGTAGCCGTACATATTTTTCAGATAAGCCTGCTGGTACTCGATTTCCTTTTCCCTCGGATAAAGCGGTTCCACATATTTTTCCATTCCCTTTTTCGCATACAGTTCAAACAGATCATCCAGATCGTCCAGCGCCAGTTCCCGGACGCTGCAGCGCGGCGTTTCAAGGATCGTCCACGGCAGCTGATGATGCCGCTCATACACCTTCCGCAGAAAATCCCCGGTGACTTCCTCGAATCCTTCCACGACAAGCCACGCCCCCGGAAACTGCTGTCCGGGGAATTTCCTGCACTCATAGGGCAGCGCGGCCATGCCGATCTTCTGGGAAATCTCCCATTCCCCGCTCCGCGCGGTGATCATCAGACACTCCGCCGTATCGGCTCCGAGCGCTTCCGCCGCATCCCGGATCCCCTGTTCCGTAACCGGCTCGCCGACCGCCCCGCAGCGGATCTTCGGCTCGTCCTTCATCCACCTGATCAATCCCGGTTCCTCTTCAATTTCCGTTTCTACATACAACAACGCTTTCCACATAACCATCAATCAGAACAAAAAGGCCATGACACAACATGCCCCGGCCATTTCCATATTACACCTTTTCCATTTTTATTTTACCATCTGCACCATCATAACACAATATGCCAAAATTTTGTAAAAATAGAAAGACGGTTTCCCGTCTTTCTATGAACCCAGCAGCATATTCACGTTCTGACTGGTCTGATTCGCCTGAGTCAGCATCGAGATTCCTGCCTGCTGCAAAATATTCAGCATGGAATTTCGAACCATTTCTTTTGCCATATCGGTATCACGGATCCGTGATTCCGCAGCAGTGGTATTTTCATCGGCATTGTAATTATTGTTATAAGTATGTTCCAGCCGGTTCTGGATTGCACCATAGTAAGACCGCAAATCCACAACCGCTGTAAGCGCATCGTCCAACAGAGATAATTCCGATGGCTTATATACCTCATTGACGTCGCATTTTCGAGTCGGCATCGGTTCATCAAAGATATAATTGCGCACCTTGCGTTCTTCCATTACCGTTTCATAAGTTGCCGGCTTGAGCTCTTCTATCTTTCGTTCGCCATTTCCATCAAAATAAACGCGAACTTCAGCCGGCTCTTTCTCTCTTAGCGCAGGAACCATTTCCGTACGTACTTCTACTGTTGGCGGCCACACCTTCGCCAGCCATTCCTTCAGTCTCTTCCGATATGCCTCCTCATCTTCCCATGTCACTTCAGAAGCATAGGAATCAAGCCGATAATCCAACAGCCCGAGACGTTCTAAAGACAGATACCGGGAATGGATCGGGATTCCGTCGCCGACTTCATCACTCGCCTGTATCCAGATCTGTTTGGAATTCCAGCCCTCATAATGCGTATAATACCCGCCCTCAACTTCTTCATCATAAGTAAATCCTATCTTAGAAGATGTCCAGATGCTAGTATCTGTTCCCGTTGCAGTGGCACCTGCGTCTCTGTAATCATAAACATAAACGCTGTATACGTCTGCCGGATCCCTAAAAGCCCTATCATAATGCCCTGTCATAATGCCGCTCAGTGCATCGTATGTCGACTGGGCAAGATCCTGTGCAATTGCTTTTGCAAGATTTTCTGTCCTTGTCGCTTTATCCGGATTCGTATCATCCATCGCCATAACATCCAAAATAGCATCAAAATATCCGTTGTAATCCTTGCTATCCCAGTTAAAAGCCTTCTGGGAGAGATCAATCTCAGTACAAGCTATATAATATATGTCTGCATCATCATAAAACTCTACCCCCCCACACCAATATACTCGCCACTAAAACGGATTGCTTCCACATTCGGACATGTACCGCATGGAAAACCGATCTCCGTTCCTACCAGCTCAGCAAGTTTATTGTACAACTCTTTCGCATCTGTAATTCCTGCCAATCCTGAAAAATCGAGCTTCGCCGACACATTATCATCAAACCCCGGTGTCCATCCCGCATAATCGCCGCTTGCATCAAGATGACTTGTAACATACTTAAAAAACTCATGGTTGGGATCCATCAAGACAGCACAAGCCTCTGGATCTCCACCATTCTTATAAAAATCACCTGCCCAGCGGTATCCGTCAGCAGTCGTACCATGATCATTTCCATAATAGAGTTTTACATACTTGTTATGCCCCTCACTATCAACACCATATACAAAGTCTCGTTTCATAATGTCGTCCAGATCCTGTGTCTGCCCGCTCAGATAGCCCCTGTGCGTTTCGATCTGCGGCTGGACATCCGGATTCGACGGTACAGAACTGTCATTAATCTTCAGCCAATCCGGTATATCCCTATACGTAGTTGCCCGCCTTTCTGCAATATAGGTTTCCGGATGAAAGTTCTCTCCTTCCACCTTATTTCCATTACGAAAAATATAAACCTCATTGAACTTTGTCGTCTCAAACACCCTGTCCACTTCTTTCAGGCACTGATCGACCTCGTCCTGTATCGCTTTCCTGTCGCTTTTGGAATTCGTGCCATTATACGCCTGTATACTGAGCTGACGCACACGCTGAATAATATCCGACACTTCATCTAATGCGCCGTCCGCCACCTGACACAGAGAAATGCCATCCTGAACATTCTCCATTCCTCTGTCAAGCCCTTTGATCTTCCTGCGCATCTTCTCCGATATCGCCAGCCCCGCAGCATCATCTGCAGACCGGTTGATCCGATAACCTGACGACAGCTTTTCCGTCGATTTCTCAAGCTTCTTCCGATTATCCTTTAATACTATACTCGCATTCAAGACACCCATGTTATGCTGTATTACCAAATTTCTACACCTCCGTTGCCGCGTCTAAGTTTAAATCTGGTCATCTTTTCAATACGTATATCGGTCGGCCGATAAGAAAACATTAGCCGTAATAACAAAAAAATCCTGCAAAGCAGGATTTTTTCGTTATACCATCTCCGGTTCCGGATATTCCACTCCGAATGTCTCTACCGTAACCGTTTCCATGATCTGTTCTTCCAGCGGGCGGTCGTTATAGCCGTCGGTCGGTGTCTCCGCGATCTTATTCACGGTGTCCATGCCTTCCACGATCTTGCCGAAAGCGGCATACGCGCCATCCAGATGCGGCGCATCCATGTGCATGATAAAGAACTGGCTCCCCGCGGAATCCGGATTCATCGAACGCGCCATAGAAAGCACGCCCGCAGTATGCTTAAGCGGGTTCGGAAAGCCGTTCTGGCTGAACTCGCCCCTGATCTCATAGCCCGGACCTCCCATGCCGGTACCCTGCGGATCCCCGCCCTGGATCATAAAACCGTGGATCACGCGGTGAAAAGTCAATCCATTGTAAAATCCTTTATTGATAAGGCTGATAAAATTATTTACCGTATTCGGCGCAATCTCCGGATACAATTCCGCCTTCATAACAGCTCCGTTTTCCATTATAAAGGTAACGACTGGGTTCTTCTGCATCTGTTTTCCCCTCTCTTCCTCCAGAATATATTCCCTTTGATACTAGCTTGTTACTCACCGCCCATAGAGGCGGGAATCATCTCCTATTTGATATATTCTATCAGAAAATGAGCGACTCTTCAAGCCCCAGCTGCAAAACGGCAGGGTTGTTTCATGAAGCACATGTACATAATAAGGGAAGTATTTCCAGGCCTGGTACAGTTTTCCAACTCCAAGT
>CANQDS010000039.1 GCA_947593655.1 uncultured Lachnospiraceae bacterium | reverse complement strand
ACAGATGCGAATAACTCCACCATGGAAGAAATGCTGAGATCGAAAGGCGGCAACGCCTATTTTATTCTTCAGCGCTGTGTCACCGTATTTTCGCTTGAATTCCCCCTCTCTTTATTATACAATAGAAAAAATGTAAATGTAGAGGAGGAATAAGATGCGGCATTTAATGAGTCCTCTGGATTTCTCGGTAGAAGAGCTGGACCGTCTTCTGGATCTGGCGAACGATATCGAGAAGCACCCAGACAAATATTCCCACGTCTGCGCAGGGAAGAAACTTGCAACCTGTTTTTATGAACCGAGCACGAGAACAAGGCTGAGTTTTGAAGCGGCCATGCTCAATCTGGGAGGTTCTGTTTTAGGTTTTTCCGATGCGGGTTCTTCTTCCGCGGCAAAGGGCGAAAGTGTTTCCGATACAATTCGTGTTATTTCCTGTTATGCAGATATTTGTGCAATACGTCATCCCAAGGAAGGCGCAGCTCTTGTGGCCTCCCAGAAATCCCTGATTCCGGTTATCAATGCTGGCGACGGCGGGCATCAGCATCCGACGCAGACGCTGACGGACCTGCTTACCATACGTTCGCTCAAAGGGCGGCTTTCTGACCTGACGATCGGCCTCTGCGGGGATCTGAAATTCGGGCGGACCGTGCATTCGCTGATCAATGCGCTGATTCGCTATGAAAACGTCCGGTTCGTGCTGATCTCGCCGGAGGAACTGCGGATCCCGAGCTATATCCGGGATGATGTGCTGCGCGCGCATCAGATTGAATTTAAAGAAGTGGAGCGCTTAGAAGACGCTATGACGGGGCTGGATGTGCTTTATATGACGCGGGTACAGCGGGAGCGCTTCTTTAATGAAGAAGAATATATCCGTTTAAAGGATTTCTATATCCTTACGAAAGCCAAGATGGAGCTTGCAAAACCGGACATGCTGGTGCTGCATCCATTGCCGCGCGTCAATGAGATTTCCGTCGAGGTGGACGAGGATCCGAGAGCCGCTTATTTTAAACAGGCGCAGTACGGGGTGTATGTCCGGATGGCGCTGATCTTGACGCTGCTCGGGATCCATGCAGAATAGACGAAGGAGGGAAATTATGCTGAACATCAGTGGGATCAACGAAGGATTTGTTCTCGACCACATTCAGGCGGGGATGAGCCTCAGGATCTATTATGATCTGAAACTGGACGAGATGGACTGCCAGGTCGCCATCATTAAGAACGCCAGAAGCAGCAAGATGGGAAAGAAAGACATCATCAAGGTGGAATGTCCGATCGAAGCGCTTGATCTGGATATTTTAGGGTTTATCGACCATGATATCACGGTCAATGTCATCAAAGGGGAAAAGATCGTCGAGAAAAAGGTTCTGACGCTTCCGAAACAGGTCACGAATGTGATCAAGTGCAAAAATCCAAGGTGCATTACCTCCGTGGAGCAGGAACTCGACCAGATCTTTGTCCTGACCGATGAAGAGAAAGAGGTATACCGCTGCAAATACTGCGAGGAAAAATACAGGAATCCGAACCGGCGGAAATGATCCCGGCCGGGTGCATGGTATAGAGAAGAGACAGCCGCCGGCTGTCTCTTTTATCAGATATGCTTTTGAGTGCCCTGCCTGCAAAGAAGCCGTTCGAAGACAAGGCCCGCCGCCATCCAGAACGGCATGTAATCCAGACGTACAATGCCGTTGATATTATATCTGGAGCCCGAATAGTCCCACGGACAGAGGGCAAAATGTTTTAGGATGCTGCCGCTTAAGAACTCGCCGCTCATGATGCATACCGAGTAAACGGCGCTCCGGCAGATCGTCGGCCAGCGCCGGATCCTTTCGTAGAGAGGGCGGATGCACGAAGCCATGCCGTAGATGGGGAACATCCAGACGGACGTCTGCCCGAGCAGGCGCAGGTCGGTGCGGCTGATCGTTCCGATCGAGGTAAACAGGATTTCCATGCACCAGCCGGTCAGGCCGCAGAGAAAGAAATTTTTCCGGTTCATTGTGATCCCTCTTTGTTTCTGCTGTTGTTTTTCTTGTTTTCCTTATTATTTCCGGAACAGGAAAAAATATACCGGTTGGAATCAATCTTGTAAAATAAAGCATTTTCACATATAATAGTGCATATGCAGGAACAAAAGAAGCTTTATGCAAACGTGATTGTAGATATTTCTCTGGAAAAATTAGATAAGACGTTCCAGTACAGCGTGCCGGACGAACTAACGGGGGAGCTTGCCGTGGGAATGCAGGTGCAGGTTCCGTTCGGGAACCGGACGGTGACGGGATATGTCGTGGAATTAACGGAGGAAGCGGAATACGACGTTTCGCGGATCCGGCCGTTAGACGGCATCGCCGAGGGCGGAATCGCGATCGAATCGCAGCTGATCGCTCTTGCGGGATGGATCCGGAGGAACTACGGCTCGACGATGAATCAGGCGTTAAAAACCGTACTTCCGGTTCGCCGGAAGACCAAGGAGCAGAAGAAGCGCACACTGGAGCTGCTGCTGACGGAGCAGGAGGCGGCAAAGCAGCTTGCGCTTCTGGAAAACCGCCATGCTTCCGCAATGGCAAGGCTGTTGCGCAAACTGATGAAAGAGAAGCGGCTGGACGCTTCTCTGGCGGCGCGGGAGCTTTCTGTTTCCGCGGCGGTGATCCGCCGCATGGAGGAAATGGGGATCCTGCGGGTGGACAGTACGGCGTGCTACCGCAATCCGGTGGGCAGTCTGCCGGAACGGGGCGCGCCGAAGACGCTGAATCAATGGCAGCAGGCGGCTGTGGATGCCGTGATCCGGGATTACGATCAGGGAATTTATGCCACGTATCTGTTAAAAGGCGTGACGGGAAGCGGAAAGACCGAAGTCTATATGGAACTGATCGCCCATGTGTTAGAGCAGGGGCGTCAGGCGATCGTGCTGATTCCGGAGATCGCCCTGACTTACCAGACGGTGATGCGTTTTTACAGCCGTTTCGGTGAACGCGTTTCGATCTTAAATTCGCGCCTGTCGGCGGGCGAGCGTTATGACCAGTATCTGCGGGCGAAAAACGGCGACATCGATATCGTGATCGGGCCGCGTTCCGCGCTGTTCGTGCCGTTTCCCCGGCTGGGATTGATCATCATGGATGAAGAACATGAAACTTCTTATAAAAGCGAGACGGTTCCGCGCTACCACGCAAGGGAAACCGCGATCGAGCGGGCGAGGCTTGCCCATGCGAGCGTGGTGCTGGGCTCCGCAACACCTTCCGTAGAGAGTTTTTACCGTGCCGGATGCGGAGAATACCGCCTTCTGGAATTAAACCGGCGTGTTGAGGAAAAACCGCTGCCGGAGTGCGAAGTGGTCGATCTGCGGGAAGAGTTAAAGGCGGGAAACCGCTCGATCCTAAGCGGACGCCTGCAGGAACTGATGGAGGACCGTTTAAAGAAACGCCAGCAGACCATGCTCTTTTTGAACCGGCGCGGGATTTCCGGCGTCGTTGCATGCCGCTCCTGCGGGAAGGCGCTGCAATGCCCGCATTGCGATATTACGCTGAGCCAGCATCAGGGCGGGAGGATGGTCTGCCATTACTGCGGCTATACGGTGCCTCTGCCGAAAACATGCCCGTCCTGCGGTTCCGCTTATATCAGCGGGTTTAAGGCGGGCACGGAGAAGGTCGAGCTCTGCGTCCGGGAGCGTTTTCCGGATGCACGCGTGCTGCGGATGGATTTCGATACCACGCGCACCAAAGACGGTTATGAGAAGCTGCTGCAGGCGTTCGGGAACCATGAGGCGGATATCCTGATCGGAACCCAGATGATCGTGAAAGGACACGATTTTGCCGATGTTACGCTGATGGGGGTTCTGGCGGCGGATATGTTGCTGTATGCGAATGATTACCACGCCGCGGAGCGGACGTTCCAGCTTTTGACGCAGGCGGCCGGACGCGCCGGAAGGGGCGCTTTGCCGGGGCAGGTCGTGATCCAGACCTATGCGCCGGAACATTTTGCGATCCGGACCGCGCAGTCGCAGGATTACGAGGCGTTTTACCGGCAGGAACTGGAATACCGGAGGATGCTTTCCTATCCGCCGATCCAGAATCTTCTGGTGCTTCTCTGCACATCAACGGATGCGGATGCGCTGGAAGCGGCCTGCGGAAAGCTGAAAGCATTCTTAGAGGCTGCTGCAAACGGCCGTTTTCAGATGATCGGCCCTGCGGATGCCGCTGTCGCGAAGATCAGCGACGTCTACCGGAAGGTTTTTTACCTGAAAGCGGCGGATTACCGGGAACTGATTCATATTAAGGATGAAACGGAATACAGATTAAAAGAAGGTTATATATCGAAGAATGTAAATGTGCAGTTCGATTTTAATCCGATAAATGGATTTTAGACGATAATTAAAGGAGGATTATATAAATGGCACTGAGGACGGTACGACTGCTGGGAGATCCGGTATTGCGTAAGAAGTGTAAAGAGGTCACGGAACTTACCCCGAAGATCCGCACATTGATCGGGGATATGGTGGATACCATGTATGAAGCAAACGGCGTGGGGCTTGCGGCTCCGCAGGTCGGGATTTTGCGGCGGCTGGTCGTGATCGATATCGGGGACGGCCCGATCGTTATGATCAATCCCGTGATCCTGGAGACTTCGGGAGAGCAGACGGGAGATGAAGGCTGTTTAAGCCTTCCGGGAAAAGCCGGTGTGGTGACGCGTCCGAATTACGTAAAGGTCCGCTTCCGGAACGACGAGTTCGAGGAAAGCGAACTGGAGGGCACGGAGCTTCTGGCGCGCGCGATCTGCCATGAGGTCGACCACCTGGACGGCCATATGTATACGGAAAAGGTCGAAGGCGGGCTTCATGATGTTGTTTACGAAGATGATGAATAAGGATAACAAGGATTAGAAAACGGAGACAGTCGGATGATGAGAGTGATTTTTATGGGAACGCCGGATTTTGCGGTCCGCACGCTGGAAGCGGTCATTGGGGCGGGGCATGAAGTGGTGCTGGCGGTGACGCAGCCGGATAAGCCCAAAGGGCGGGGAAAAGCCTTACAGGCGTCGCCGGTGAAGGAATGTGCGCTTGCGCACGGGATCGAAGTATTCCAGCCGAAGCGGATCCGGGAGCCGGAAGCCGTTTCCCTTTTGAAGAGCAAAGAACCGGATATCATGATCGTCGTGGCGTTCGGGCAGATCCTGACCGGCGAAGTATTGAAAATTCCGAAGTACGGCTGCGTCAACGTCCATGCGTCCCTGCTGCCGAAGTACCGCGGGGCGTCCCCGATCCAGTGGGCGATCATCCACGGAGAGGAAGAGACGGGCGTGACTACGATGCGCATGGATGAAGGGATCGATACCGGCGATATCATCGCGCAGAGCAGGGTGCGCCTGACCGGAGAGGAGACGGGCGGGAGCCTGTTTGAACGTCTGGCGGACGAGGGCGCGGCGCTGTGCGTAAAGACGATGGAAATGCTGGAAAACAAAACCGCGGTCTATACGCCGCAGGATCACGCGGCGGCGACGCATACATCCATGATCCGCAAGGAGCTTGGGAATATTGACTGGAACACTCCGGCGGCGGCGATCGAGCGTCTGATCCGCGGATTAAATCCGTGGCCGAGCGCGTATACCAATCTGGGCGGGAAAACGTTTAAGATCTGGAAAGCGGAGATCGTTTCGGATTCTGTGGAATATGCGCCGGGCTGCATCGTGCGCGCGTCGAAAGGCGATCTGTTCGTCCAGGCGAAAGACGGTGTTCTGGCGCTGCGGGAAGTGCAGCTGGAAGGAAAGAAGAGGATGCCGGCGGACGCGTTTCTAAGAGGTTATCCGCTGGAAGAGGGAACCTTAAACTTATGTTGATAGAGGAGGAAAATTATGCCGTATTATTATTTTGATCCAACATATTTTCTGGTGCTGATCGGAGCGGTTATCTGCATGATTGCATCGGCAAGAGTTAAATCAACATTTAACAAATATTCCAAATACAGGAGCATGTCCGGGATGACCGGAGCGCAGGCGGCGGAGCGGATCCTGCATTCCGCCGGTATCTACGATGTACAGGTGCGCCATGTTTCCGGGCAGCTGACCGACCACTATAATCCGAAGGACAAGACGCTGAATCTTTCGGATCCGGTCTGCAATTCCACATCTGTGGCGGCTGTCGGCGTCGCCGCGCATGAGTGCGGGCACGCGATCCAGCACGCAAGAGGTTATGCGCCGCTGCGTCTGCGGACGATGTTTGTGCCGGTTGCGAATTTCGGTTCAATGCTGGCGTGGCCGCTGATTCTGATCGGTCTGTTTATCAACAGCCGTTCGCCGATCACGCTGGTCGATATCGGGATCTTTCTGTTTTCCTTTGCGGTGATCTTCCAGCTGATCACGCTTCCGGTCGAATTTAACGCATCGGGGCGGGCGCTGGTGCAGCTGCGGGAACAGGGAATCTTAGGAGAGCAGGAACTCGGCTATACGAAAAAAGTGCTCGGTGCGGCGGCGCTTACTTATGTGGCGAGCGCGGCGGCGGCGATCTTACAGCTGCTCAGGATCATCCTGCTGTTTGGCAGAAGGGATGACTGAGCGGATGAATACGAGGGAACTGGCGCTGGATATGCTGATCGAGATCATGGAAAACGGCGCTTACAGCCATCTGGTTCTGCGCGGGGTGCTGGACAAATACCGCTATCTGCCGAAACAGGAGCGTGCGTTTCTTACCCGCCTGACGGAAGGAACGATCGAGCGGACGATCGAACTGGACGACATCATTAACCGTTTTTCCAGCGTAAAGGTCGGGAAAATGAAGCCGCTTATCCGCAATCTGCTGCGGCTTGGCGTTTACCAGCTGCGTTATATGGATGCGGTTCCCGATCCGGCGGTCTGTAATGAAGCGGTCAAGCTGGCCAGAAAGCGGGGCTTCGGAAATCTTTCCGGATTTGTCAACGGCGTCTTAAGGAGCATCGCCCGCGCCGGTGCGGAAATTTCTTGGCCGGATGCGGACAAAGAGCCCTGCCGTTATCTGATGATCCGTTATTCCATGCCGGAATGGATCGTAAAGCAGTGGACGGAGCGGTTCGGTTTTGACCGGACGGAAGCGATCCTGAAAGGATTTTACCGGAAGCGGGGGCTGACGGTTCGGACCAATCTGCTGAAAACAACGCCGGAGCGCCTGATCGAGCGCCTGAAAGCGGAAGGCGCGGCCGCGGTGCCGGCCGGAAAGCTTCCGTATGCATTGGAGATCGAGGATTTTGACAGTCTGGAAGCGCTGGAAGCCTTCCGGGACGGGGACTTTTATGTGCAGGATCCGGCGTCCATGATGGTTGCGGAAACGGCAAAGCCAAAGGACGGCAGTTATATTCTGGACGTATGCGCCGCTCCGGGCGGAAAGAGCACGCATCTGGCGGAAATGATGCACGGAACCGGCATGGTCGAAGCGCGGGATCTGACGCCCGGAAAGATCGCCCTGATCGAGGAAAATATTGCGCGTCACGGCCTTGCAAACTGCCGGGCTGTCCTTTGGGATGCGGCCGTTTATGATCCGTCTGCGGAGGAAAAGGCGGATATCGTGATCTGCGACCTGCCGTGTTCGGGACTGGGCGTGATCGGGAAAAAGACCGACATCCGCTACAAAATGACGCCGCAGAAACAAAAGGAACTGGCCGAACTGCAGAGGACGATCTTGGAAACGGTGTACCGGTATGTGAAGCCGGGCGGGAAGCTGGTCTACAGCACATGCACGATCAGCGAAGAGGAAAACGAGAAAAACGTCGGCTGGTTTACCGATCGCCACCCGGAATTTGCCGCGGCTTTCATGGAGCAGATGCTTCCGGACGAAAGCGGGCAGGACGGCTTTTTTATTGCGGAACTGATAAGGAGAGAACATGACGGATAAAGCGGATATCAAATCCATGAATCTGGAAGAACTGACGGCATTGATTGAAGGAATGGGCGAAAAGGCGTTCCGCGCCCGGCAGATCTACCAGTGGATGCATCAGAAACAGGTTTCTTCTTTCGAAGAAATGACAAACATTCCAAAGAAATTAAAAGAAGAATTAATAAATAAAACAACTTTTACGGTTTTGCGGATCGAAAAGATCCAGGTTTCCCGGATCGACGGAACGCAAAAATACCTCTTTCTTCTGGAGGACGGGAACGCGGTCGAAAGCGTGCTGATGAAATACCGGTACGGATATTCGGTCTGCATCTCTTCCCAGGCGGGGTGCCGCATGGGCTGCCGCTTCTGCGCTTCGACGCTGGACGGGCTTGTCCGGAATCTGACTCCGGCGGAGATGATCGAACAGGTTTACCGGATTGGAAAAAGGATCGGGGAGCGGATCTCGCATGTCGTAGTTATGGGAACGGGGGAGCCGCTGGACAATTTTGACAATCTGCTGCGTTTTATCGAACTTCTGACCGATGAAAACGGCCTTCATATCAGCCAGAGGAACGTGACGGTATCGACCTGCGGGCTGGTTCCGCAGATCCTTGCGCTGGCCGACCAAAAAACCGCGGTTACGCTGGCGCTTTCCCTCCATGCGCCGAACCAGAAGAAGCGGAAGGAACTGATGCCGGCAGCCGGAGCGTACGAGCTTTCCGAAGTGCTCGATGCGTGCCGTTATTATTTTGACAGGACGGGACGCCGGGTGACGTTTGAATACAGCCTGATCCGCGGGGTAAACGATTCCGAAAGCGATGCCGGGGAGCTTGCCAGGCTTCTTTCCGGCATGAACTGCCATGTGAATCTGATACCGGTCAATCCGGTAAAAGAGTGCGGATATGAGCCTTCGGAGCCGGAGAAAACAGCAGCCTTTAAAAATAAACTTGAAAAAAACAGAATTCATGTTACTATTAGAAGGGAAATGGGCAGTGATATCGACGGAGCCTGTGGACAACTTCGCAAGAGATACAAAGAAAGGAAACAAAACGGATGAAGACGTTTTCCATGACGGACACGGGTGTCCTTAGGGAAATGAATCAGGACTATTACTTCGCTTCGGACATGGCGGTCGGGAACCTTCCCAATCTGTATATTGTTGCAGACGGGATGGGCGGCCACAAAGCAGGCGAATACGCTTCCCGCTATACGACGGAGCGCATTGCGGCGTCTGTATCCAGAAGCAGGGAGACGGAACCGGTTGCGATTTTACAGGAAGCGATCCGGAAGGCGAATGAGATCCTTTTGATGGAAGCGCGGGAGGATGAGGCAAAGGCCGGAATGGGAACCACGATCGTCGCAGCTACGATCGACCAAAACCGGATGGTAGTTGCGAATGTAGGAGACAGCCGCCTGTATGTGCTTTCCGACCGTCTGCGGCAGATCACGAAAGATCATTCTCTGGTTGAAGAAATGGTGCGCATGGGAGAGATGGATGAGCGGGAGGCGAGGAGCCACCCCGATAAGAACATCATTACGCGGGCAATCGGAGCGACGGATTCCGTCGAGGCGGATTTCTTTGAAGTCGAGCTGGGACCGCAGGACTCTGTTTTGTTATGTTCGGACGGACTTACGAATATGGTAGAAGATGAAGAGATCCGGCAGATCCTTATCAGCCATGAGAAACCGGAAGAACAGGTACAGACATTGATTCAGACGGCCAATCAAAACGGCGGGCGCGATAATATCACCGCTATTCTTATCAAACCGTTTTCGGATGAGGTGACAGAATGTTGACAGAAGGAATGTATTTATCAGATCGCTATGAGATCGTAGGAAAGATCGGAGCCGGCGGCATGTCCGATGTCTATAAGGCGAAAGATCATATTTTAGGGCGTTTTGTAGCCATCAAGGTGTTAAAGCAGGAATATTCCGAGGATCGGAACTTTGTAACGAAATTCCGGACGGAGGCGCAGTCTGCGGCAGGGTTAGAGCACCCGAATATCGTTAATATCTATGACGTCGGCAGCGAAGAAGGCATGTATTTCATCGTGATGGAATATGTCGAAGGGATCACGCTGAAGACTTATATCGAGAAGAAAGGGCAGCTTTCCTTTAAGGAATCGGTCAGCATTGCCATACAGGTGGCGCGCGGCATCGAGGCGGCGCACAACAAGCATATCATACACCGGGATATCAAGCCGCAGAATATCATTATTTCTACGGAAGGAAAAGTAAAAGTGACCGATTTCGGGATCGCGCGGGCAGCATCCGCCAATACGATCAGTTCGGACGTCATGGGATCGGTGCATTATGCGTCTCCGGAGCAGGCGAGGAACGGCTTCGTGGACGCCAGAAGCGACATCTATTCCCTGGGTATCGTGATGTATGAGATGGTAACGGGGCGCGTGCCGTTTGACGGGGATACGACGGTAGCCGTCGCGATCCAGCACCTTCAGGAGGATATGCCGGATCCGATGCTGTATGCGGAAGATCTTCCGATCAGCCTGGATAAGATCATTTTGAAATGCGCGCAGAAGAATGTGGATCGCCGTTACCAGACGATCGGCGAACTGCTGACCGATCTGCGGAAAGCGCTGATCAATCCGAACGAGGATTTTGTCGTGGAGAATCAGACGCCGGATACCGGAAAGACCAAGGTCATCAGCGGCGAAGAACTGCAGCAGATCAAGGAGAAGGGAACCGGCGTACGCGCGGAGAGCGGGGAATCCGGGGACGACGAGGAACTGATGGTCGAGGATCTTGACGAAGACGACGATGAAAGCGGCATGAACCCGAAGATGGATAAGGCGATCACCGTGATGTGCATTGTGGTGGCGGTCATTATCGTGATCGTAATCCTTTATCTCTTAGGCAGCTTTTTCGGGCTGTTCCGTTTCGGGAAGAGCCGCGATCATAAAAATACCGAATCCGAATATGTGTCCGAAACCCAGTCGGAGAGCGAATCCGAGAGCGAGACGGAGACCGAGGAAATGGTTAAGATGATCAATATCGTCGGCATGACCGAGGAAGAAGCGGAGGAAGCGCTCGATAAGATCGGCCTTTCCCTGTTTGTTGTGGATATGAAGGAATCGGAGGAAGAGGACGGCACGATCCTCGAGCAGGAGGTCGAAAAGGGCGAAGAAGTAGCAAAGGGAAGCACGATCGACGTTGTGGTTGCGGGAGACAGCTCCGTTACGGAAATGGTACCGGTGCCGAATGTCCTCGGAAGCAGCGAGAGCAGTGCGATCAGCAAGCTGAGGAACAACGGGCTTTCCTACGAGAAAGAATACGAATACAGCAGCGAAGTAGCGGCCGGGAATGTCATCAGCCAGAATCCGAGCGGCGGCAGCTCCGTGAAGAAGAATACGACGGTGAAGATCACAATCAGCCAGGGCGTGAAATCCGTAAAAGTGCCGAAGGTGACCGGTTATTCCGAAGCGGACGCATCGAGTATGCTGTCCAATGCGGGGCTGAATGTGACGGTAGACAGGGTATACGACGATTCGACGGCGGAGGGCCGGGTGATCAGCCAGAGCATTTCCGACGGCAAGACCGTAGAGGAAGGAACGACCGTTACGATCACGGTAAGCCTCGGAAAGAAGACCGTGTACTACAGCTGCAGCTATACGCTGGATATTCCGGCGGACGTTACCAAGGCCGATATTGTATTGCAGGACAGCGACGGAAATGTGATCACGAGCTGGAATCAGCAGCAGGTGGATCCGGGAACGACCTTTAATGTTTCCAAATCGAACATCACGGGCTCTTCTTCCGGAAAGATCCTGGTAACGTGGTACAGGACGAATGATGCCGGGGAAACCGAGGAAGTCAGCAGGGATACGTTTTCCGTCAACTTTACCGAGCAGTAATTTATGCAGAAATATACCGTTGGGGAGAGTGCTGCGGGTAAGCGCGCAGTAAAAGGAAAGATCATCAAGGGGATTGCCGGTTTCTACTATGTATACGCGGCGGAAACCGGAATCTGCGAATGCAGGGCAAAGGGCGCGTTCCGGAACCGGAAGCAGAAGCCTTTAGTCGGGGACGACGTGGAGTTTGCCGTTCTGGATGAAAAAGAGCATACCGGAAATATCGAGAGCATCCTTCCGCGCCGGAATGAGCTGATCCGTCCGGCTGTCGCGAACGTCGATCAGGCGCTTGTGGTTTTTGCGGCGGCGAAGCCGCAGCCGAACTATCATCTGTTGGACCGTTTTTTGTGCATGATGGAGTATCAGAAGCTTCCGGCAGTCATCTGTTTCAATAAATGCGATCTTGTTTCCGCGGAAGAGATGCAGAAGGCGGCGGATATCTACCGTCCGGCCGGTTATCCGGTTCTGTTTACCAGTGCGAAACAGGGAACCGGGCTGGATGACCTGCAAAGGACGCTTGCGGGAAAAACGACGACTGTCGCAGGGCCGTCCGGCGTCGGGAAATCTTCGCTGGTGAATGCGCTGATCGGTGAGAACCGGATGGAGACGGGAGAGATCAGCCAAAAGATCGAGCGCGGGAAACAGACGACGCGCCATTCGCAGATCCTTCCGCTCGCAGAGGATTCTTATATCGTGGATACGCCCGGATTCAGTTCGCTGGATGTGCCGGGACTGGAAAAGGAAGGGCTCTGGAAATGCTATCCGGAATTTATCCCGCATGAGCCGGAATGCCGTTTCCGCACATGCAGCCATACGCACGAGCCGGACTGCGGCGTAAAAGCCGCTTTGGAGCGGGGCGAGATCAGCCGCGTCCGCTATGAAAATTATATGCTGATTTATGAAGAAATGAAAAGCATCCGCAGATATTAACTTATGTTTATAGAGGAGCCTAGTACTGTCCCGCGAACGAAGTGAGCGGATGACAGTACTGGCATCCGACAGTCTGAGTCAGATATCAATTTACAGTTATAGAGGAGGGGTTATGAACTGTTTATCGCCATCGATTCTGGCAGCCGATTTTTCCATATTGGGAGAGCAGATCCGGCAGCTGGATGATGCAGGAGCCCAGTATGTGCATATTGACGTGATGGACGGAGATTTTGTGCCGAGCATTTCTATGGGAATGCCGCTGATTCGTTCGATCCGCGCCTGCACGGACCGGATGTTCGATGTGCATCTGATGGTGCGGGAGCCGATCCGCTATCTGTTGGATTTTGCGGAAGCGGGCGCGGATATCATTACGGTTCATGCCGAGGCATGTACCCATCTGGATCGGACGATTGACAATATCAAAGAGATGGGGCTGCTGGCCGGGGTGGCGCTGAATCCGTCTACGCCGCTGGAAACGATCCGTTATATTCTTTCCAAAGTCGATATGGTTCTGATCATGACGGTCAATCCGGGATTCGGGGGCCAGAAATTGATCCCATATACCGTAGATAAGATCAGAGAATTAAAACAGCTTTTAAAAAAGACTCAGAACAAGGCGGATATTGAGGTTGACGGCGGCGTTACGCTGGAGAATGTCGGAACTCTGCTCGACGCGGGCGCGAATGTCATCGTGGCGGGAAGCGCGGTCTTTCAGGGGGAGATCAGCGAGAATGTCAGCCGTTTCTTAAATCTGTTAAACGCTTGAAATACAGGAAAAGAACTAATTATTAAATCTAGGAGGATAATATTATGAGGGGGCTGGTTATTTCCGGCGGCGCGATTGACGACGCTTTTGCCTGTGAAACGATCAAGAACGGGGGATATGATGTGCTTTATGCCGCGGATTCCGGAATGGATTTTTTGTACCGGCATCATCTGACGCCGGATATTATCGTAGGGGATTTTGATTCCGCGGGAAGAGAGGCGCTGTCGTTTTTCCGGAGCCAGGAACAGATCGAGTTCTGCGAACTGAATCCGGAAAAAGACGAAACCGATACGGAATACGCCGTCCGCGATGCGATGGAGCGCGGCGTGGATTCGCTGGATATCCTGGGAGGGTTCGGCACGCGCATGGATCATATGCTGGCGAATACCGCCCTGCTCGGACTCGGTCTGGAAAACCATGTGGAAATGATGATCCTGGATGCGAAGAACCGGATCCGCATGGTCTGCGATTCCTGTACCCTTTCTAAGCGGCATCAGTTTGGAACCTATGTCTCCCTGCTTCCGGTTACGGAACAGGCGGCGGGAGTTACGCTGAAAGGGTTTAAGTATCCTTTGCAGGATGCTGTGATCCGGCGCTTCTCCTCACTCGGGGTAAGCAACGAGATCGCGGAGGAACGGGCGGAGATCACGGTAAAGGAAGGAATCCTGCTGGTCATTGAATCGAAAGATTGAGAAGATTGTAAAGAAAGAGGCTGCTGCACGAAAGAACATATAGCATAATTAACGGAAACTTCATGAAAAATTGTTGACTTTTTTCCTCATAAATATTATAGTTACAGCGATACTGTAAATCATTTACTAGAAGAGGAGGAAGTTGAAAATGGACAGTAATTTTTCCAACAATATGGTACAGCCGCCGCAGGGCGGATCCGGCATGGCGATCGCATCCATGGTATTGGGTATCGTAGCTTTGGTTTTATCCTGCTGCGTACCGTATGTACCGTTTATCTGCGCTTTGATCGGAGTAATTCTCGCAGCGGTTTCCCTGTCGAAGAAATTACCGGGAAAGGGAATGGCGATTGCAGGTCTTGTCTGCAGCATTATTTCTCTGATCCCTGCGGTACTGGTTGTAATTGGATCTTTCAGTCTCGCAAGCATGTTATAATTGCAGACGGTTAGTAGTATTAATGAAAGAAAAGAGCATAAGATTGTATTCGGGAACGGTGTAGCCTGCGGGTTATGCCGTTTCCTTTGTTAAAAAAATGATTGCAAAACGAAGCAAATCTGATTATAATGATTATGTAATTATTAGATTAAACAATCAGATAATTAGATTATCAGGTATCGGATCAGATCGGAGGCGGAACAATGATTACCGAAGGCAAGAATATTGAATGGAAAAGAGAATATGTCGACGATATCAAAAAAACAGTCGTAGCTTTCGCAAACAGTGATGGCGGCATGGTCCATATCGGGATCAACGATGACGGTTCGGTCTGCGGCGTAACGGATGAGGATGAAACCATGCTCCGCGTGATGAATGCCATCCGCGATTCGGTCAGGCCGGATGTGATGATGTTTGTGGATTGCAGCTGCATTGAGATGGAAGGAAAACCTGTGGTCGCCGTGGCGGTACAGCGCGGCACGGCCAGACCGTACTACATTCAGGGAAAAGGAATCCGGCCGGAAGGTGTTTACGTGCGCCAGGGTGCTTCAACCGTGCCTGCTTCGGACGCGGCAATCCTTGCGATGATCAAAGAAACGAGCGGCGACAGTTATGAAACCGCGCGGTCGCTGAACCAGCAGCTGACCTTTGAAACGACTTCTGCTTTTTTCCGGAAAAAGGGGTTGGAGTTCAGCAATTACCAGATGCGGACGCTTCATCTGATAGGAGAGGACAAAACATTTACCAATCTTGCATTTCTTTTGTCCGAACAATGCACCCATGCGATCAAGCTTGCCGTTTTTGAGGGGAGCAGAAAAACGGTGTTTAAGGACAGGCTGGAGTTATCCGGTTCCCTGCTGAAACAGCTGGAATCCGCCTTTGAGTATATCGACCGTTACAACCGGACACGGGCGGAATTCCGGGGGCTGGAACGGGTGGAAAGCCGGGATTATCCGGTGGAAGCGGTGCGGGAGGCACTGCTGAACGCGGTGGTTCACAGGGATTATTCGTTCAGCGGGCCGACTCTGATCAGCATTTTTGAAGACCGGATGGAAATCGTGTCGATCGGAGGATTGGTCAAAGGGATCGCGCTTGACGATATCATGCTGGGAGTTTCCGTCCTCAGGAACCAGCACCTTGCCAATATTTTTTATCGGCTGAAACTGATCGAAGCTTACGGGACGGGAGTTATGAAGATCAGGGAGTGCTATGCCGATTCTGTCATGGAGCCTTCCATTGAGACTTCCAGCAACGCATTCCGGATCATTCTTCCGAATCTTAATTATGGAAAAGAAAACAACATCAGCAGGGTGGGAGAAAGTACGACGTATTACGCGGCCAGTATGAAGAAAGAGGAGCGGATCAAAGCAGTGATCGCATTATGCCAAAAGAAAGGCTTTGTGGTTCGGAAGGACGTAGAATCGGCCCTGCACATTTCACAGGCTACCGCGATCCTGCTTCTGCGTGAAATGGCGGAGGCGGGGATTCTGGTGAAGAAAGGAACGGCGAAGAATCTGCGGTATTATTTGCCGGTGTACTGCCCGACCGCTCAAAAATCATAGACTTGCCTTTAAAATTATGCTATACTTATATAACATCAAGGAAGGAGGCAATCATATGCTGACAAACGAAAAAGAGATCAATTGCTATCTTTTTGACCAGCTCAGCATTCTGGAACGGATCGAGGCAGTAACAGACGATCCAAAGGCATTAAAACAGATTGAAATTGAGCGCAGACAGATTGAAAGGAAGTTATATCAACAGCCGCCGCTTGTCAAAGAATAACCATTCAGACGCAGGTCAATTACCGAAAGATCTGCGTCTTTTTGTATACCATAGTATGCAAAAAGGCTGCCAGTGGCAGGCTTTCTGTATAGCAAGTCCATCTGTCTTATTTTTTTTGAAAGAATGATAAACGGCTATTAATAATTAATGAATGTTATCCGATATAACAGATAGATAAGGAACAGGAGGAACAATCGTGGGAAAAGAAGAACAGGTGCCGAGCGAGAGCGAGTGGAGGATCATGGAGGTGCTCTGGGCGAGTGAAACGCCGCTGACGTCTTCCGAGATCATCCGCCGCATGGAAGAGCGGGAGGGCGTCCGGGGACTGCCGAAAATGACGCCGAAGATGGTGAGGGTACTGATGAACCGGCTGTGCGGCAAGCAGCTGGTGGGCTACACCGTGGATGAGAACGATGCGCGGGTGTACCATTACGAGGCGAAGAAGTCCAAAGAGGCGTGTCTGCGGGAAAAGAGCCGGAAATTTGCGGACAGCTATTTTTCCGGGAAAAAGACGGACGCCGTCGCGGCGCTGATCGAAAGCTGTGATTTTTCCGAGGAGCAGCTGAAAGAACTGGAGCAGATCTTAAAGGGACAGAAGGGAAACGGGGGGGTAAAATGATCGGAGTGCTGATCGGACAAATCAATTTTATCCTTATTTACAGCGTCATCGTGTTCGGAAGGGGAATGCTTTTGTCGGTTCCGGCGGCCGGGCTGGTTCTGCTGCTGCGCAAAACGCTGTTCAGGCGGAACGTGTTTGCGAAAGGGCTTTTCTGGAGCCTGCTGCTTCTGGTTCCGTTCATGGGAAAGCTGAAATTCTTCTATGAGAGCAGGGCGGGGATTCGGCTGTTTTACTGGTGGCACGCGTTTTGCGCAGGGAATCACTGGTTCTGCTGGCTGTATACGCTGGCGGCGCTGCTTTTGGCCGGATATTTCTGCTTCCGGAAGCACCGGCTTAAACGCATGGTGAAAAAAATGTCGCAGAAAGAGCGGCTTTTCGGGATGGAGATTCGGACCTGCGGGCTTACGGTTACGCCGTTTGCGGTCGGGCTGTGCCGTCCGGTCATCGTGATCCCGGAAGTTTTTTTGAAAGAATACGGAAAAGACGAGCTGGAAACGATCCTGCTGCACGAGAAAACGCATATCCGTCTGGGGCATCTGTGGTGCTATTTCCTGTGGGACTGCCTGCGGGTGATGTTCTGGATGAATCCGCTTATGAGCGTCTGCACCAGGTTGCTGCGGGCCGATCTTGAAGATATCTGCGACTGCGTCTGCATCCAGAAGCAGCGCGGGGAAGCGGTCGATTACGGAATGCTGATCTTAAAAACGGCGGGGTGCCTTTCCGGGAAAAACGATCCGTGTTCCGTTGGAACGGATATTCCGGCGTTTGCCGGGGAGCGGGAATTCGGCGAAATGAAGCACCGGATGCAAAAGATCGCCGGATATACGCCGTACCGGAAGGAGCGGCTGGCGGCGCTGGCCCTGCTGTTTGCGGCATTGTTTCTGGCGGCGTGGTACGGGATCTTAAAAGCGTCTTATTCCCGGTATATCCGGCTGGATGAGGTTTCGATCTATACGGCGGAAACGGATCCAAAGATGCTGCTTTTTTCCGACAGAAAGACATTCGGTGAGGCGTTCTGGTACGAGGATGGAACGCTTTTCATCGACTGGAACGAAATGGAGCCGCTGCTGCAGGAGAATGGGATCAAAGAGGACTGTTTTTTCCTGGGCTTCGGCGGTTTTATGAAACTGCCCGGCATCGGCGGCGGGTGCAACGTGGTCTATGTAGACCGGGCAGAGCCCAAACCGGCGGACGGGATTGAAGCGATCGACTGTCCGGATGTGGAAGAACAGCTGATTGTGCGGATCTGCAAGTATCTGTATTGATTACATTAAAAAACGTTTTGGTTACATTTTCCGCCAATGTCCGGTTCTGATCTGGTATAGTATGTAGGGAGCAGACCATGAAGATAGCAATTTGTGAAGAGGAAAAACGAGTTTGCGGACAGATAGAGGGAATCATTCAGCAATTGCTGTGCGGATGCGCACCGGACTGTTATGAAACAGGGGCGGTCCTTTTGTTTTCGGGGAAGGAATACGACCTGATCTTTCTGGATATCGGAAAAGACGGCAGAAAAGGGCTCGAGACGGCGCAGAAGCTCCGGAACCGCCAGGAAGATGTGCTTCTGGTATTTATTACAGAACAAAAGGAATTTGTCTTTGACGCGCTGGATGTGGAGGCGTTCCATTACCTTTTAAAGCCGTTAGACGAGGAAAAATTAAAAGACGTCGTCCGGCGGGCGGCGCATCATGTGCAGAAGAAAAATCCGCAGGAATGCCGGAGGCTGATCGTCCGGACGCGGAACCGGAACGCAGCGATCCCGATCCGGGAGATCCTCTATATCGAGAATCAGAAACGGAAAGCGGAGATCCATACGCTGCACGGCTCGATCGAACTGTATGCAACCATGAAGGAACTCGAAGCGCAGCTGGACGGACGTTTTTACCGCTGCCACCGGGGCTATCTGGTGAATATGGCCTATATCGCGGAATACCGTTCGGACTGCATTTTCCTGCAGAACGGAGAAACGGTTTACCTGTCCAAAGAACGATACCCGGAATTTGTGAAAACGTACATGAATTATCTGGAAAACAGAGAATAAACGGGCAGGAATGATTAAAGATTGAAAAGGATTTCAATATATTTCAAAGGAGGGAACCAGAATGAATGTGAATGGAGTAAATGATTACGCAAGCGCGTATGCGCCGGGAAGCGCGGCCGCGCAGGGTGCACAGGGAAAAGGCGCATCGCAAGTGCAGAGTGCAGCGGGAAAGGACACATCGCAGGTGCAGAGCGCATCGGGAAAGGACACATCGCAGGTGCAGAGTGCACAGGAAAAAAGCGCTGCGTCCGGAACAGACGGCGGCGCCGTATGGTCGAAGTCGGATCCGGCAGAAGAGACGAAAGCCGGTTATGAAGTCCATAAAATGAGCAAAGAAGACCGTGCCGCGCTTGTCCGCCAGTTAGAAAACGCCGAGGAGCAGCGCCGGTAGCAGATGGTGGAACTCGTCCATAAGATGATCTCCCAGCAGGGAAACGCTTATGGAAAAGCCGGCAATATGTGGCAGTTTTTAGCGAGTGGAAATTATACGGTCGATGCCGAAACGCAGGCGCGCGCGAAGGCGGATATCGCCGAGGACGGCTATTACGGCGTAAAGCAGACTTCCCAGCGTTTGTTTGATTTTGCAAGCGCATTGGCGGGAGACGACGTCGAACAGATGAAGAAGATGCAGGCAGCAATGGAAAAGGGATTTAAGCTGGCGGAAAACCATTGGGGAGGGAAACTTCCGGCTATCTCCCAGAGTACGCTCGAGGCTGCCAACAAATTATTTGAAGATTACTACGCTTCCAAAAAAGCAGAAGAAAGCGGAAGCAATGAAGTGATCGAATGATCCCCGGCAAAAAAACAGACTGTACCGTGCGGCAGTCTGTTTTTTGCATAAAAATGCATAAAAAATCATGATTTCAATATTGCATTTTTTTCCGATTCTCCATATAATAAAAACACAAGGCGGTGGTTGGTTCAGCCATCCTAACAGTGGGTGTATCTCAGCCCTTAAATGAGAAAGTTCATAAGCGGGTGTATCTCAGCCCTTAAATGAGAAAGTTATCAGCGAGCGTTTCGCTGCTCGGAATGCGAGCATAACAGTGGGGGCAGGCAACTTGCCCCCATTTTTTCCCTAAGACAACACTCTATATCATACATTCAGAAGGGGCATCTTATATGAACTTACGTTTTTATGAAATCGACAATCAGTACATCGATTATCTTTCCGCTTTCGAACCGCATTTTTTTCACAAGAAACAGCCTGGGCAGCAAAACGAACGGAAATATATCGGGATCCTTCTTCATATACATAACATCGATTATTTTGCACCGCTTTCTTCCTTCAAAACCAAACATGCGAAAATGAAGGAAAGTGTAGACTTCATCAAGATCAAAGACTATGCCGTGCTTAATCTCAACAACATGTTCCCCGTATCAGATGGATTGTATCAATATGTTGATATCCGGAAAGAAAAAAATCCCAACTACCGCGCGCTGCTTCAAGCTGAATACAGGATTATAAAAAGGCAGCAGGATCGGATCCTTAAAAATGCCGGCATTGTATATCATCACCGGATAGAAAAAGGAACCTCTACTCCTCTGGGAAAACGATGTCATGATTTCCTTAAGTTGGAGGAAGCATGTTTTAATTACAAAAAATAAAAGGAGGCTGCCCCCTCACGAATGAGCATATCAAAATGCTCCTTCGTTAAAGCGACAGCCTCATGATTATGCAATGATGTTCTACTGTGCGTTTTTCTTGGCGAAAGCCGCGCGTTTCCTTAATGTCGGATCCAGGATGCGCTTGCGGATCCTTAAGTTCTCCGGCGTCACTTCCAGAAGCTCGTCCGTATCGATAAAATCAAGCGCCTGCTCAAGGCTTAAGATGCGCGGCGGAACGAGAGTCAGCGCTTCATCTGCGGAAGAAGAGCGGGTGTTGGTCAGGTGCTTCTTCTTGCAGACGTTTATCTCGATATCTTCCGCTTTCGAGGACTGGCCGATGACCATGCCCGAGTATACCTTTTCCCCCGGCCCGATAAAGAGCGTTCCGCGGTCCTGCGCGGAAAACAGTCCGTAGGTGACGGATTCGCCGGTCTCGAAGGCGATCAGCGAGCCGGTGGCGCGGTAGGCGATCTCGCCGCGGAAGGCGTCGTATCCGTCGAAAATGGTGTTGATAATGCCGTTTCCCTTGGTGTCGGTCAAAAATTCCCCGCGGTAGCCGATCAGGCCGCGCGACGGGATCAAAAACTCCAGCCGGGTGTAGCCGCCCGCGATCGAACCCATGTTGCGGAGTTCGCCCCGGCGCTGCTGCAGCTTGGAGATGACGGCACCCGTAAACTCATCCGGGACATCGACATAGGCGATCTCCATCGGCTCGGTCTTCTTGCCGTTCTCGTCGGTGCGGTAGAGCACTTCCGCTTTGCTGACCGCAAATTCATAGCCTTCCCGGCGCATATTTTCGATCAGAACCGAAAGATGCAGCTCGCCGCGTCCGGAAACCTTGAAACAGTCCGGGCTGTCCGTATCTTCGACACGGAGCGACACGTCGGTGTTCAGTTCGCGGTAAAGACGGTCGCGGATGTGGCGCGAAGTGACGTATTTCCCTTCCTGCCCGGCAAACGGACTGTCGTTTACGATAAAGTTCATGGAGATCGTCGGTTCCGAGATCTTCTGGAACGGAATCGCCTCCGGGGCTTCCGGAGCGCAGATCGTATCGCCGATCCGGATGTCCGCAATTCCGGATATGGCGACGATGGAGCCGATCCCGGCTTCCGCCACATCGACCTTATTCAGCCCGTCAAATTCATAGAGCCTGCTGATGCGTACTTTCTGCAGTTTGTCCGGATCGTGGTGATTGACGACGACCGCATCCTGATTGACTTTCAGGCAGCCGTTGTCCACTTTCCCGATCCCGATGCGTCCCACATATTCATTGTAGTCGATCGTGCTGATCAGAACCTGCGTATTGGCATCCGGATCGCCCTGCGGGGCAGGGATATAATTGATGATCGTCTCAAAAAGAGGCGTCATGTCTTTCTTCTCATCGTCCGGCGACGCTACGGCGTAGCCGTCCTTGGCGGAGGCGTAGATAAACGGGCAGTCAAGCTGCTCGTCGGAAGCGTCCAGATCCATGAAAAGCTCCAGAACTTCGTCGATCACCTCTTCCGGGCGGGCTTCCGGGCGGTCCATTTTGTTGATGCAGACGATGACCGGAAGATCCAGGACCAGCGCTTTCATCAGAACGAATTTGGTCTGCGGCATCGTGCCTTCAAAAGCGTCCACGACGAGGATGACGCCGTTTACCATTTTCAGCACGCGCTCCACTTCGCCGCCGAAATCCGCGTGTCCGGGCGTATCGACAATGTTGATCTTTACTCCCTTGTATTCCACGGCCGTATTTTTGGACAGGATGGTGATGCCGCGTTCGCGTTCAATATCATTCGAGTCCATGACGCGTTCCTGAACCTCCTGGTTTTCACGGAAAACGCCGCTCTGTTTTAACAATTCATCGACCAGGGTAGTCTTGCCGTGATCGACATGGGCAATGATCGCAATATTGCGGATATCGTCTCTTGATGTTTTCATAAATAATCCCTCTTTCCTTCTAAAACCCTTATATTTTATCACAAAACCGCAATTGCGCAAGGATTTTTGAGGGTTTTGGGATTTTGTATATTTTTGGGGGCGTTTATCGACATACTTTTATCAAATCTACCAACGGGAAAATGGTAAAAAAGAAACCTAACAAATATTTCCACAAAAGGAAGGGAGAAAATTCATGGCAGATAAAATTTTTGAAAACAACCAGGTATCGATTATCGGGGAGATCGTATCGGATTTCCGGTACAGCCACGAGGTTTACGGAGAAGGCTTTTACATGGTGGATGTGTCCGTCAGCCGTTTGTCCAATTTCGTGGATTACATTCCGGTAATGGTATCCGAGCGGCTGATCGACGTGACAGGGGATTACATAGGCCGGTATGTGTACATAGGCGGCCAGTTCCGCTCCTTTAACCGTCATGAAGAGAGGAAGAACCGGCTGGTGCTTTCTGTCTTTGCAAGGGAACTTGAGATCATGGAAGATGCGGGAGATGAGAGCGCGAGCAACCAGATCTTTCTGGACGGCTACATCTGCAAGGAGTCGGTCTACCGGAAAACGCCGCTGGGGAGGGAGATCGCCGATCTTCTGGTGGCGGTCAACCGTTCTTACGGAAAATCCGATTATATCCCGTGCATCTGCTGGGGAAGGAACGCGCGTTTTGCATCGGGCTTTGCGGTCGGCACGCATGTGCAGATCTGGGGCAGGATCCAGAGCCGCGAGTACGTAAAAAAGATCAGTGAAACCGAGGTGGAGCAGCGGACGGCCTATGAGGTATCCGTCAGCAAGATCGAGTTTCTGGAATAATAACAGACGATACTTTCAGTTCTGAAAGAAAAAAATAATTCGCACAAAATAACCTGAAACAGAGCCTGTTTGCGATAAAAGTGATAAAATA
>CANQDS010000038.1 GCA_947593655.1 uncultured Lachnospiraceae bacterium | reverse complement strand
GGTTTTCCACTGTTCAGTTATCAAGGTTCTTTCGCTGTCTGCCGTTTCAAGCAGTCAGCTTGATTATAATATCACGCCGTTTTCATAAAGTCAACACCTAATTTAAAATTTTTTTCAAAATTTTTTTGCAGCGGTTCCCGTGCCCGGCTGCCGGACGGCGTCTAACGCTTCTTTGACGTTTCGCACCCCGACCAGACGGATTCCTTCCATCCGGGTAAGCCCCTCCCGGCAGACTTTCGGGAGGATGCAGGTTTTAAATCCGAGTTTTTTCGCTTCCAGCACCCGCTGTTCCGCCATGCTGACGCCCCGGACTTCACCGCTTAAGCCTACTTCGCCGAAACAGATCGTATCGTCGCTGATGATCAGGTCCATTTTGCTGGAGAGAACCGCCAGTACGATTCCCAGATCGACCGCAGGCTCATTCATGCGGATCCCGCCCGCGATGTTGATATAGGCGTCGCAGTCGGAAAGCTGCACGCCCAGACGTTTTTCCAGAACGGCCATCAGCAGGCTGACGCGGTTGTAATCGGTTCCGGTCGCCGTGCGCCTCGGGTTGTTGAAATAGCTATGGCAGACCAGCGCCTGGATTTCCAGGAGAATGGGGCGCGTGCCTTCCATTGAACAGGCAACGACGGAGCCCGACGCGCCTTCCGGCCTGCCGCTTAACATATATTCCGACGGATTTTCCACTTCCGCAAGGCCGCTTCCCTGCATTTCAAAGACGCCGATCTCGTTGGTGGAACCGAAACGGTTTTTCACCCCGCGCAGGATCCGGTAGGATTCATAGCGGTCGCCTTCAAAATACAGCACCGTATCCACCATGTGCTCTAAGACGCGCGGCCCCGCCACCATGCCTTCTTTCGTTACGTGCCCGACGACAAAAACGGTGGTTCCGGTTCCTTTGGCGATCTGCAGAAAAACGCCTGTGGATTCCCGCACCTGGGATACGCTTCCCGGCGCGGAGGCGATCTCTTCTTTATACATGGTCTGGATCGAGTCGATGACGACGATCTGCGGTTTTCTACGGGCGATCACTTCCTGAATGATATCCAGATTGGTTTCGCACAGCAGTTCTAACGAATCGGAAAAATCACCGATCCGCTCCGCCCGTATCTTGATCTGCTGCAAGGATTCCTCGCCCGATATATATAGGATCAGCCGCCCCTGCATGGACAAATTGCGGCACACCTGCAGCAGCAGCGTGGATTTTCCGATTCCCGGATCACCCCCTACGAGGATCAGGGATCCTTTCACGATCCCGCCGCCTAACACCCGGTCGAGTTCTTTCATGCCGGTTGTGGTGCGTTCTTCGTCCGCCGCCTGAATCGCCGACAGCGGCACCGGCGACGATGCGCCGGATGCTCCCGCCGGTTTTAATTTTCCGGAGCTGCTGACGGATTTTTTGTCGATCAGTTCTTCTGCAAACGTGTTCCATTCCCTGCAGCCCGGACACTGTCCCATCCATTTCGCGGATTCATAGCCGCAGGACTGGCAGAAATACACCGTTGTTTTTCCTTTTGCCATAGTTCGTCTCCTTATTCTGATGTGCAAAAGAACCCCGGCTATCCGCCGGGGTTTCGGTCATGATTTCTTTTCTACCTGAATCGCTACGGAATCCGATCCGCTCAACTCTACGCTTAAACTGAGCTTCCCTCCGGGATTAGTCTTCATACCCCGGCGGATACGCCGTCGATCGTGATCTCGTATTCCGTTTCTTCTGCAAGTTCCAGCGTGATCTGGGCGTCTTCCGGTCCTTCCACGATGAATCCGACTTCATCTTCGGTCTGTTTAAATTCGGTTACGGCTGTTCCCGGAACGGATTCATATACAAATACGCCGTTGCGCTCCAGCTTGGTAATCTCCTTAAAAGTCTTTACCTTATAGATATCACCCTCAAATTCATAGTTGTCCAGCTTCGCCTTTGCAGATAAGGTGTAATCGCCAAAGCTGATCGTACCCGTCGATTCTTTACGGATCAATTCACTAATTGCAGCCATCTTCATCCTCCCGTATGACTCTAACTTCCGGCAGGGCGCGGCTTTCCGCCGTCCCGCCGCCTGTTCTGGTTCTGTTTTATTATAATATAAATACGCCTGAAATTCCAGCGGATTTCTTAA
This sequence comes from uncultured Lachnospiraceae bacterium, assembly GCA_947593655.1. Lineage (GTDB taxonomy): Bacteria > Bacillota > Clostridia > Lachnospirales > Lachnospiraceae > Roseburia. The sequence goes on along the minus strand of CANQDS010000038.1, from coordinate 21,597 downwards.
TTTGTTTGTGTCAAGTAATCGTTGGCAGCTTTTCCATTGTTTTTCCCAAATGATATTTGACTTATTTTTCTTCCTTTTTTTCTTCCTTCTGCCCGTCCATTTCCAGACAGATCTCTTTCTTCCTGACCGTGATCACGACATGGCTGCCGCGCTTTATGCCCCCGCTTATCATCTCTTCCGCCAGACGGTCCTCAAATTCGTCCTGGATCTTCCGTTTCAGCGGGCGTGCGCCGTATTTCCGGTCGTATGCTTTTTCCACGATATAGGCCTTCGCGCTGTCGCGGATCGTCAGTTCCAGATACAGCTGGGTTTTGCAGCGCTCCTGCAGATTGCGGCAGAGCAGCGTGACGATCTTTTTCATGTCGTCTTTCGTCAGTGCGCGGAATACGATCGTTTCGTCGATCCGGTTTAAAAATTCCGGTTTAAAGATCCGCTTCACTTCTTCCATGACGCTGTTTTTCATCAGTTCATGGTTGTGCGCTTCATCGTCCGCCGCGCCGAATCCCAGTTTCTTCGGCTCGATGATCGACTGCGCCCCGGCGTTGGACGTCATGATGATAATGGTATTCTTAAAGTCCACCTGCCGTCCCTGCGAATCCGTGATGTGCCCGTCGTCCAGCACCTGAAGCAGGATATTGAACACATCCGGATGCGCTTTCTCGATCTCATCGAACAGGATGACCGAAAACGGATTCCGGCGCACTTTTTCGCTGAGCTGGCCGCCTTCTTCGTGGCCGACATATCCCGGCGGGGAGCCGATCATTTTCGAAACGCTGTGTTTTTCCATGTATTCCGACATGTCAACCCGGATCAGCGAGTCTTCATTGCCGAATACGGCTTCCGCAAGCGCTTTGGAAACTTCGGTTTTCCCTACGCCGGTCGGGCCGAGGAACAGAAACGAACCGATCGGGCGTTTCGGATCCTTTAAACCGACGCGCCCCCGGCGCACGGCTTTGGCTACGGCCCGAACGGCTTCCTCCTGTCCGATCACGCGCCGGTGAAGAATGGCTTCCAGTTTCTGCAGACGAGCCGCTTCATTTTCCGTCATACGCGTGACCGGGATCTTCGTCCATCCCGCCACGACGTCCGCGATCTCGTTTGCACCGACTTCCGGCAGACGGGATGCGGAAAAACGGCGGTTCTTTTTCATCTGCTTTTCGTATTCCTTTTCCAGCTGCTCTTTCTGCTCTTTATACTTGCGGGCAAGCTCTAGGTCTTTCTCGCGGAGCGCATTTTCCATCGCTTCTTCCGCCCGGTCTATATCGTTCTGGAGCTGGTAAATGACGTCGGCGGAGCGGATCATGCCGAGTTTGGTCTTGGCCGCCGCTTCGTCCATCAGATCGATCGCTTTGTCCGGCAGAAACCGGTCGTTGACATAGCGCGTCGACAGGTTGACCGCCGCTTCCACGCCTTCATCGGTGATCGTAACCTGATGATGCTTTTCGTAGAGGCCGCGAAGCCCTTTTAAGATCTCCACCGTTTCTTCCCTGGACGGTTCTTCTACTTTAACCGGCTGGAAACGGCGCTCCAGCGCTGCGTCTTTTTCCACATATTTGCGGTACTCTTCCAGTGTCGTTGCGCCGATCACCTGGATTTCCCCGCGGGCGAGCGCCGGCTTTAAGATATTGGAGGCGTCCAGTGCGCCTTCCGCGCCTCCCGCGCCGATAATGGTATGCAGCTCGTCGATGAACAGCAGGACGTTTTTCGCTTCCGCCACTTCGCTGATGACTTTTTTGATACGCTCTTCAAATTCCCCGCGGTATTTGGATTTTGCCACGAGTCCCGACATATCCAGCGATACCAGCCGCTTATTGGCGACAAGTTCCGGGACGGTGCCCGCGGCGATGCTTTCCGCGAGTCCCTCTACGATCGCTGTTTTGCCGACGCCCGGCTCTCCGATGAGGCAGGGATTGTTTTTCCCCCTCCGGCACAGGATCTGGATCACGCGCTCTGTTTCTGCTTTTCTTCCGATGACCGGATCTAACAGGCGGTCCTGTGCCATTTCCGTCAGATCTCTGGAATACTGATCCAGAGTCGGCGTCGATGAATTTTCATAGCCGCTGTAGCGGCTCCGCTGGATCTCCTCCCGGTATTTGGCCGGGTTCTCGCCCATCGCTTCGATGACATCCACGTACATTTTCTGCATGTTGCAGCCTAATGTGTTTAACAGGCGTGCTGCCGCACAGTCGCCTTCCCGGATGATCGCGATCAAGAGATGCTCCGTTCCGATCTCTTCGCTATGGAAATGCTCCGCGACTTCTTCTGCATGGTTCAAAACCGACTGCGCCCGCGGCGTATATCCGTCTTTTTCCAGCGTCTGCACACGTTCGCCCGGAGAGATCAATTCTTCGATCATCTGCTGCAGTTTGTCATATTCAACGTTTCCGGCGGACAGCACTTCCGCCGCGACGCCTGTGCCTTCTTTCAGCAGCGCCGCAAGGATATGCTCCGTCCCGACATAGTTGTAGTGCATACTCCGGGACAGGCGGTTTGCCAGCTCCAGCACTTTCTTTGCTTTGCTTGTATATGCCTTCAAGTTCCAAACCTCCGTTGTGGAATTCTATTCTGTCTTTTACAGATCATTAAAATCAAGTACTTCCAGATCCGGTTCCCTGACGAAAGCGGTTTTCCGGATTGGTTCCTCTTCGCCCAGCTCGGTATCTGCCTCCGGTTGATCTGCTTTTTCCAGAAGCTCTGTTTCGTCCGAGCGTTCCTCTTTATCCGATGAAGCGGACTCCTCTGTCGGTTCCGGTTCCTCTGCAAAAAAGGTCTTGCGGTCCGGCTCCTCTTTGCCCGGAATGTCTGCTTTCAGTTCTGATTCCTCTGCAAACAATGACTTGCGATCCGGTTCCTCCTCCGAATCTTCCGTTTCGTCCGGCAGCGGTTTTTCCTGAAAAATATCCTCTACTTCAAATGGCGGGATCTCCTGTCCTTCCGTTTCGTCGTCCAGATCTTCTCCCATGCCGCTTTTCTTTCCCGCGCGGATCTTTTGGAAGATCGCCCAAAAGGCCGCTATCAGCAGGGCCGCCGCCAGCACAATAAGCGCGCCGGTCAGATAAAGCGCCCGGGTTTTCAGCTTCTGGAGTTCTTTTCCCTGCTTGTCGTATTGCTCCTGCAGCTCTGTATCGTCTTCGGTGACGTCTTCTTCGCCCCCGGCCGGTTCCACAAAGCGCTGATACGTTCCTTCTTCGGAATCATACTGATACCAGTTTCGGACTCCGTCCTGATTCATGCAGTACAGCAGTTCATACCCCTCCGCGTCCGCCTTTTTCCGGCAGGCCGTTACCAATCCTTTCCCTTCGATCGTCAGGGAAGTCTCTTCGTATCCTTCCGGTATCAGATCCGCTTCCGGCAGAAGAACGATCACATATCCCCGGTCGGTGTGCAGACAGACATACGGATAAACGGCGTCCTGCTTTTTGTCATAGACGTAAAGCGCACCGCTTTCGGCTTCATCTTTCAGATAAAGAAGGAAAAGTTCGTTATGCGCAAACGAAAGGCACGGATAACTCTTCCCTCCGAGCTGGATCGTGGAAAGGGAAAAATCCTCCGACGGATACGCCTCTTCCGGGATCTCTTCCGCCGGGAACAGCTTCTGGCCGTTCACTTCAAACTCCGCCGGTTCCTCCGGCGCGTTCTCCGACGGATCCTCTCCCGATTCCGCTTCGCTCTTCCGCGTCACCGTGATCGTATAGACCGCGGCGACACCGTTTTCCGCCCTTACTACGATCTTAATGGTATTTTCCCCTACGGAAAGATTTTCATTCCCGGTGACGGATTCCACCGTGGCCTTGGCATTGCCCGGCACGGCGGAAATCGCGATGCTCGTAACATCATAATCCACTTCCGCCGTATAATTTGTCGTATTATACGCAAATGCCGGAGATAACGTGCCGTTCGAAAGCGTCAGGGACGCAAGGGAGTTATCTCCGCTCTTTGCGGTGCCTGTGCCGGTTCCTCCGCCGCTGTTATTTCCTTCTCCGGATCCGCCGTTACTACCGCCGCCGTTTCCGGTTCCGCCGCTATTGCCTCCGCCGCCCGCCGCATTAGCAACCGTTACGCTGGCGCTTGCACCGCCGACCGACGCTGCACCGCCCGCATCGTATTCCGCATCGCCTGCGGATGCGGAGATCGAAGCACTTCCGGCGGAAAGCGCCCGAAACGTGATGCGCACGGAGTCCGCTTCCGAAGTATAGTCCACATAATAGACGCTTCCGGAACCGCCTCCCACATCCTTGGAGGCCGATACATAAGACAGCAGCGACGCATCATAGCTCACGGTGACAGTCGCCCATATATTGGCCGGAAGCGTTACATTAACGGAAAACGTATCCCCGATGTTGACGGAGGAAGGCGCTCCCGATAAAGACAATCCCGCCGCCCATACCGGTATGCGGGGAACCATGACCGATAAGCAAGCGATCATTCCCGCCAGCAGGATTCCTATCTTCTTGTTTCTTTTCATGCTTTTTCTTTCCATTCCTCTCATTGCGCGATTTTCTGTGTCCCCAGAAGATGGCGGTTCACCATAAACAGGTCGGACGCCGAAACGCCGTCGCCTTTTTTGTTGACATCGCCCGCCAGAAGGTAGACGTCTTTCAGCTTCGCCTTCCCCAGTATATGGCGGTTGATGGCAAACAGGTCGTTGGCCTTGATCACGCCGTCCCCGTTGACATCCCCGTAGATCACAACCCCGTAAGTCGCTTTCAGGCTTCCGTTTACGTAAACCGCAAGTTTATTGCCGGTTCCGACCGTTTTGGTGTTTTCCGCGCCGGAAGCATCGAGCAGCTTCACCGTGCAGCCCGAAATTGTGACTGCTTTTAAGAAATCAGCCGCCGAAGTTTCCGGGGCAACGCCGGTGATGTTCGTTCCGATCGTGTATTTCGAGGATTTCACCGAATAACCGCCCTCCTGCGGAGCAAGCGGCGCCGCCGGAGCCTCTTTCCGCGAAACCGTGATCGTATAGGTTCTGACGGCTCCGCTCTGCGAACGGCAGTCCACTTTGATCGTATTGCTGCCGACCGCCAGCTGATAGCTGCCGGTTCCCGAAACCGAGGAAGTGGCAGCGACCGCTTTAGCCGATACCGTCACGGAAGTAACGCTGTTTTCCACTACGACCGAATAAGCGGTCGTGCCGCCCTGAAACGCCGGTGTCAGGGAAAGTCCCGCGATGCTCAATTCTTTCAGATAATTGTTCGGATTGCCGCTTGCCGTAAATTTCACGGCCGCCGCCGGCATATTGTTGTAAACCGGGATCCGGAACACGAACGCCTGCTGCTTGTCCGTGTAGCCCTGCCCCATTTTCCGGCCTTCCGTGATCGCCGCCGTCACGTTCGACATATACTGATGCGCGTATAACGGCCCTTTCTGGTTTACGACATTGAATTTCTGGAAATAAAGGGTATCCTGCCCGACCGCGATATAATTCTGCGCGAGCAGCTTCGCCCCGCCCTGAAGGGATTTATAGCGGGTGTTCCAGCCCTGCTGTTTCGCATAGGCCAGCCCGCTTTTGATCACTTCCGCGGTGGTCGGGCCGTAGGCGCGCACGTTAAAATAGTTATAATATCCCTGATAGCCGCTGTAAGTCCCGGAGATCAGCGCGCTTGTCCCCGCTCCCTGCTCCTGGCGGACGCGGGAAGCCAGATGGTACGGGCTGACGCCCTCCGCCTTGCCGATATCGACAAATGCCTGCGCGTAGCTGAATGTTTTTCCGTCGGAATCCTTCACGCTTCCGTCCATAAACGTTCCTTTCAGGATCGACTGCACGCCCGCAAGGTTCTGGCTGGAACGGTAGCTTAAGCTCTCAAACTGAAAAATATTGGTTTCATCGAGAAAATTCCTCGGATCCATGCAGTATGCGATATAGTCGGGATGGGCGGATACCCAGGAGGAACCGTCATAAATCGTCCATGTATTGTTCGAATAATTGTAAGCCCCGGAAGCGGTTGATTTCATGGCGTCGTCCGAGCTGTTCTGCACCACATTCCGCCCGTTCGTGCTCTCGCCCGCGATCACCGCGCTCCAGTCGAGGCCTGTCTTTACCGCTTCAAACGTCCAGTTCGGATATTTGTTATGCAAAGCAACCAGATTCGAAAGATAACTCTCCGGAAAGCCCGCGCTGCGCAGCTGCGCCGCATAGTCCCCGCCGGTATCCGCACCCGTATAGGTAATGTCAATGTACATGCCGCAGGACCAGCCGTTGTAAAATTTGCCGCCCACCGTGCAGGTGACGTTATACCAGACTTCCCCGTTTACGGTGGTCTGACCCACGATCTGAACCGTATCGCCCCGGTTGACGGAAGTCAGCCGGTAGGTTCCGGAAGTTCCCGGCGCATTCCGCACATAGAGGTCGTCCACGTTCACCGTGCCGACCGCCATGACGCTGTCCGTGCCGCCCTGCGTGTCCGAACTGCTGGTGGAACTGGTGATCGTGACATAAGTCGCCGGAATATAGGCGGTCTTGATAATGCTCGGATTGTAGAGGTTCGGGTAGGAAACCTGATACCAGAGCCTCCCGTCGTCTCCCGTCGTTTCCTTTAATATAGTAAGTTCTTTTCCGCCCTGCAGATTGCTGACATGCCCGGCCGACGTCGAAGGCGCGTCAAAAGTTTCTACAAGGCTCCCGTCAGGGCTTACGACCACGCCCATTCTCGTCCCTGCCGCATAAAATTCCGCATCCAGCGTCCACAAAGACACAAACAGCGCAAAGACCAGCGCCATGCTCACCGAAAAACGAACCGTTCTTTTCTTATGGATCTTTCTGCCATCGACCTTCATACGCATCCCATTCTTTCTCTCTCGTTCATCATTAACCCATAATTACTCATTGTCATTATAGTAAATGTCTCAAGACGCGTCAATCAAAACTGTTCGTATTTTCGCTCAAAACATGAATTTTTCGCATTTTTTTATACAAATTTAATATTTTCCGCGCCGCTTCCGGCTTCCGATTTTCCTCTTAAGGTTTTCCTCTTAATCCGTTTCTCTCCAGAGATCCAGAAACAGGAACACGGAAAACAGCAGGCCGAACAGCCCGCCGGTCATGCCGAGTGCAGCCGTTCCTCCCAGCCGGGCTGTTTCGATGCCCGCAAGCGCGCAAAAAAAGGCAATCCCTCCGATCGCTCCCATGACTGCCATGATTCCGTAAATCAAGATCCTCTCATATCTTTTGCTCATAAAAATACTCCTTTCCCTCCGCCGCTGCCGGCTTTCTGAAAGGAGTATAGCGTTTCTTCTGTACGATAAAACGGACTTCTATTTGTCCTTATCTTTGTCTTTTTCTTTCTCTTTGTCCTTCTTCTTGGTCTTGCGGTAGCCGTTGATGTCGTAACGCTGCCCGTACTCTTCGAGATAGCGGGTATAGGACGCGTTTTTCAGCTTGCGCACGCTCTTTAAGTACTCGTGGGTGTCGAAATTGGACGCCTCCAGCTCGATCATCGCAACGGCTACGTTGGAACAGTGCGCGCCGACTCGCTCATAGTTGGTGAGCAGATCGTTAAAGACAAAGCTCTGCTTCATCTCGCATTTTCCGGTGCTCAGCCGGGAAACGTGGCGCAGCTTTAATTCGCTGCACAAGATCCCGATGCACTCGCGCAGCGGCTCGACCTGCGCCGCAACCTGCAGGTCGTCCTCAATAAACGCCCGGACGGTGATGTCTAGGATCTCTTTTACCGCAGATTCTAAAACCCCGATCTCATAAGACGCCTCTTCCGAAAAAGAGAGCTTCTTTTCATGCAGTTCCTCCGCCAGTTTGGAAATATTGACGGCGTGGTCGCTTAAACGCTCGAAGTCCGTGATCGTATGTAGAAACTTCGACACCTGCCGCGTCTGGCGGAACGTCATCTCGCGCCCGGTCAGCTGCATTAGGTAGGTGCCGAGCTTATCCTCGTACTTGTCGATCAGATTTTCTTTGTCCTGCACCTTCTGGTAGCGTTCCTTGGAAAAATCATCCAGAAGCCCGATCGCGCGCAGGATGTTCTTGCGCGATTTTTTGGCCATGCCGTTCATCGCCAGATGGCTCTGCGCAATCGCAAGCGCCGGATACGCCAGGAAACGCTCCTCCAGCAGATCGAAGTCCGCCTGCTCTTCCATGTCCTCTTCCGTGTCTTTGATCAGACGGAATACGAGTTTTTCAATGGCCTTGATAAACGGCAGCAGCATCAGCACGGTGGCGACGCGGAAAACCGTATTGAGCATCGCGATCGCAACCGGATTCATCGTCATATCCATGAACGGGAAATGCATAAACGCATTTGCCGCATAAAATACAACCGCCCAGAACACCATGCCGAACAGGTCGTTGATCAGATAGATCAGCGCGGTGCGCTTGCCGTTCTTATTCGTTCCGATCGAAGAGATCAGAACCGGAACCGAAGCGCCGACGCCGATGCCGAGCGTGATCGGAAACGCCGTTGCAAACCGGATGGCTCCGGTCATGGAAAGCGCCTGCATAATACCGATCGAAGCGGAAGCGCTCTGCAGAACGGCCGTAAAGAGGATTCCGATGATGATTCCCATCAGCGGATTGGAAAACATCGTCAGCGCATTGGTAAAATGCTCGTTTTCCTTTAACGGCGAAACAGCGCTGCTCATCGTCTGCATCCCGAACATCAGGATCGAGAACCCGAGCATGATATCTCCGATGTTGCGGTAGGTATTCTTTTTGGCAAACATCCTAAAGATCATTCCCACGATCGCGACGATCGCCGATATCGTCGCCGTCGATAAGAGGCTGGCAAGTCCTCCGGTGTTCTCGATATACGAGAGGCAGAGGATCCAGCCGGTGACGCTGGTTCCGATATTGGCCCCCATGATGATGCCGATCGCCTGTGCGACTTTCATCATGCCGGAATTGACAAAACCGACCACCATGACCGTCGTCGCCGAAGACGACTGGATCACGGCCGTTACCGCCGTCCCGAGGAGGACGCCCTTTAACGGGGTATTCGTCAGCTTGTACAGCACCAGCTCGAGTTTATTGCCCGCTACCTTCTTCAATCCGTCTCCCATCAGCGACATGCCGTATAAAAACAGCGCGACGCCGCTGAGCAGGGACAGAACCATTGTTATTCCCATTGCTGCATCTGTTCCTTTCCATAACCTTCGTATCCTGCCGCACGCCGTTACTGCCCGTAGTAGGCATTCTCCCCGTGCTTCCGGTAAAAGTGCTTATCGCGGATGGAATCCGGCGCCGGTGCGGCCTTTGGATCCACAGCTTCCGTCAGGCGCGCCATGCGGGCGACTTCCTCTAAGACAACCGCGTTATGCACCGCCTCCGCCGCATCTTTTCCCCAGGCAAACGGCCCGTGGTTCTTGCAGAGCACTGCCGGCGTATAGACCGGATTGATGCCGCGCTGCGTAAACGTTTCAATGATCACGGTTCCGGTATGCTTCTCGTAGGCCTCTTCGATCTCTTCCGGCGTCAGATTCCGCGCGCACGGGATCGGGCCGAGGAAGTAATCGGCGTGCGTCGTGCCGTACAACGGAATATCCCGCCCCGCCTGCGCCCATGCGACCGCTTCCGGCGAATGAGTATGCACGATCCCTCCGATAGCGCTGTATTTCTTGTATAATTCCAGATGCGTCGCCGTGTCGGAGGAAGGCTTGCAGCGCCCTTCCACCTGATTGCCGTCCAGATCCAGAACCGGCAGGTCGTCCGGCGTCAGCACATCGTAGTCCACGCCGCTGGGTTTGATCACCACATACCCCGTGCCGCGGTCGATGCCGCTGACGTTTCCCCAGGTATAAGTGACAAGCCCCCGGCGCGGAAGCTCCATATTCGCTTCGTACACCTGTTTCTTTAATTCTTCTAACATGGTTTTTCTCCTTACCGATTGCGGTAAAAAATCTCTCCCACCATCAGATCCCGCTTGAAATCGCGGATCTTCGTATCCTTGTCAATATAAACGGCTTCGATGCCCATAGCGGCCGCCCAGTCGCCCATCTGCTCTGCGGTCAGGTCGTAGGTAAACGCCGTATGATGCGCGCCGCCCGCTAAGATCCACGCTTCCGCGCCGGTGCCAAGATCCGGCTGCGGCGTCCAGAAATTCGTCGCCACCGGAAGCGCCGGCATCGGCCGTTCCGTTTTATGGCATTCCACATCATTGATGATCAGGCGGAAACGCGTTCCAAGATCGATCAGGGAAACCGCGATCCCTTTTCCTTCTTTCGAGGTAAATACCAGACGGGCCGGATCCTCCCGGTCGCCCATAGAAAGCGGTTTGCAGCGGATGGCGATCGGTCCGTCCGCGATCGACGGGCAGATCTCGAGCATATGCGCCTCTAAGATCCCCTCTTTTCCTTTCGTAAAGTTATAAGTATAGTCTTCGAGCATGGACGTGCCTTTCGCGTCCTTCATTCCGGCCGTCATGACCTTCATCAGCCGGACCATCGCCGCTACCTTCCAGTCGCCTTCCGCGCCGAAACCGTATCCTTTTTCCATCAGGCGCTGGATCGCCAGTCCCGGAAGCTGCTTTAACGCCCCGAGATCGCCGAAATGCGTCACGATCGCCTGATAGTTCTTTTCCTCTAAGAAACGCTCGAAGCCGATCTCGATCTGCGCCTGAACGGCGGCATGGCGGCGGAATTCCTCCGGATCCCTGCCCTCTAAGAGGATTTCATAGCGGTCGTAATATTCGTCGAGCAGCGCGTTTGTGTCCGATTCGGAAACCGCCTGCACGGACTCGATGATGTCGTTGACCGGATAAGCGTCCACTTCCCAGCCGAATTTAATCTGCGCTTCGACTTTGTCGCCTTCCGTCACGGCGACATTGCGCATATTGTCCGCAATGCGCATAACGCGGATATGGCTGCTTTCCACGACGCCGACGGCGGTCCGCATCCACGAAGCGATCCGCCCGATGACGGCCGGATCCGACCAGTGCCCGACTACGACTTTGCGCTCGATCCCCATGCGGCTTACGATATGGCCGTATTCCCGGTCCCCGTGCGCCGACTGGTTTTCGTTCATAAAATCCATATCGATCGTGTCATACGGCAGTTCCTCGTTGAACTGCGTATGGAGATGAAGCAGCGGCTTGCGGTATTCCTGCAGCCCGAGGATCCATGATTTCGCCGGGGAAAACGTGTGCATCCAGGTGATGACGCCCGCGCATTCCTCGTCGGTGTTGGCTTCGTTAAACGTCCTGCGGATCAGCTCATTCGTGATCAGCGTCGGCTTTAATACGACTTCATACGGCAGGATCCCCGAAGCGTTCAGCTTCTCTACCATGATGCGGGAATGTTCCGCCACATTCTTCAGACACTCCTCCCCATAAAGATCCTGGGAACCGGTACAGAACCAGAATTTGTAATTTTTTACGGCTAACATGCATAACCCTCCATTTTTCTTTTTATATTCCCTGTTATTGCGATACGATTTAAAATAAATTAATATATTAAATCTGAATTATATTTAATCTCGGTTTAATTTTAAACCGGAAGTGCTTTTACCGCCGCTTCTTCCGCCGGAAGCGCCGCCCGGTACTTCTCAATATAAGCGTCGAATCCCCGGACATCTTCCGGATCCGGCTGCATCACGCTTCCGGTCTCCCCGGCAAATACCTTCCCGGCCAGATAATCCTGCAGGCTTTCTCCTTCTTTACGGCGGACCATATACGCCGCCAGAAGCGCCATGCCCCACGGGCCGCCTTCTCCGGCCGTTTCCATCACGGATACGGGCGCATTCATCGCGGCCGCCAGAATGCCCTGTCCGACGCCTTTCGTCTTAAACAATCCGCCGTGCCCGTAGATCGCATCCACCTTCACATGCTCCTCCTTAAAGAGGATATCGCAGCCGATCTTCAGCGCGGCAAGCGATGCGTACAGATGCGTCCGCATGAAATCCGCAAGCGTCAGCGGCGCATCCGGGCGGTGCGCAAAGAGCGGCCTTCCTTCCGCAAGCCCGATGACCGGCTCGCCGGAAAAACAGTTAAATGCGACCATTCCGCCGCCGTCTTTTGCCCCTTCCAGTGCCTTGCCATAAAGCGTCTGAAACAGCTGCTGCGTATCTGTTTTGCAGCCGATCGCTTCGGCAAATTCGCCAAACAGCCCTACCCATGCGTTCAGGTCGGACGTACAGTTGTTGCAATGCACCATGGCCGCCGCGTCGCCGGACGGCGTCGCCACCATGTCGATCTCTTCATGGACGGCTTTTAAGTCTTCCTCCAGTACGACCATCGCAAAAACGGATGTGCCCGCGGATACGTTTCCGGTGCGGACCGCCACGGAATTGGTCGCCGTCATGCCTGTTCCCGCATCGCCTTCCGGAGGCGCGAGCGGGATCCCCGCCTGCAGCTGCCCCGACGGATCCAAAAGCTTTGCGCCTTCCGGCGTAAGCGTCCCGGCGCACTCTCCCGCCGGAAGGACTTCCGGCAGAATGTCCTCCAGTTTCCACGGATACGCCTGCATCCGCGGGAGCGCCTGGAAACGATCCATCATTTTCTTGTTATAGGTTCCGGTCTTTGCGTCGATCGGGAACATGCCGGAAGCTTCCCCGACGCCCAGCACCTTTCTTCCGGTCAGTTTCCAATGGATGTACCCGGCCAGCGTCGTCAGATAACGGATCTTCGGCACATGCTCCTCCCCGTTTAAAACCGCCTGATACAGATGCGCGATGCTCCACCGCTGCGGGATGTTGAAGGAAAAAAGTTCCGTCAGCTCCGACGCCGCTTCCCCGGTTATGGTATTCCGCCAGGTTCGAAACGGCACGAGCAGCTCCCCGTTTTCATCAAAGGCCATATAGCCGTGCATCATGCCGGAGAAGCCGATCGCCGCAAGCTTCGTGATCCCGATCCCGTATTTCTCCCGCACATCGTCTGACAGCCGGGCGTAGCAGTCCCTAAGCCCGTCCCAGATCATGTCGAGGGAATACGTCCAGATCCCGTCCGAAAGCCGGTTCTCCCAGTCGTGCGCTCCCGACGCCGCCGGACGGTGCTCTTTGTCGATCAGCACCGCCTTGATGCGGGTGGAGCCGAATTCGATTCCCAGTACGGCATTGCCGTCTGCAATCCATTGTCTGATTTCGTCCATCCGTCCGCCTCCTTGGTTGGTTTATTTGGTTCGTTGATTGGATTGGTCTGTATCGTTCTATGTATTATTTCCATGTGAAATGGATATCGATATCGTTCCCGGTTACGGAAACCTCCGCCGTGCTGCCGCATACGATCGGCATCATCGGCGACAGATGCCCGATATCCAGATCCATAATGATCGGCACCTGATACTCGGCCAGCAGATCCGTTACTGCGCGGTACTGGTCGATCCCGAACATCTCCGTTCCGAAACAGAGCGGGCGGCCGATCAGAAAGCCCTTGACATGGGAAAACCAGCCCGCATGTTTCATCTGCCAGATCGCGCGGCGGATCGCCATGATATTCAGATCGCAGGATTCCAGAAACCAGATCATTCCGTCCTCCCGATAGCGCTCATTGAACTCTTTTACATGGTCAAATTCCGTTCCGAGCAGATTGACCAGACAGTCCATGCAGCCGCCGATCAGGCGTCCCTGCATCTGCACATCCTGATCCGGAAAACGGCGGATCACTACCGGCTCCGTGACGTTGTACGGAAGCAGCGGGTGTTCCTCGTCCTTGCTCCATTCCTTCTCCCAGAGATCATAGCCGTGCGCGTGCTCGCTCTTCCCGCACAGCAGGTCGAACGCATCTCCTATGGATTCGTGCCACGGCTCCATGCCGAACGCCGAAGCGCACGGTCCGTAGATCGCCGCGGTGTCGCAGATTGTCGCTGAAAGAAAGACGAAATTCGTATTGTCGGAAAAGCCCATGTACCACTTCGGCTTTGCTTTGCGGATCCGCTCAAAATCCATATACGGGATCACTTCGCACATCAGCTCCCCGCCCCCGCAGGAAATGATGGCGTCGTTCTTACTGCTGCAGTACGACTCGTTTAACTCCTCTCCGCAGGCCTGCGGCGTGCTGCTGATGCCGATCCCTGTTTCCAGATAGCAGTTCGGCCCCAGATCCGCGCCGTAACCCATTTCCCTGAAACGGTCGAGCGCATGGTTGAACGCGCTGTAATACGGCTCGCTTCCGCAGCCGCAGGAAGGCGCGATATAACCGATGGTTCCGTTTTCTTGTAAAAATTCCGGGTATCTCATGTTTTTCCCCTCCTCTATCAGCACAAATTTATATCTGACTCAGACTGCCGGATGCCAGTGCTGTCATCCGCTCACTTCGTTCGCGGGACAGAACCAAGCTCCTATCAGCATTATACATAAAAAGAAAGCGGAGTACAACCTCCGCAGACACAAAACGTAATAGTTCAGCCTTCCGGATTCCCATTCGGCAAAATTTACACCTTCTTACGGACTTTGCAGCAAGTGCAAAGTCCCAGACTGAACTGTTACCACAAAACCCCTGTTTCATTTTCATATTTTTACGCATCCGGACAGCAGGGTGTCTGGATGCTGTGCAAGCAGTAAGCAGTAACCGGCAACCGGTACCGTTCACTGGCTGACCAGCGAACGATCCTTCCTTATGTGGTTCCCAACCGGACCTGATGCTTGATCTTCTGCTTCGAATACTGCACATAAGAGCGCAGATTCTTCCACAGGGAAAAATCCTTATGATAATTAAACGCCGTATCATAAGCGATCCCCTGACGGTTGCACCATGTATAGATATCCGTCAGCCCCAGCCGGCGGATGGTGCGGATGTTGTTCATGAAAATCTCAACCTTCGACATCTCTTCTTCATTCTTCACATACAAATGAAATATCGTGTTCGGGCACTCAATTAAAATTTGTCCTATTCGCCTCTTTTTATCCATAGAATGTCCTCGCTTTTGTTGAACTACTGCTGTATAACCATCATACACTAAAATGGCAGAAAAAACCAGTACTAGTTCTAGTTGTAAAAGCCCGTTTCCTGTCAAAATATGGTATGCCGGCCGGGCTGTATGAACAGTAACTAATCTATCCATTCTCGCTCTATTTTATGCAAAGTTTCTCTTGACGCGCCTGTTTTCTACAGACTAAAATAAAGATAACTATGACGCAAAGGAGGCTACTATGAAACAGCCAAACTGTATGGTCGCACAATCCGGCGGCCCGACCGCAGCCATCAACGCCAGCCTTGCGGGTGTGGTCTCGGGAGTCCTTGCTTCTTCGAGATACCATACCTGCTACGGAGCCGTCAACGGCGTTCTTGGAATCTTAAATGAAAACTACATAGATCTGACAGAGACTTTTGCGGAGCCTGCCGAGCTGGAAAAGTTAAAGTCCACTCCGGCGATGTACCTCGGCTCCTGCCGCTGCAAACTGCCGGATTACAAAGACGACGATTCGCCTTATGTATTCATCTTCCACCAGTTCGCGAAGCTGGGGATCCAGGCATTTTTCTATATCGGCGGGAACGATTCCATGGATACCGTGCTGAAGCTGTCCGATTACGCGGCAAAGATCGGCAGCGACATCCGGATCATCGGGATCCCGAAAACGATCGACAACGACCTGTACGCGACCGACCACACGCCGGGCTTCGGCTCCGCAGCCAAATACATCGCTTCCGCGCTTTTGGAGATCGCCCACGATACGTTTATCTACGCTGTGAAAAGCGTGACGATCGTCGAGATCATGGGACGGGATGCCGGATGGCTGACCGCGTCGTCCGCGCTTGCCCGCAACTCCTACAACAGCGCGCCGCACCTGATCTATCTGCCGGAAACGGCTTTTGACCGGAAACGGTTTTTAGAGGACGTCAAGAAGCAGCTTTCGCAGCGCAACAACGTGATCATCGCCGTTTCGGAGGGAATCCGGGATAAGACCGGAAGCTACATCACCTCTTCGAAGTCGGCCGTGGACGATTTCGGACATAAGCAGCTCAGCGGCGCCGGCAAGACGCTGGAGCTTCTGGTGAAGGAAAATATCGGCGTCAAGGTCCGCAGCATCGAATTGAACGTCCTGCAGCGCTGCAGCGCCCATCTGGCTTCCAAAACCGATCTGGAAGAATCGTTCGCGCAGGGCGAAAAGGGCGTTGCGCTTTCCGAGGAAGGCATTACGGCGGCTATGGTCTGCATCAACCGGATCTCCAACCATCCGTACACCGTCAGCTATGACCACGCGCCGATCCAGTCGATCGCCAACGGCGCGAAAACGATCCCGAAACAGTGGATCAACGACCGCGGCAACGACATCGCCCCGGAAATGCTGGAATACCTGACTCCGCTGATCCAGGGAGAAGCGGCCGTTTCCTATGCAAACGGAATTCCGTCTTACATGAATGTTTCCCATCTGGATCACGCATAGGCATTCTTCGGAATGGCTGCAATTTTACATCAGGGAGGCACTCTTATGAGGAAACAATTGAAAATTGCCGTCTGGGTTCTGGCGGGAACGCTCGGGCTGCTGCTTGCCGTCTATCTGGGATTTGCGGTTTATTTCCGGAGCCATTACCTGTTCCACACGACGATCGGCGATTATCCCTGCGGCGGAAAAACGGCGCAGGCTGCTGAGAAACACAACGAAAACCTTGCGGCGGATTACCTGCTTACCGTCTACGACCGCAACGCCCAAAAGGCTCATCTGCGGGGAATGGATTTTTCCTATCAGTATGTACCGACCGGCGAAGAAAAACGGATCTTAGAATCACAGAACGCCTTTTCCTGGCCGACCAGCCTGTTTCGCAGTTACGAATATCCGCTTACGGCGTCGGTTTCCTATGATACGGAGGAACTTGCCGCGCAGATCGATGCGCTTCCGGTTTTTTCCGAAGAAAACATCGTGCCTCCGGCAGATGCCCGCATCGAGATTACGGACAAGGGCTATGAAGTCGTTCCGGAAGTACCGGGGAGTACGCCGATCCGCGATGTGGTTGCCGCTAAGATCACGGAGGCGCTCGACCGGGAGGAAACGGAGGTCTGGCTGCTCGACGACTGCTATGTCGCCCCGGCGGTCTGCGCTTCCGATCCGTCGATCACCGAAACGGCGGCACAGCTCGACCATTATATGAATGCGCAGATCCACTATGAGATTGACGGTGCGGACGAGAATTTAACGTCGGAACGGATCTTGTCCATGTTAGACATCGGGGAGGACGGAACGGTCAGCGTCAATGCGGACAAGGTCGCCCAATACGTGCAGACGCTTGCCAGCACCTACAATACGTTCGGTGATGTGCGCAGATTTACCACTTCCAAAGGGGATACGGTCGAGATCGGCGGCGGTGATTACGGCTGGGTCATCAATAAGCCGAAAGAGGCCGAACAGATCATCGCCGACTTAAACGGCGGGCAGCCCGTCAGCCGGGAACCCGTTTACGAGCAGACGGCCGTCCAGAGCGGCCTTGATGATATCGGAGATACTTATGTCGAGATCGACTATACCGGCCAGCATTTATGGTTCTACAAAGAAGGGACGCTGATCGTGGAATCCGATATCGTCAGCGGAAATATGAGCCGGGGAAACGGCTCCCCGGACGGCGTATTTAAGATCGTGTACAAGGAACGGGACGCGACGCTTGTCGGAGAGGATTACAATACCCCGGTCAGCTATTTTATGCCTTATTGTTACAATATCGGCATCCACGACGCCGGATGGCGTCCGGCGTTCGGCGGTTCCATCTACATGACCGGCGGCTCACACGGCTGCGTCAACGTTCCGCCGGATACTGCAAAAACGATTTTTGAAAACATTGACAAGGGCACGCCTGTCGTGGCCTATTACCGGGAGCCGGTGGAATTGAAATCCGAAAGCGCGAGGATTTCCAATGCGTATTCCTATGTGGAGCCGGAGGATTAATCCGAGAACTGGCTGTTGTACAGCCCGGCATAGAATCCCTGCCGGGCGAGCAGTTCTTCGTGGTTTCCCTGCTCGACGACGCGGCCGTCTTTCATCACGAGGATCACATCCGCTTCCCGGATCGTGGAAAGGCGGTGCGCCACGATAAAGCTGGTCCGCCCCTGCATCATCGTATCAAACGCTTTCTGGATCCGGATCTCCGTGCGGGTGTCGATCGAGGAGGTTGCTTCATCTAAGATCAGCATCGGCGGCAGGCAGATCATGACCCTTGCGATGCACAAAAGCTGTTTCTGCCCCTGCGACAGATTGCCGCCGTCTTCCGTAACCACGGTATCGTACCCTTCCGGCAGACGGCGGATAAAATTATGCGCATGGGAGGCTTTTGCCGCCGCAAGAATCTCCTCTTCGGCCGCATCCGGCTTTCCCATCGTGATGTTTTCCCGTATCGTTCCGTTCTTCAGCCAGGTCTCCTGAAGCACCATTCCGTAGTTTCTGCGAAGGCTTTCCCTCGTAATGCTTTTGATCTCATGGCCGCTGACTGCGATCGTGCCGCTTTGGGCATCGTAAAAGCGCATCAGCAGGTTGATGAGCGTCGTTTTTCCGCAGCCGGTCGGTCCGACGATCGCGATGCGCTGCCCTGAGCTGACATGCAGACAGAAATCCTCGATCAATTTCTGTCCGGGCTGATAAGAAAAGCAGACGTTTTCCACATCAACGCTTCCGTCGGCTTCGGTCAGCACTCCCGCCCCTTCTTCCGTCTGCTCGGTTTTTTCCCCGATCAGTTCAAAAATGCGCGCCGCGCACGCGAGTGCATTCTGCAGCTCCGTGATGACGCCGGAGATCTCGTTGAACGGCTTGGTGTACTGATTGGCATACGTCAGAAAACAGGACAGCTGCCCGACCGTGATCCCGCCCGCGATCGCAGAAAGGGCTCCCGTGATCCCTACGCCCGCATACACCAGACTGTTGACAAAGCGTGTGACCGGATTGGTCAGGCTGGAAAAAAAGATCGCCCGCAGCGAGCAGTCGCGCAGCCGCCCGTTGACTTCGTCAAAGCGCTCTAAGGCTTCTTTTTCGTGCCGGAACGCCTGCACGACTTTCTGATGGCCGATCATTTCTTCGATCAGCGCCGTCTGTTCGCCCCGCGCGGCGGACTGCTCCCGGAACATGACATAGGTTTTTTTCGCGATATAGCTGGCGGCAAAAAGCGACACCGGTGTGATCAGCACGACGACCAGCGTGATTTTCACCTGAATCGCCAGCATAAAACCCAGCGTTCCGACGATCGCAGCCACGCCGGAAAACAGCTGCGTAAAGCCCATTAAAAGCCCCTCGGCAAACGTGTCCGCATCGGCGATGATGCGGCTTACGATATCGCCGTGGGAATGGCTGTCGATGTAGCTAAGCGGCAGGCGCTCCAGCGTCGCGAAGGCGTCTTTTCGGATGTCACGGACGATCCGGTAGGTCATGCGGTTGCTGCAGAGGTTCATCAGCCACTGTGCCAGCGCCGTAAGCGCCACGACAACCGCCCCGTCCCGGAGAATGAGGAACATGCGGGAAAAATCCACGCGTCCTTTTTCCAGAATCAGATCGATCGCTTTTCCGGTTAAGATCGGAAAATACAGCGTCAGTGCTACCGTGATCCCCGCAAGCACGAGGGAAAGCGCAAGCAGCGGCAAGTAACGCCGCATATAGGAAAATACCCTGCCGAGCACAGCCGCCTGAGTTAATTTTTCCGTTTTCTTATGCTCTGCCATCTGCCGCACCTCCCTTCCGGTTCTCTTTCTTAAACTGGGATTCATAGATTTCCCGGTAAACCGCGCATTCCGCCAGCAGTTCGTCATGCCGGCCAATGCCGACCGCTTTTCCGTCATCCAGCACAAGGATCCGGTCCGCAGAACGGATCGACGAAGTGCGCTGCGAAACGATAAAGATCGTTTTTTCCCCGTGCAGACCGCGCAGGGCCGCACGCAATTTCGCGTCGGTCGCAAAATCCAGCGCCGAGGCGCTGTCGTCTAAGATCAGGATTTCGGGATCCTTCACGACCGCCCGCGCGATGGACAGGCGCTGCCGCTGGCCGCCGGATAAGTTTTTTCCGCCCTGCTCGATCATAAACGAAAGCCCGCCCCGTTTTCCGCGGACCACTTCCGCCGCCTGAGCCGTTTCCAGCGCGTTCCACATCTCTTCTTCGGTCGCATCCGGGTTTCCCCAGCGCAGGTTGTCGGCGATGCTTCCGGCAAACAGCACGGATTCCTGCATCACGACGCCGATCTTCTGACGCAGTTCATCCAGCGGATACTCCCGGACGTCTCTGCCGTCCACATAGACGGTGCCTTTCGTAACGTCGTAAAAACGGGGGATGAGGTTCACCAGCGTGGATTTCCCCGAGCCGGTGCCCCCGATGATCCCGATGGTCTGCCCTCTTTCCACCGTAAAGTCCAGATCGGTCAGCGCTTCCTCCGGCGCGCCCGCGTATGCCATGCAGACATGGGAAAATGCAACGGCCGGCGACGGCGCAGATTGCGGACGCGGTGACGCGGCGCCGGCGGCGGATGGCGACGGCGCAGATGATGGGTGCGGCGCGGCTGTCGGGACTTCAGAACGTGCCGGTTCCTGTCCGTCTGCGGCAGGATCGGTGATGGATGAACGCACTTCCAGAAGTTCTTCGATCCGCTTTCCGCAGGCGGCTGATTTGGTTACGTTAATGATAAGATTGGCAAGCTTGATCAGCTCCACCAGAATCTGCGACATATAGCTGACAAGGGCGACGACTTCTCCCTGCGTGATCGAACCGCTGTATACCCGTTTCCCTCCGATCCAGATCACGGCGATAATGGCGGCGTTAATAATAATATAAGTAAGCGGATTCATCAGTGCGGAAACGCGCCCGACCAGAAGCTGCAGATTCATTAAACGGCCGTTGCTTTCCTCAAAGGCTTCCATCTCCTCTTCTTCTTTGTTAAAGGCGCGGATAACACGCACACCGGAAAGATTTTCCCGCGTATGGCAAAGGATCCGATCCAGAGCGCCCTGCACGCGCTGAAACATCGGAATGCTTACAAGGATAATGGCAAATACGACGATGGACAGCAGCGGGATCGTCACTACGAATACCAGCGCCGCTTTCACATCAACCGTAAACGCCATGACCATTGCCCCGAAAACAATGAACGGCGAGCGCAGAAACAGCCGGATAACCAGATTAACGCCCGACTGCACCTGATTGATATCGCTGGTCATCCGGGTAATCATCGTCGAAGTCCCGATCGTATCCATTTCCGTAAATGACAGTGTTTCAATATGGGAAAACAATGCGTGACGGAGCTTTGCCGCAAAGCCGACGGCCGCTTTCGCCGCAAAATACTGGGCAGTTACAGCGCAGACCAGCCCGACCAACGCAAGCACGATCAGCACGGCGCACATCCGGTAAATATAATTTCTGTCCTGCCCGGCAATTCCCACATCAATAAGCGATGCCATGACGAGCGGCACAAACAGTTCAAAAGAGGCCTCCAGAAGTTTAAACAAGGGGCCGAGAATGGTTTCTTTTTTATAATCTTTTAAATAAACAAGCAATTTGGTCATAATCTGATTCCTTTATCCGTGCAAACGGCCGGTTCCTTTCTCAGTTTCTGCCGCCGGGGAGGATAATATGCAGAACGATTCACGATCCGGGGAAGTCTGGGCGGGGATCATTCTTATATTAAAATCATTTTCCTGCATGCTTTGGGAACAGTTCCGCCAGCAGTTTTTCCCGGAATGCGTCATCGTTGCTGGCCCGTTCCAGATCATCATAACGCTTTTCCTGCAATAGACGCCGGTTCATCTGCAGAATCGTATTC
>CANQDS010000037.1 GCA_947593655.1 uncultured Lachnospiraceae bacterium | reverse complement strand
CTCGGTGATATGCGGCGCAACCGGGTTCAGGAGAATGATCAGCGTTTTCAGTTCATCCTTCGTGATGGCGTTCTTCTTGTAAAAATCATTTAAAAGCGCCATCATCGCCGCGATCGCGGTATTGTATTTCAGGTTTTCGTAATCGCTCGACACCTTCTTGATCGTCTGATGGATCTTCGTCTCCAGATCCGCGGAAAAACCGCTCTCGTCCGTCATCAGATCCTGCAGCTTCCATACGCGCTCTAAGAATCTGCGGCAGCCCTTCACGCCGTCCTCCGACCAGGATGCGGAGAGGTCGAACGCGCCGATGAACATTTCATAAGTGCGGAGCGTATCCGCGCCGTATTCCCGGACGATGTCGTCCGGATTGACGACATTTCCGCGGGACTTGCTCATCTTCTCGCCGTTTTCCCCAAGGATCATGCCGTGCGAAGTCCGCTTCTGGTAAGGTTCCGGACACGGCACGACTTTCTGGTCATAGAGAAAACGGTGCCAGAAACGCGAATACAGAAGATGCAGCGTCGTATGCTCCATTCCGCCGTTGTACCAGTCTACCGGCATCCAGTATTTGAGCGCCTCCGGGCTTGCCAGCGCCTCGCTGTTCTTCGGATCCGTATAACGCAGGAAATACCAGGAAGATCCCGCCCATTGCGGCATCGTATCCGTCTCCCGCTTCGCCGGACCGCCGCAGCACGGACAGGTCGTGTTCACCCAGTCGGTCATCGCCGCCAGCGGCGATTCGCCGTTATCGGTCGGCATATAGCTGTCTACCTCCGGAAGCAGCAGCGGCAGCTCGCTTTCATCCAGCGGGACAAAACCGCACTTCTCACAGTGTACGATCGGGATCGGCTCGCCCCAGTAGCGCTGGCGCGAAAATACCCAGTCCCTCAATTTGTAATTGACCTTTGCGGAGCCGATCCCCTTCTCTTCCAGAAAAGCGATCATCTTCGCCTGCGCTTCCTTAACTTCCAGCCCGTTGATAAAACCGGAATTGATCAGCACGCCCGTCGCCACGTCCGTAAAGGCCGCCTCGTTAATATCCACTTCCTCCCCGTTTTTCGCCACAACCTGAATGATCGGGAGGTTGAATTTCTTTGCAAATTCCCAGTCGCGCTCATCGTGTCCCGGAACCGCCATGATCGCGCCGGTTCCATAGCTCATCAAAACATAATCGGACACCCAGATCGGCACTTCTTCGCCATTGACCGGATTGACCGCCGTAAGCCCTTTCAGTTCCACGCCGGTTTTCTCTTTCGCAAGCTCGGAACGTTCAAAATCTGATTTTCTCGCCGCCTGCTCGCGGTAAGCGGCGATCTCGTCCCAGTTTTCGATCTCATCCTGATAGCGGTCCAGATACGGATGCTCCGGGGAAACGACCATATAGGTGACGCCGAACAGCGTATCGCAGCGCGTCGTATAAATGCGCAGCTTCTCTTCCTTGCCCTTGATCGGGAAATCCACTTCCGCTCCCGTCGAGCGCCCGATCCAGTTTTTTTGGGAAACTTTCACGCGTTCAATATAATCCACGTCGTTTAAGCCCTCGATCAGCTTGTCGGCGTATTCCGTGATCTTTAACATCCATTCGCTCTTGACCTTGCGGACCACCGGCGCGCCGCAGCGCTCGCAGACGCCGTTGACCACTTCTTCGTTCGCCAGACCGACCTTGCAGGAAGTGCACCAGTTGATCGGCATTTCCTTCTTATACGCCAGCCCCGCCTTAAACAGCTTTAAAAAGATCCATTGCGTCCACTTGTAATAATCCGGATCGGTCGTATTGACTTCCCGATCCCAGTCGAAAGAATAGCCCAGCCCGTGGAGCTGATCCTTGAAACGCTTCACGTTGTTCTCCGTCACGATCTTCGGGTGGATCTTGTTCTTAATCGCATAGTTCTCCGTCGGAAGGCCGAATGCGTCCCATCCCATCGGGTAAAGCACATTGTAGCCCTGCATCCTTCTCTTGCGCGCAACGATATCCAGCGCCGTATACGGCCTCGGATGCCCTACGTGAAGCCCCTGGCCGGACGGATACGGAAACTCCACCAGCGCATAATACTTCGGTTTGGAATAATCGTCGGTCGCGGCAAATGCCTTCTCCTCATCCCAGACCTTCTGCCATTTCTTCTCGACGACCTTATGGTTATATACTTCTGACATAATTTTCTCCTTATTATTGTGTTCTTCATGCCAAGCACTCTAATAAAGTCTACACATTACGCCGCTCTTTGTCAAGTTTCCGCCCACAACTTCAGCCCTGAAAGGAAAATTGTTGTTGAATGTATGCGTGAAGTATGGTATAGTGTTATCAGAAAAGGAAAGCACCCACTCCAAAGTGGATGCTCCCAAGGTGCAAATGTCCTTACGGACACAGCCTATCCTGTGTAGCAGACAGGATAGGCATTTTTATTTTCGCTTTTTCTTTCTCTTTTGGAGAAAGGTAAGCAACGCCACAATCAGGCTACCAAAGGCACATAACAAAGTTAATATGCCGATGAAAATCGAGATGATTTCAAAAGCTGTCATATAACGCCACCTCCCCTCCTATGTATTCCGGCAAGCCGGTCATTAAGTGTTGGGAGGCTACCTCTACGCTTGTTTAGCGCCCTGTCATGGGTACTTTCCTATGGCTCTCGCCACATTAACAATATACCATTTTAGACATCACATTTCAACCGTTTTCTACTCTGAAACTTACCTTGAGTGGTTGTTGCAATTTTTGCAACAACCACTTCTTCATCCAATTCACCCGAAACTCTCTATTATATCCATTGAATTGATTCTAAGAATCAGGCAAAAATCAGGTTTCCGATGCACGCAAGAGAATGGAATTGATATTTTCTGCCATTTAGTATATACTATGTATATACTAAATATAAGGAGGTTTTCATATGCAGGCACAAGTAAAAGAATGGGGAAATAGTCAAGGAATCCGATTGCCAAAAGAAGTATTGAAAAGTGCAGGA
Organism: uncultured Lachnospiraceae bacterium; assembly: GCA_947593655.1. Classification (GTDB taxonomy): domain Bacteria; phylum Bacillota; class Clostridia; order Lachnospirales; family Lachnospiraceae; genus Roseburia. Next base: position 21,353 of record CANQDS010000037.1, on the reverse strand, counting down.
ATCACATTGAATGAATTTTTGGATGTCACGGTATCAGATGGTGTAATCACTTTAGTGAAATCATTTCGTCATAAAACTTTGGAAGAGAGAGCCGCTGAGTTTGATGGAAAGTTAATGCTTGATGGTGAATATGATTGGGGCAAACCTGTCGGAAGAGAGGTATGGTAATGGAAAGTTTACATCAAGGAGATATTCTTAAGATTGAAAAAATAAAACATCCCGTATTGGTGGTTAGTAAGGATTTTTTTAATATGGACGGTGAAATAATCGGATGTCCAATTATTAGAAATTCTACTTCGGCCCCGCTTCATATATGGATGGCTACAGAAGAAAATGAAGGTTATATACAATGTGAAAAACTTACATTGTTAGATATGTCTCTTCGCGGTTACAAGAAAGTAGATCGATTGCCAATTTCAGAAATGATTAACGTATCTGATGCTATTCAGGGAATTTTTGAATACATTTGATTGCCGCGGACAATATCTCCTCCGCATCATTCCCATCAATATCCAGATATTCCGCATAAATCAATTCTGTTTCTTTAATGCCGAACATATCCTTCGCCAAATACTCTATGTAGTCATAGCTAAATCTTTGGTCATATTCTCTGCCGGCTGTCGTGACATAATATAGTTTCTTTGCTTTGCACAATCCCTGCGGCCGTCCGTCCTCGCTATATTTCGTAACAATGCCTGTAACGTAGATATTTTCCAGATATGTTTTCAAAACAGCAGGAAACTGACCGTCCCAATACGGCGCCGACACAACGATGAAATCGGCTTCTGCAAACTGCTTTGACAGATCAAAAATACTGTCATCATAATTTCGTTTTTCGATCTGAGCGTCGCGATAAGCCAGGCGTTCCCCATTAAGCGGCTTGATTGCCAAATCGGTTAATCGAAGCTCTTTATAAGCTCCAAGCTGATTCAACAAGGCATTTGCCAATCTGTTTGTCCTTGATTCTGCTCTTACGCAGGCATTTACATATAAGATCATTTTTCCTCCTCATTTTGGGATAATCGTATGCCCCGCCGCTTCCAATGGGAAACGAGTTTTCTTTGAGTATATCAAAAACATCTCCGGCTTTCAATTGTACAGCTGCTGCTGTTCAAAATAATATAAATACACATCTTCGAGATTTGCGGCGGCCGGTGTGCAAAAATACCCTTCCGGCGGCTCGTCCGCCACGATCTTTGCGGCCAGCCCGTCCGGCGTCTGGCGCAGATTGCTGACCACGCAGCGGTTCTGGAGTTCCCCGAATTTTTCCGGAGAAACCCGGATTTCATGCACTTTCGCCTTCACATCCTCTAACAGTTCCAACGGCGTTCCCTGCCGGATCAGCCTCCCTTTTTTCAAAAGCAGGATCTCCCTTGCGATCGCCTCCACATCCGAGACGATATGCGTCGCAAGGATCACGATCCGCTCGGCCGCGATCTCGCTGATAAAATTCCGGATCCGGATGCGCTCCTGCGGATCCACCCCGGCGGTCGGCTCATCCAGGATCAGAAGCTTCGGATCATTTAAAAGCGCCTGGGCGATCAAAAGCCGCTGCCTCATTCCGCCCGACAGCGCGCCGACCTTTTCCTTCCGGCAGTCCTTCAGATGGACGACTTCGAGCAATTCCGAAACCCTTTTTTCCGCTTCCTTCTTCCCGAGCCCTTTCAGGTGGCTCATGTACATCAAAAACGCTCCGGCGGAAAAATCCTCGTAATATCCCTGCTGCTGCGGCATATAGCCGAGAACCTTCCGGTAGTCTCTCCCGAGGCGCAGGATTTCCTCCCCGTTCCATAAGATACTGCCGGTTTCCCGGCGCAGATTGTCGGTCAAAAGATTGATCAAAGTGCTTTTTCCGGCGCCGTTCGGCCCGAGCAGCCCGTAGATCCCGTTTTCCAGCGTCAGGCTGACACGGTCTAACGCCTGCACTTCCCCGTACTTTTTCGTCAGATTCTTAATTTCCAGTTTCATATCGTTCTCCCCTTTTTCGCCTTCTGCCCGGTAAAACACCATTTGTTTTTGCTGCTTTGTACGCACCAGATCCCGGCGGCCAGAAAGATCAGGCTGATTCCCGCCATCAGCGGCGCGTTTCTGATCCGCAGCAGAAACGGCGCGGCCGAAAGCACTTCGATGATCGACAGATACCGGAAAAAGTCAAAGCCGATCAGTGAAAGCAGCGCCGGAATGCAGAGCACAAGCGCCAGCCCGATCGCCGTCTTCTGGCTCGTCCGTGCGGAAAACATGCAGGCTGCGGCCGTAACCGTAAAGACCATCACGCCCCGGATCAGAAAAAGAAGCGCCAGAAAAACGCCCATGCTGCACCCGCCCGGAAGGAACGAAAGTTTCGAAAAACTCTGCGCCGGGGCGGCCAGACCGCTCAGTCCGTATACATATGCCGTCGTCGCCGTTTCCAGCGCCGACGCCGCCAAAAACATCAGAAACGACAGGCTAAACGCCGCCCGGAGCTTTTTCCGGTAGATCACGGCGCGCCCGTCCCCGCAGCAGCGGATCAGGGAAAGCATTCCCTGTTTTTTCTCATTTGCAAAGATCCCGCTGCCAAGCAGCACGATCCCCAGGATCAGAAGCACATTCCGAAGCGGGCTTTCCTCATTCAGCAGATGCCGGTAACTGTACTGGTTGATATACCAGCCCCGGATCCCCGTTTCCTCCCGCAGTTCTTCCAGATACGCCGTCTGCTCCCGGATCACCGCCAGAAACTGCCGCTCTTTCGCATAGGAATCATACCTCATGGAAACATTCATCCACTCATCCGCCGAAATCAGCTCCTGTTCATACAGCCGCCCGGCCTCTTCATACTCCTCATCCACCAGCGCAAGCTCCTCCTCCAAAGCGGCGATCTCCTGCGCGGAGCTTTCATCCGGCGGTCCTTCATGCCGCTCCAGAAAATCGTAATAAAGCGTCTGGCTCCCGGAACGCTGCACATCGGTAAAATCCGCCTGGGCAAAAAACGCCGCCAGAACCAGCAGGATCACAACGATCCCCTTCTGGCTGACCAGAATCTTATAGTATTCCATGCCGGAAAGCGGCAGTTTCTCGACCACTCCCCAGTACGCGCCCCGCAGACGTTTTGCGGACAGGCGGGCAAAGAACCGGCGCCTTGCGGATACCGACGCGCACGGATATTGAAAGGCCCCGGCGGCCAGCGCCGCTCCGGCGGACACCAGAAGCTCCAGCAGCCAGACCGCGGTGATCACGGTATTTTTATTGACCGCATGGGAAAACAGGTTTAAGTTCCGGTACTCGGAGAAAAAACCGGTTCCGCCCATCAGATACCACGGATTGCAGTAATGCAGGAAATTCCAGGGATGCGCCCTGCCGATCAGCCGGTACAGCAGATATTCCGCGATCCCCAGCACCCCGATCGTTCCGGCGGAAAGCAGCGGATTGTCCAGACAGGACCAGACCGCCCACGCGGCCATGGCGATCCCGGACAGCGCCAGCCACCGGAAACAGAAATACGCGGCCAGAAAACCGCCGATCCCAACCCGCCAGGGCAGATCCGCAAACAAAGGCAGAGACTGGATCGGAGCATTCAGGCATCCGAACAGATCGCCCTGATAAAACACGGCGGACACCGCCAGCGTTCCCCCGTAAAACAGAACGGTAAGAACCGCCGTCCACAGAAACAGGGCGCACATTTTCTCCGCCGCAAGGCGTCCTCTTCCGTTTGCGGAGGCAAAGATCATGCTCCGCAGCCCCCGTTTCCGTTCATCCGCCAGAGCCGCCGCCGCAAGGACGCAGCAGAACGCCGCGGCGGCATTGACCACGGGATCCGAGAAAAAACGAGTCAGAAACGCATAGTCAAACAGAACCGGCCGCACCGAAAGCATCGGCGCAAAATCCTTCCCGGTCTTTTCCAGATTCCGGTTCGAAAAGGAATCCGGCCGGGAGAAAATACTGATCCCGTTCATCGCATCCGACTGGCGGAGGATCTCTTCGATCCGTTCCTGGAAACCGGCCGCATATTCCGCCTGTTCCTCCTGTTCTTCCGCCGCCCATTCCGGCCCGTATTCCGCTTCTTCCTTCTGATCCTGCTGTGCAGAATAAACAAAAAAGAACAGCTGGAACAAAAGCATTCCCGCAAAAATCCCAACCGTCCTTTTCTGCCGTATAATCTTGATCCATTCTTCCATATTCGATTCTCCGGCATTAATAAACAATCATTTTCCAGCTTTCGGTCTCCGGAGCTATTTCCTCCTTTTCCACTACTCCCAGCGCAGAATAGTTGCTATTGGAAAAATCCGCATAGACGCCGGAAGAATCGAACCCGTAAAAATCCATGATCTCATCGTCGAGGCTGCAGACCAATTCCCCTTCCAGATCATAAACTGCAGTCTTTCCGTCGGTTACGCGATAAATATACTGCTCATCCGCAAACACATCGGTCCACGCGTTTCCGTCATCGGAAAGATTTTCCATAACAACGGCGTCCTTCTGCGATTCCAGCGAATACCGGTGCAGCGTTTCATTATTTTCCATATAATAAAGATCGCTGCCAGCGACGGAATAACACGAGATCGCATCTTTCTTCACCATCTGCGTACGCCCCGTCTCAACATTATAGGCAAAGATCCCGCCGTCAATCTCCAGATAATCCTCATCGGTAAAATTGCCCGCCTGGAAAAACAGATAATCCCCGTATGCTCTCATCCGGTAGATATTTGACCGTTCGCCCTGCATCTCCCAGACCATTTCCGCCTCCGAACCTCCCAGTTTCATCCTGCGGAGCTTCACCGGGTTTTCCCTGTTATCGATATAATACACATAACCCCTGTGGATGCAGATGTACGGTTCACTCCACTCCTCGACCACGTTCGTCTCCTCACCGGAAGCATTCTCCGACGGCGAGAGATCCGCCCGGAACAGCCGCATATACTTCTCCCTCGCGGTTCCGTCCGCCGCGATCCGGTAAAGGCAGGCATAATTCTCCGCATCCCGCGCAACCGTATACAGATTGCCGTCATTATAAAAAACCGGCAGACGCACAGTTCTTCACTGTTTCGTCTGCCGGTTCCTCTTCCGGTCAATCCAAAAAACGCACATCCGACGAGCCGCGTGTCAGCCCCGTGATCCCCGTCCGCGCCAGTTCCAGAATCTCATAGCCGTCCAGCAGATCCAGAAACGCATCCAGTTTCTCCTGCTGGCCGGTCAGCTCGATCACCATGGAATCCTTCGTTACATCGACAAATTTGCCGTGGAAGATCTCCGTAACATTGATGACCGGCTGGCGCTCGGTATCCTTCGCACGGATCTTCACAAGGATCAGTTCCCTTGTCACCGAAGCGCCCGGCTCCAGCTTCTTGATATCCAGAACATCTTCCAGCTTCTCCAGCTGCTTCTCGATCTGCTCTAAGATCTGCTCGTCCCCGCTCGCCACGATCGTGATGCGCGTATACCTCGGATCCGCCGTGACACCCGAAGAAAAGCTGTCGATATTAAAGCCTCTCCGGCTGAACAGACCGGAGATCCGGCTGGTAACGCCGGGATTATTTTCCACTAAAAGGGACAGTACCAATCTCTTCATCGCTATTCCTCACCTGCCCGAACCGGTTAATCCGCGAGCAGACGGCCGTTCCCGTCACGGTCGATCTTTCCGACAAGGATCAGGATTCCTTCCACGAATCCCCAGATCTCAATGCCCGCAACCACAAAAAAGCCGACAACGATGCAGCTTAACGCCATTCCCACGATGGTGCAGACCAGCTGGATCACCGCCTTAGAAGTATATCCCAGATAAAAGTTGTGTACGCCGAACGCCCCCAGAAAGATTCCCAGAAGTCCCGCTACCAGCTTGGACTTGCCTTTCTCTCCGAAGCCCGCCAGCGAGACGCCGCAGTTTAAGCATACCGCGCTTCCCGGCTGCGTCGGCTGCCCGCAGTTCGGGCAGAAATTCGATCCGGTTCCTTTCTGTGCGCCGCATTTTACGCACAATACCGCTTCATCCGTTACATATTGCTGTCCACAATTTTTACAGTACATTTTCTATCCTCCTCAATTGTCATCCCTTGTTTAATGGGGTAATTTTAACCCTTCCCATGCGAAAAGTCAATATTCTTTCCCATTTAGTTCTTCGATCCGCGTCAAAAACCGCCGCACCTGATCGGAAGCGCCCGGATTCTCCCGGATGTACTGGACGATCTCCTTTTTGATGTCGGAAAGAATGGAAACATTGTATTCCATACGGCTGCGCAGCCGCTTCCGCCGTTCGAGCAGATCGTGCTTTAATTCCACCAGTTCCTTATCATCCAGCAGCGCGTTCGCATACGGGATGAAAAACCGCGCGTCCTGCACCTTCTGGCGCTCTAAGAGGCGCACCAGTTCCTCGCTGTAATACTGCAGATTGTCGTTGGTCTGCCGGAAGCTCTCCCGCTCCCTGACCGCCTCCTGATACTGTTCAAACAAATAGGTCAGCTCGTAGGAATTTTTGACATGGTACTTCTCGCAGGCGTAATCCACGGCGTTCTTAATATTGACATATTTGATCTTCACATGGTTTTCCAAGGACGTCGCCTGATTGCGGTTGACGTCGCAGCGCTTGATCTCCCGGCTGCAGTCCTGATATTTCAGCAGGGAAAACGTGCTGAATGCGACCGCCAGAAACGCGAGCACCATGATCAGAAGCTGGGTATCCACATGGTACAATAGCTTCATCAGAAACAGAAAGATCATACCGCTTGCGGCAAGGACCAGGACAACCGCCGCGGTCCTGCGGATCATCTTCTGCTCTTTCTCGCAGCCCTGGCGCAGGATCTCCCATTCGATCTTTTCCCCTTCCAGATAATTGAGATCCTTTTTGATCGCATCCAGAAAGGTTTCGTTGGATTTCAGCCGCTTCATCGCGGACGGGATCTCGTGTTCCTCTTCCTGCAGCTGCGCGAACTGCACATCCGAAAGTTTCTGCCCGGACTCGAGGAAACGGCTCCGCGCAAGGCCGAGCTTTACGACTTCCGCCGCCGCCTTCCGGATCGGCTCCTGTTCCTCCTTCGTCAGCCCCGCCGCTATCTGAACATCGTTCAGATTAGAGGTTACCAAATCGTATTCCGTTTTGATGTCTTCCAGTTCCCTGGAAATATCGATCATTTCCTCGCACAGCTCCACCGCCTGGCGTTTGGACGTCTGGCTGTTCTGCGCTTTCTTCACCTTCGAAAGCGACGGCCCGGAAATGACGACGGTGTTGCTGCTGCCGGCGTCCTTTTTTTTCTTTTTCTTCTTCTCTGAAAACAATGCGGCCTCCTATACTCTGCAGATCCTGCGGTAATCTTCTTTCCATTTCAAGATCATGCCGCTGATCGCCTGATGGTACTGCGCCCTTTTCCCGGAACGCAGCAGCTCTTCGAGTTCTTCCCTGCGGCCGTCGAACATCTTTTCCTGCGCCGACTGTCTGGCTTCGGCGATCTCTTCCCGGATCTTTTGAACGGTTTCCGGGGAAAGGCATTCTTCAACGGCTTCCCGGATGAAACGGTCTTCGTCGTGCAGGCAGCCGAATGCAAACATCCGCTCCCGCAGCGATTCTTCATTTAAGTTGCAGCGGTAGGCTTTCTCATAACAGCGCTCCGCTTCTTCGAACAAAAACATGCGCGCATACGCCGTGCCGAGGTTGTGCCAGATATTCCCGACCGTGACGGCGTCCTCGCCCGCCGCTTCGTCGGAGTCGAGCAGGCGCCGGTACTCGTAAATGCTGCTGATGTATTTCTCCTTCTGCATCAGGCGGTCCGCGCGGATCTTCCCGCATTCAAAATCGGATTTCCCTTCCAGTTCCTGAAGCACCCGGTATACATGCGCGATCTCCGCCCGCGTGCAGTAGCCGCATTTCTCCATGATCGCGTTGACAAAGTCGGAAAGCCGCCCGCTCTGGCTGATCTGCTCCCGCAGCTGCCCAGCAAATTCCGCAAGTTTCAGCTCTTTTTCCATCCAGTCGCACAGTTCCGGATCCATGAAATTGCGGTCGATCAGATAGGCGTTATGCGAAATATAATAGCAGAGTTCTTCCAGCGAATAGATATTCAGGGAAACGCCCTCGATATAATACGGCACGGCCGCGACCGGCTCGTTGCACAATAACAGTTCTCCCACTTGCTGCCTCCCTTACATGGACATCGTATATTTCCATGATTTATCCGTCGCCCGGTAAAAATCACCGAACCCCATATCCCGTATCTCGATCTCGATCTTATCGTCCGCCACCGGGGATGCTTTGATCAGAAGCCGCGTCATCCGGTCCGGGCGGTTCGGAATGTCCGTAAGCTCGAGCGTTTCAATCCGGGCTTCCCGGCTGTTCGGAAGCTGCTTCCAGAAATCGATCTCCGGACTTCCGGAAAGAATGACCTCGCATTCGCCGTAAGTCTCAAACCAGTTCCTTCCGGCGCTGATCAAGCTGTAAAAGGTTTCCTGCCCCCTGCTGCGCAGCTTTAAGCTGACGTTGAATTTCATCTCGTTTTCGCCCATATAGATATACGGCCAGGCGCTCCCCTGCTCCCGCACAGATGCCGCATAGCACGCGCCTTTCGAGAAAAGGTTATTCCCGATAAACGCCCGCCGCCCCCGGCACAGATAAGTCAGCGACGACTTCATCCAGTCCCCGTCGAAGCCGTTCCCGACCAGATAGACGGAGGAAACCACTTTATTTTCAAATTCCGCCTGCTGCAGCCGCAGAAACTCCAGATCCGGATTCGAGGAAAAAGAGAAACGGCTGCTTTCCTCGATCGTGACGACCTGCGGCGTTGTGCGCATGTCGCGCCGCAGGCAGTAGGAATGGATGTTGTTCTGCTCGTATTCAAACAGATAGACGTCGTGCACCCAGAGTTCGCCCGGCTGGTTGAGCAGGAAATAATAAAACGCCGCTTTGTGGTCGATGACCATAAACTGCTCTTTTTGAAGCCCCAGCTTCGGCGCGATCTTCCAGAACAGCGCCATGTTTTCCCGCGAAAGGCGCTCGACCGTGATCACCAGGCGGTCGCAGACGGACGGATTGCCGAGTTTCTGCGGAAGCTGGATGAGTTTTTTCAAAAAAAGCGCTAAAAGCTCCCACGCTTCAAACGATTCCTCTTCTATGCGGATCGATTCCTGATCCACCGCGCGGCGCAGCAGGGAATCCACGCAGATCATCTCGCTGGCCTTTGCCATCCGGCGGGCGTCGTCGCCGTAGTACCACTGTCCGATCCCTTTCCGCTTGGCAAGGACCAGCGGAATCTGGTAGATCTCGCTTCCCGCGACGGTGCTGACCGTTTCCGGCTCGTCCTGATCCGGCCGGTAATAACTGATGACGGCGCAGCGTTCATTTAAATCAATTCCCAGATAATACGGTACTTTTTCCGATTCCATACGTCCCTCTTTTATAATAAACGAAATACCTTTTTGGTTACTTCTTCATATTCGGCATACTGCACCATGTCCTGTTTCAAAGCGTCTTCGTCATACAGCGTATTCGAGATCAGCATCTGATTGATCAGGCTGTAGCGGCTTTCGTCCTTTTCCCCGTAAACGTCGTTATTGCTGATCCGGCTGCTCTCGGTCACTTCCACTTCTCCGGCGTATTCCTCGGAAATATAATAGCGCACCGTTTCCCCGAAGAACATGATAAACGGCTTGACGAAAATGCCTTCATACGCTTCCGTCATCTCTTCCGCGGTAAAATCCTCCCCGTCCTCGTCCCTGCTGTAGTGCAGGACGACGCGCTTGTGCGGTTTCGCGCGGTATTCCAGAAAGACCTTGTCATACAGATGGTATTTCAGCACCAGACGCTTGTCCAGCTGCTTGTAAAAGGAAAAATAGATATTCCGGCACGTAAATTCCGAAAGCAGTTCATCCTCGATCCGGTACTGCGCTTCGCTTTCCTCGGAAAGCTCCGACAGGTGTTTTAACAGCGCCAGACGGCAGGTGTCGTTTAGTTCCATATGGTAGCGGCAGCGCGATTCCATCCGCTCAAACAGGGAAGGTTCCGGTTTTACCCCGTCCAGAAAATACGCGCGCGCGCAGCAGGACAGGTACGCCAGAACCGTAAGCTCCCGCCCGCCGTTTTCATAATAGTGGTCAAATACCGCTTCCGCCTGCCCTAGATCCCCGCCGGTATAGAGCATCTGGTTTAAGAGGCGCTCTTCCAGTTCAAAGGTGTCCGTGTCAAATTCCCGCGCCGCCTCCCAGAGCTTTAGCATGGTCTCCGTCGGTCCGCTGTAATAGCGTGAAAGATAGTCGAGCATCACGTCGTTGTATTTGCCGGAAAGGAAGCCCTGCCGGGCAAGCAGGAGCAAAAAGTCGTCTTCTTCGTAATTCCGTTTCCGGATCATATAGCTGGAAAGCGAAACGTTATACGATGCGCCGATCTCGTCCGCCCCGTAAAGACCAAGCAGTTCATACGCCCGGTCATACATGCGGTATTCCACCATAAGCTCGGTCACGTAACGCCGCGCCGACGGCTGCAGCTTCCCGGTTTGGATCCGCTCCAGGTACTGGCGGACCTGTTCGCCCAGCCCCTCGGACTGGCAGAAACGGATGATCTCCGGCGCTAATTCCGCGCGGTATTCGCCACTTAATTCTTTGCAGGAGAGCATCTGTTCAAAATATTTCTGGTCGCCTTCCAGAAAAGTCAGATAATTCCTTTTTGCCGAGAAATACGCCAAGAGATACGGCAGCTCATCCGGCGCCAGCGCCAGACAGGTTTCCAGATAGGCGTCCGGATCCATCAGTTTCTGGAGCTGATATTCCACGCTGCTGACATAGCGGCGTCCCCTTGCATCCTCGAAAACGATCATATATTCTTGGGAATACAGCTGGAAATACGCCGTCTGGTCGACGATCGGCACGATCTGCGGCTCTTTCAGCTGCCTCTGATAGACAAATACCCGCACCATTCCCGGCCGAAACAGGATCAGCTTGTGCATAAAAAGCACTTTGGCAAGGGCGTGCGCCAGTTCTTCGTTGACCATGCCGAGTTCTAACATATCCTTATAGAGAACCGCCAGATTGTCGTCCATATGCCCCTGCATGAGCTGCTCCATCGTAAACCGTCCCATGACTTTGCGGTACTTGTGGTATACCTGCGGTTCCGCCTCTTTCGAAGCGATGATATTGTTGTAGAGCACCGCCATTTTCCGGTAAGGGAGCGCACTGTTATACTGAAAATACATCTGGATGATCTTCGGAACGGAGATCACTTCCCGCTCGTCCATCGAAAGCAGATAGGCTTCGTAAAGCCCCGTGATGCGGAGTTCCAGTTCGATCCCTTCTTCAAACCAGTAATGGTATTTCGGATCGAACTGCTGCCCCCGGATCAGGTAGCTGCAGATGATCCCCAGATTGACCGGCTGCGGGTTCACATCGTAAGCCGCGGAAAGCAGCTGATAGAGGAACGGATCAAAGCCCCGCCCCGTCTCCACCACCTGAAAGACCTGCGCCGATACATCTTTGGTGATCGCATGGCGGCGGACAGCCCATCTTAAAATGCGGATCTCAAACGTATCCAGCTTCGTCAGCAGATACGGATCCTGCCAGATCAGATAGCACGCCTCCAGATACAGGTATGGGGAATTGCAGCCCTTCATTACCCAGTATTCGATCGCTTTCAGCTTCCTTGCGCTGTTGTTGAAATATTCTTCCTCCAGAAACGACAGAACCCAGAACAGAAGGGCGGAATCCGGGTTCTCGCGGAAGATCAGCTCGATCTCGTGCGTGATCCGGTCCACATAGGACGGCTCCCGCTCCATCAGTGTCATGATGTAGAGATAATAGCCCCAGACCGGCGCTTTCTTATCCTCCCATTTCCGCTTAAATTCATTCAGGATCCATTCCGCTTCCTGACGCTGGCGGTTGATGATAAACGCCTGCGCCTTCATCAGCTCGTACATCGGCTCTTCGGGCTCGACCGCATGAAGGTGGTTTAAGATCTCGATCGTTTCATTCGCCCAGACGCCCGTTACGATCCGTTTCAGGCGGTACGCCTGATAGAGTTCCATCAGCTCCACTTTGCACTCGCCGATCTGGCGGCGCAGCCGGACCGCTTTCTCATCTTTCGGCTCTTTGGCCTGTTTTACGGCGGAAACCGTCACTTCCACGGTCTGGTAGGCGCCGGTGAAACGGATCACCGCATAATTCTTCCCCGCGTGCAGCCGTTCGTAATCCAGATAGTATTCGAACATGCAGCTGCTTCCCAGAAAATCCTGCGCCGTGATCTTCTCGCGGGACAGCCGGATGAAATCCGCATCCGCCGTAACGTCCAGCGCCAGATAGCCCCATCCGTCTTTCACGATCTCGACCGATTCCCGGCGGGATTCGGAAAGCTCCGGATAATCGTACGCCTTCTTCTCGATCGAAAACCCGATCTTGTTCTTCTTGTGGATCCCGACCAGAAACTCCTCCAGATTCTGGTTCGAAGGCTTGGCCGAGACGATCCCCCGGTAGAGCATCGCCTCTTTCACTTCCTTCGGCTTGATGATATTGGAAAAACTCTTGTGATAGAACAGCTGGTAAGCCTCTTCCCAGTGTTCTTTCGCCAGATTGGAAAAATCGTATAAACTTTTCAGCGTCCCGATCGAAGACTCCGGATAACGCCTGGAAACGGACGCACAAAAAGAAAGACTGTACTCTTCCCCGTTGCATACAATCACAAATGCGCCCTTCTGCTGGTCTCCTTCGGAAAGCCCGTTCCCGTGGAAGCGGTAACGCACGCGGACTTCTTCTCCGTCAAACTGCGGCGTCTGGCACTCCATTCTCGGATTGTCGGTATAAATGATCCCGCGGATCGGAACATGGTTCGCGGAGGTGATCGTAAAACTCCCGGTAAACTCCGAATTTTCAATCACTTCGACCGCAATTTCTTCTTCCGAAAAAGACAAAACCGGCTTACTGTATTCAAATTTTCCCCTTGCAAGCTGCTTGATACGTTTACGCACGGATACCACCTGCTTTATCTCATAGATGGAATCATTATAAACTATTTGGCGTCGCGTTGCAACAGTTCTGTTTTTTTCGCAGCCATGCTGAAATAGCGCAGAAGCGGCTCCGCCGCCACGGCAAACAGCACGGTCAGCATCGCGCATCTTCTCGAAATTTCCGTGATTCCAAAGAAACTGCCCGCTTTTAACATGCAAAACCAGAAACCGGACGCCAGTACGGCGATCATGACGGTATGCAGGCGGTTGACCGGACGGGCGATCTTCCAGAGGATCATAAAGCCGACCACCGCCGCCAGAACCGTGCAGGAGGTGGACAAACACTCCATCCCCACCTGAAATTCCCGGCAGAACCACACCAGCCCGCTTACCACGATAAAGTCGGTCAGCCCGGCCGGAAGCGCCCGCATCAGCACATTGGCCAGAAAATGCCCGCGGATCCGGTTCCGGTTCGGTTCCAGCGCCAGAAGAAACGAAGGAATCCCGATCGTAAACATGCTGATCAAGGATACCTGGGAGGGTTCCAGCGGATAATCCCACATTAACAGTACGGAAAAGACCGCAAGCAGCATGGAAAAAATGTTTTTTACGATATAAAGGGACGCCGTCCGCTCAATATTATTGACCACCCGCCTTCCTTCCATGACGATCGCGGGCATTTTGGAAAAATCGGAATCCAGAAGCACCAGCTGGGAAACATTGGCCGCCGCATCGCTTCCGGAGGCCATTGCAACGCTGCAGTCCGCTTCTTTGAGCGCCAGCACGTCGTTGACGCCGTCCCCGGTCATCGCAACCGTTTTCTTTTTGGCCTGCAAGGCCCGGACGATCATCCATTTCTGGCGGGGCGTCACGCGCCCGAACACGGTGTATTCTTCCGCCGCGCGGTTCAATTCCTCCTCCGACGCGATCGCAGAAAGATCGATATAACGGTCCGCATCCGCGATCCCCGCCTGCTTTGCAACCGCTGATACGGTCAGGGGATGGTCGCCCGAGAGAACCTTGATCTTAGTTCCGCATTCCGCAAAATAGGAAAATGTTTCGCGCGCGCCCTTCCTGAGCGGATTGGAAAACAACAGCAGGGCGACCGGCTGCACCGCATCCCGCAGGGCTTTTCCGTCCAGTTTCCCCTGATACCCGGCAAAAAGCAGTACGCGGAATCCCTTTCCGCCGTACTGCCCGATCTCCTTTTCATGATCCGCATACTGCTCCCGCAGAATCCGTTCCGGCGCGCCCAGCACATAAGCGGCGCCGTTTAAAACCGCCGCCGAATACTTCGTCTCCGGGGAAAACGGAAAAACCTCCGCCGGATTCCTGCTTTCCGTGGAATACGAAGAAGCCTCCGCCGGATCGCCGTCTGTTTCTACACCGAAATACTCCTGCATAGCCGCCATCGTTTCGTTGTCCTTCGGCATGGCCGCTGCAAAATCCGCCAGCAATTGCCTGACTTTATCTTTTTCGTTGGGGGATAATACCTGAAAATCATAGAGTTTCATGCCCGGTTCCGTGATCGTTCCCGTCTTGTCCACGCACAGCACGTCGGCCCTTGCCAGCGCCTCGATGCATTTCATGTCGTGGATCAGCACATTTTTTCCTGCCAGCCGCACCGTGCTGACGGCCAGCGCCACGCTGGATAAGAGATACAGCCCTTCCGGTATCATGCCGATGACGGCCGCTACCATGCCGGTGATGCTGTCGCGGAAACTGCCGCCGTTATAGACATAGGACTGCACGAAAAGTGCGATCGCGATCGGTATGATGATAATGCCGAGCACAATGATCAGTTCGTTTAAGGAGCGGATCATCTCCGACTGTTCTTTGTCCCTGGTTTTCGTCGCTTCCAGCACGAGCCTGGAAATATAAGCGTCTTTTCCTACTTTTTCCAGACGCGCAAACGCTTTCCCGGATACCGCAAAACTGCCGGATAAAAGCGGATCGCCCGCTGTTTTGCGGATTTCATCCGCTTCTCCGGTCAGCAGCGCTTCGTTGACCAAAAGCTCCCCTTCCAGCACCACAGCGTCCGCCGGTATCCGGTTTCCCGCTTCCAGAAGGATCTGATCGTCCAGCACCAGTTCTTCGGAAGGCAGTTCTTTCAGTTGTCCGTTCCGCAGCACTTTTACCGCCGGCGCATGGAAATCCGTCAGGCGGTCCAGCACCTTTTTGGAATGAACCTCCTGAACAATACCGATGCAGGTGTTGGCGATGATCACCGGCAGGAAGATCATATCCGACCATGCGCCCGCGAGCGAAAGCAGTACGGCAAGAACCGCAAACAACAGATTAAAATACGTAAATACGTTGGATCTGACAATATCCGCGACGGTTTTCGTCGAAGAAAGGACCGGGCGGTTATCGGCATGGGCTTTCATCCGCTCCCCGACTTCACTATCGGTCAGCCCTGTTCCCGAAGAAACTGCCGCCCTGCTTCCTGCTTTTGCTGCTTTTGCTGCTTCTGCCGTTTCTTCCGCCTTTGCCGCTTCTGCTCCGGTCCTTTCGATCCTTTCGGTCTTTTTTTGATTCTGTTTCTTTTTCCCCATCTGTTCCCTGTTATTCATAGGGTTAGTATGCCCGGTTTCCGCCGGTCTTTTCCTGTATGGGGAAATTTTTTCTGCCCGGCGGGCTCTGTTGCTTCCTCGATGCTGAAGCCTTACAGAACCGCCGTATTCGGGAATGTCACGGTCAGAGTCTCCCTACTTTGCGGAAAGGAACTCGTGGATTCCCTTTGCGGCTGCTTTTCCCGCGCCCATAGCGAGAATCACGGTCGCCGCTCCGGTTACGGCGTCGCCTCCGGCAAATACGCCCGGCTTTGAAGTTGCGCCGTTTTCTTCCGATGCGATGATGCACTTCCTGCGGTTGGTATCCAGTCCGACCGTCGTCGAGGAGATCAGCGGATTCGGCGAAGTTCCCAGCGACATGATCACCGTATCGCATTCGATCTCATATTCGGAACCCGGAATCTCGATCGGGCTTCTCCTTCCGGATTCGTCCGGTTCGCCGAGTTCCATTTTGATGATGCGGATGCCGCGCACCCAGCCGTCCTCGTTGACCAGAATCTCCGTCGGGTTCTGCAGCAGATCAAAAATAATGCCCTCTTCTTTTGCATGATGCACTTCTTCCCGGCGCGCCGGAAGCTCTTCCTCGCCGCGGCGGTAAACGATATGCACTTCCGCACCGAGGCGAAGCGCCGTCCTTGCCGCATCCATCGCGACGTTTCCGCCGCCGACGACAACGACTTTCTTTCCGTGGAAGATCGGCGTTTCATACTCTTCCTTAAAGGCTTTCATCAGGTTGTTTCTGGTTAAAAATTCATTCGCGGAAAATACGCCGTTCGCCTGTTCGCCCGGAATCCCCATAAAACGCGGAAGCCCTGCGCCCGAACCGATAAATACCGCTTCAAATCCTTCGTTCTCTAAAAGTTCGTCCACCGTAACGGATTTTCCGATCACGACGTTCTTCTCGATCTTGACGCCGAGCGCCTCTACGTTTGCGACTTCCGCGGCCACAACCTCATCCTTCGGCAGACGGAATTCCGGAATGCCGTAGCTTAATACGCCGCCCGCCTGATGCAGCGCCTCAAAGATCGTAACCTCATAGCCCAGTTTCGCAAGGTCGCCCGCGCAGGTCAGCCCGGCCGGGCCGGAACCGATCACCGCGACTTTGCGTCCGTTGGACGCATCGGCTTTCTTCGGCTTGATCCCGTTTTCCCGCGCCCAGTCCGCGGCAAAACGCTCCAGCTTGCCGATCGCCACCGGTTCGCCCTTGATCCCGCGGATGCATTTTCCTTCGCACTGGCTCTCCTGCGGGCAGACTCTGCCGCAGACCGCCGGAAGCGCGGAAGATTCGGAGATCTTCTGGTAAGCCTCTTCAAAACTGCCCTCTTTGATCTGCTGGATAAACGCCGGAATATCGATCGCTACCGGACAGCCCTTCATGCACTGTGCATTTTTGCAGTTTAAGCAGCGGGACGCTTCTTCCACCGCTTCCTCACTGTTGTATCCATAACATACTTCTTCAAAATTCGTTGCGCGAACCTTTGGTTCCTGTTCGCGAACCGGTACTCGTACCATTCCTTCCATTATCGGTCACCTCCACACTGTCCGCATCCGCCGTGATGGGTATTTCCTTCCTCATAGGCGAGTTTTGCGCGTCCTTCTTCCGTCTTATACTGCAGCTGGCGCTTCATTGCCTGGTCGAAATCCACCAGATGGCCGTCAAATTCCGGCCCGTCCACGCAGGCAAACTTCACTTCGCCGCCTACGACCAGACGGCAGGCGCCGCACATGCCGGTTCCGTCTACCATGATCGGATTCATCGATACGATCGTCGGGATTTCCAGCTTCTTCGTCAGCAGGGAAACGAATTTCATCATGATCATCGGCCCGATCGCCACGCAGACATCGTAATGCTTTCCTTCCCCGGTCAGCGCTTCCAACTGCTGGCAGCCGTTCCCATGGAACCCGTATGTACCGTCGTCGGTCGTCACATATACGTTTTCCGCGACTGCTTTCATTTCATCGATGTAGAAAAGCAGATCCTTCGTGCGGGAGCCCATAATCACATCGACGGCGATCCCATGCTCTTTCAACCACTTGACCTGCGGATAGACCGGCGCCGTTCCCAGGCCGCCCGCGATATAAACAATATGCTTCTTCTTTGTCTCTTCCAGATTCTTTTCCAGACAGAGTTCGGACGGGCAGCCGAGCGGCCCTACAAAATCCTCCAGCGCATCCCCTTCGGAAAGCGCCATCATGCGCTCCGTTCCTGCGCCGATCGTCTGGACAACGATCGTAACCGTCTCTTTTTCGCGGTCATAATCACAGATGGTCAGCGGGATCCTCTCGCCCACTTCATCCATTTTGGCAATAATAAACTGTCCCGGCAGACATTCCCGCGCCACACGGGGAGCTTTGATATCCATCAGATAGATCTGGTCTGCCAATTTTTCTTTGCGAACAATCGGGTACATAATTTTTCCTCCTAATTTTGTAACGGCAGTTTCGTTCCGCGGTCCGGCCGCGTCGTAAAACAGCCTCTTCCATCATATCGGAAACTGCTCATTCTGACAATGGTTTCTTATGAAAAATACACCAGTTCGTCTTCTGGTTTTTCGGCCGGTTCGATGGAAAGCGGGTAAAGAACGGGGCCTTTTCCCTTATATTCCTTTGCAAACTCCGTGCGCACTTCCGCCGTGATCGTGATCCAGGAACGGTGCGGCAGTTCCTCTTCGCGGTCGTAACGGCATTTAAAGCCGAGGAACGTGATGTCCTCCACGCAGCAGGTCATTGCGAAACGCCCCGGCACAAAGACGCCTTTTTTCAGATTCTCCGGGTTGTAGACCAGCGCAAGGTACTTTACCTTTTTCCGGTCGTATTTCTTATAATTTTCCATGGCGTCCATATACCAGATGGCATAATCCGCGTCGGAAAGTTCGATCACATCCTGATTGATGTCAAACGGCAGTTCCTCCGGGCGCTCGTCGATCGTCCCGTCTTTGCGCTCATACACGATCTGCGCCTTGCGGTTGATGTTCTTGATCATCCGGCGCAGATGGCCGCGGTCGGTGGAATCATCCGTGCGGTTAAAGATCACGACGTCCGCCGCAAAAACCTGTTCCTGCATCATAGCCCGCATATTGTTCAGATACAGGTCAAACGTCGTGGAATCCACGGTGGCAAGCGTCTGCACGATCACCCAGCCGGCCGGAAGCGGCTCTTCCAGAATATGCTCCATGCCCCAGGTCCCGTTGTATTCGATAAAGACCTGCTGCGGCCGGTATTCCTTCTGAAGCTCGTTTAGTTTCTCCGGGGTAAAATCCTCTTCCCGGTCGATGGCTGCCAGCTTGAAATTGACCGTACCCAGCTTTTTCTCGTCATATTCCGTTTCTCCGTCCTCGCAGCGGATCAAAAGCCCCCTCGCGCCGTCTCCAAATTCGTTTTCGAAAAGGGTTTCCTCGATCAGGGACGTTTTCCCGCTGTCCATAAATCCGGTAAACAGATATACCGGAATCTCTTCTGCCATAATTCTCCCCCTATATTCCAAATAATTCTTCTAACGCATGTTCGTCGATGTCCGTTCCGATCACGCAGAGCCTTCCGGTGTAGTCCGGCTCGCCTTCGCGGAGCTCGTATTCGCCCGGAACCATGTCAAAGTAGATCCAGGTTCCGTCGGTGCTTTCCACCATGCCCTTTGCGCGCAGGATATTGTCGGAATCCACGAAGCCTTTTAAGATTTCTTCGATCTTTGCGCGTTCAAACTTGTGCGGAGTCTCTTTTCCCCAGCTCGTAAAGATATCGTCCGCATGGTGGTGATGATGGTGGTGGTCATGGTCGTGATGATGCTCGTGATCGTGGTCATGATGATGTTCTTCGTGGTCATCATGATGGTGGTCGTCATCGTTGTGGTTATGATGGTGTCCATGCTCGTCATCGTCATGATCGTGATGGTGCTCGTGATCGTGGTCATCATCGTCGTGGTCGTGATCATGGTGATGGTCGTCGTGGTCGTGATGGTGGTCATGCTCGTCATCGTCATGGTCGTGATGATGCTCATGATCGTGGTCATCATCGTCATGATCATGATGGTGGTCATGCTCGTGCTCATGCTCCTCTTCATCTTTCGCATGGCGCGCTTCCGCCAGAAGTTTCATCTCCAGATTATCCTGCCCTTCCATAACCTTTAAGATCTGCGCCCCGGAAATATCGTCCCATGCGGTGGTGATGATCGCCGCATTCGCATTCAGCGCCTGAATCTGCTTCACGCAGAATTCCAGCTGTTCCGGCGCTGCGTTCTGGGTACGGCTTAAGATAACCGTCGTCGCATATTCGATCTGATTGTTGAAAAATTCGCCGAATGCCTTCATCTGCTTGCTGGCTTTTAACGCATTGACGACCGTTACCAGCGCGTTTAACTTCACATCCTGCTCTTTTTCAATATCGATGACCGATTTCATAACATCGGACAATTTCCCGACGCCGGACGGCTCGATCAAGATGCGGTCCGGATGAAACCGGGTAATGACTTCGTTTAAGTTTCTTCCAAAATCACCGACCAGCGAACAGCAGATGCAGCCGGAGTTCATTTCCGTGATCTCGATTCCGGAATCCTTCAGAAAACCGCCGTCGATCCCGACCTCTCCAAACTCATTCTCGATCAGAACGATCTGCTCGCCCTGGAATGCTTCCCCGATCATCTTTTTGATCAGCGTCGTCTTTCCGGCTCCCAGAAAGCCTGAAAAAATATCAATCTTTGTCATAATTTTTCTCCTTTCCCTGCTACAATAGATCTATGGTTCATACTCCTTGCAGCCTGCAAGGGATTACCAATCTTCATTCAAATTTATATTTTACTATGATTATCCCCAGAATGCAAATATTAATAATGCATGTGGTACAGCTTTTCATAGATGCCGCCTTTTTGCAGCAGCTGCTCATGGGTTCCGGACTCTTCAATCCCATTTTCCGTCAGGACGAGGATCTTCTCGGCGTTCTGGATCGTGGTCAGGCGGTGCGCGATGACAAACGTCGTCCGGTTTCGGGCGAGTTTTTCCAGCGATTCCTGCACAACGCGCTCGCTCTCGTTATCCAGCGCGGAAGTCGCCTCGTCAAAGATCAGAATCGGCGGATTCTTTAAAAATACGCGCGCGATCGAAAGGCGCTGCTTCTGTCCGCCGGAGAGCTTGATCCCGCGCTGCCCGATATCGGTATCGTAGCCGTCCGGGAATGCACGGATAAACTCATCCGCGTTGGCTTTTTTCGCCGCTTCGATCACTTCTTCCCGGCTTGCACCCGGTTTTCCGTATGCGATATTCTCATAAATCGTTCCCGCGAACAGATAGACGTCCTGCTGCACCATTCCGATCTGGCTGCGCAGGCTTTTCTGGGTGACGCTTCGGATGTCTTTTCCGTCAATGCGGATCGTGCCCTCCGTCACATCGTAAAAACGCGGGATCAGCGAACAGAGCGTCGTTTTCCCGGCCCCGGAGGAGCCGACCAGCGCAATATAGGAACCCGCCGCCACGTCCAGATCGATGTTGCTTAACACACATTCGTTGTTTTCCTTATAGTGGAACGAAACGTTCTCAAACGAGATGTTTCCGGTGACGCCGGAAAGCTCTTCGGCATCTTTGCTGTCCTGGATATCCGGCATGATGTCCATGATCTCGCGGAAGCGCTCAAAGCCGGTGTATCCGTTCTGGAACTGCTCCGTAAAATCCACCAGCGTGCGGATCGGCTCCGTAAAAACGCCGATGTAGAGAAGAAACGTAACCAGATCGTTGACGTTTAGCCGCTGGTGCGCGATCAGCACTCCGCCCGCTAAGATGACGTTGATCTGGATCAGCGTAGTAAAGACGCCCACGCCCGCCTGAAAACTTCCCATGTAATGATAGCTGTTCTTCTTGGCTGCAAGGAAACCGTCGTTTCCGGCTCGGAATTTCTGGTTTTCGATCTCCTCGTT
>CANQDS010000036.1 GCA_947593655.1 uncultured Lachnospiraceae bacterium | reverse complement strand
GCCTTCTCACGGGACGGGACCAGGCCGCGGGTTGTCAGAAGTACATCCAGACGTTCTTTTTTCATTTCCGGTAAACCTCCAGGATCCGCTGCACGATCGAATCCGTATCGATCCGTAACAGCTCTTTGAGCTTCTCCACGCTCCCGTGCTCGACATAGGTGTCCGGAATGGCGATCGCAAGCAGAGGCGCCTGCAGATTCTCTTCTGCAAAGAAAGCCGCCGCATGTTCCCCGAAGCCGCCGCTTGCCACATTCTCTTCCATCGTCACGATCAGGCTGTGGCTTTGCGCCAGTTCCCGGAGGCGCTCCCGGTCAAACGGCTGCACGAAGCGCGCGTTGACGAGCGTCGGGGAAATCCCCTGCTCCATTAAGCGCAGCCGCACTTCTTCCGCTGTTTTTACCATGCTGCCGACCGCAAAAAGCGCGATCTTTTCCCCTTCGAAGATCGTCTCGCTCTTTCCGAGGCGGATTGGCTGCCGGTACTCTTTCAGCCCGTCGTAGGCTTCCCCGCGCGGATAGCGCACGGCCGCCGGAGCACCGAACGCGACTGCGAATTTCATCATATCGGAAAGCTCCCATTTATTCTTCGGCGCTAAGACCGTCATATTCGGGATCGTAGACAGGTAGGACAGATCAAAGATCCCCTGATGCGTCTCCCCGTCGCTCCCGACCAGACCGGCGCGGTCAATGGCAAAGACCACCGGAAGATTCTGAATGCACACATCATGCAGGATCTGGTCGTAAGCCCGCTGCAGGAACGAAGAATAGACGGCAAACACCGGGATCAGCCCCGCTTTCGCCAGTCCCGCCGCAAATGTGACCGCATGGGCTTCCGCGATCCCCACGTCGAAAAAACGCTCCGGATAGATATTGTGGAAACGCTTTAAGCCTGTCCCGTCTTCCATCGCCGCCGTGATCGCAACAACATCCGGATTGCGTTCGCCGAGTTTCTTCATGACTGTCGCAAAAACGTCGGTATAATTCGCTTTGACGCGCGGGTGCTTCGGAATCCCGGTTTCGATATCAAACGGCTCCGCCCCGTGGAAACGCGCCGGATGGCGCTCCGCCGGCGGATAGCCCGCGCCTTTCTTGGTGATGACATGCACCAGTACCGGCCCGTCCACCTGCCTGGCCTCGGAAAAGACTCTGCGCATGTCCGCAATATTGCTTCCGTCTACCGGGCCTAAATAGATCAGCCCCATTTCCTCGAACAGCATTCCCGGAATGAACAGCTGCTTGATGCCGCTTTTGACGTTCCGGATCTGTTTGACCATCCGCTTGCCGTAGACCGGGATCCGCTCCAGTGAATTCATGACGTCGTTCTTTAAATTCCGGTAGTTTCCCGCCGTCCGGAAACTCGACAGATATTTGCTCATGCCGCCCACGTTCTCCGAGATTGACATGTTGTTATCGTTCAGCACAATGATAAAATTAGATTCCAGCCGGGAAACGTTATTCAGCGCTTCAAACGCAAGTCCGCCCGTCAGCGCCCCGTCGCCTATGACCGCGACGACCGCATAATCCTCCCCTTTCAGATCCCGCGCCGCGGCGATCCCGAGCCCGGCGGAGATCGATGTGGAGCTGTGGCCGGTATTGAAACAGTCCGTTTCGCTTTCCCCGCTCTTCGGAAAACCGCTCATTCCTCCATAGCTGCGCAGCCCCGAAAAACCTTCCCTGCGCCCGGTCAGGATCTTATGGGTGTACGACTGGTGCCCGACATCCCATATGATCTTATCCTGCGGCAGGTCAAAGGAAAGATGCAGCGCCATTGTAAGCTCCACAACCCCGAGGTTGGAGGCCAGATGGCCGCCCGTGACGGAAAGGCTCTCCACAAGAAACGTGCGGATCTCGTCGCGCAGTTCGAGAAGTTCCTGCTCCGTCAGATTCTTGATATCATTTTCCTTCTGTATCTTATCTAATACCATGTTGCCCCACCTATTTTTCCCTGTGAATCAGATACCGGATGAGTTCTTTCAAAAAACCGTCTTCCTTTCCCAATCCTTCCAGAAGCTGCACGGCCTCTCCTGACAGCCGCTCCACTTCCTCTTTCGCGCGTTCCATGCCGTGAAGCGCCACATAAGTCGCCTTCCGGTTCTTCTCGTCGCTTCCGATCGGCTTGCCGAGCACTTCCAGCGTACTGGTCAGATCGAGGATATCATCCTGGATCTGGAACGCCATGCCGACTTTCCCGGCGATCTGCCCCATAACTTCCTGCTCCTTGGCAGATGCGCCCGCAAGCACCGCGCCGATCTCCATAGACGCTTCCATCAGCGCGCAGGTTTTCAGACGGTAGATAAATTCCAGCCGCTCCTCCGTCATCGGCAGGCTTCCGTCCAGCTCCGATTCGACGTCCACGGCCTGTCCGCCGGCCATACCATACGCCCCGGCCTTGCACGCGAGGATCCGGAAAGCTTTCCCGACCGCCGGATCCGCCGGCGCTTCTTCAAACGCCAGGGACGCCGTTTCAAACGCATAATTTAACAGCGCATCTCCGGCCAGGATTCCCATCGCTTCGCCGTATACGGCATGGGTTGTTTTCTTCCCTCTGCGGTACTCGTCGTTATCCATCGCCGGAAGATCGTCGTGTACCAGAGAATAGGTATGTATCCATTCGATCGCCGCCAGAAACGGCTCGATCACCCTGCCCGTTCCGCCGAACAGCAGAAACGACTCCTGCATCAGCATCGGCCGGAGGCGTTTTCCCCCTGCGCGGACGCTGTAATTCATGGCTTCCAAAAGCCGCTTCTGGTAGCCTTCCTCCTTCGGCAGATAGTTTTCCAGAACCGCATTGATCCGTTCGGTCCGGAGTGCGATCTCCTTTTCCACCGTCATGCAAACTCCTCCAATTCCCCGTTTTCATTTAAGGCCAGCATCGCCTTCTCCACGGAATCCAGCATTTCATTGGCCGCCTGTATCTGGTTTAAGCCCTCTTTATACAAGGCAAAGGACTCATCCAAAGAAAGCTCTCCCGACTCCATCCGCCCGATCAACTCCTCCAGCCGGTCGAACCGTTCTTCCAGCGTCGGGGCTTTTTCTTCTTCTTTTGATACTTCTCTTGATTCTTCTTTAAATTCTTCTTTCAATTCTTCTTTCACGCTATTTCCCAATTCTATTTCCAATTCTTCTTTCTCATCATTGTCTGACATTGCTTCTTAATTCTTCCATACATCCGAAACGACAGCGCTGCATCCCCCGTCCAGAAGATGCACCCGGATCTTTTCTCCCGGCTGCAGATGAGCGGCTCTTCTTACGGCTTTGCGATCCGCCCCTTCCACATAGGCGTACCCCTGGCTTAACTTCTTTGCCGGGGAATTGCCGTCCAGGCGCTCTGCAAGCAGCCGCAGCCGGCTCCTTTGATCCGCCAGCAGTTCTTCCATCAGCCGCTCCAGTTCCTCTTCCGCATCCATCAGCCTCCGCCGGTTCTCCTTTAAGCGGTTCTCCGGGCTTAAAAAGTTCAGCCGCGTCCTGCTGTGGGAAAGCCGCTCACGCGCCAGACGGCATTTCTGTCCGAGGATCCGCTGCATCTTCTCCCCGCAGTCCGCGATCCGCTGCCGCGCCAGCATCCGGTCGAACACCGCAAGCTCCGCCGCGGCCGACGGCGTCGGTGCCCGCAGATCCGCCGTAAAATCCGCGATCGTCCAGTCCGTTTCATGTCCCACCGCGGAAATAACGGGAACGCTGCAATCGAAGATCGCGCGCGCCACGATCTCTTCATTAAACGCCCAGAGATCTTCAATGGAACCGCCGCCGCGCCCGACGATCATCACGTCGACGCCCAAACGCTCGAGTGCGCGGATCCCGTTTACGATGCTCTCCGCCGCGCCCTCGCCCTGCACCAGTGCCGGATACAGGATCAGCTGCACGCCCGGATTCCTTCTGGACGCGATATTGCGGATATCCTGAACGGCCGCGCCGGTCGGCGCGGTCACAACCCCGACCGTGCGGGCAAACTTCGGGATCGGCCGTTTGTACTCCTGTGCAAACATCCCCATCTCTTCCAGTTCCCGCTTCAACGCCTCGAACCGCAGATAGAGGTTCCCGGTTCCGTCCGGCTCGATCTTTCTGGCATAAAGCTGGTACTTCCCGTCGCGCTCGTAGACCTCCACCGAACCGGTCGCTACGACCTTGTCCCCGTCCCGCATCCGAAAGGCAAGGCCTTTCCGGTCGCCCGCAAACATCACGGCTCCCATTGCGCCGTTCTCATCCTTTAACGTAAAGTAAATATGGCCGCTGGTGTGGTATTTGCAGTTGGAAACCTCTCCCCGGATACTGATCCGGTGCAGGAAAAAATCCTGCGCAAACATATTTTTGATATAATGGTTGACCTGCCCTACCGGGTATATATTCCTTGTCATACGAATTTTGCCAGCACTCCGTTGATAAAGGAGGAGGAATCATCCGTGCCGTACTGTTTGGCCAGTTCCACCGCCTCGTTGATGGCCACCTTGTCCGGCATATCCTCCTCGTAGCGGATCTCGTAAACGGCGAGGCGGATCAGACTCAGATCCACCTTTCCCATGCGGGAAGTCTTCCAGCCCTTCGACTTCTCGTTGATCTCCTGATCGATCTCCGGCAGGTGCGCTAAAATATCGTTGGTCTTCTGTTTAATATATGCAGAATCTTCGGGTTTTAAGCCCGCTGTTTCCTCTTCCAGAAAACGAAGCTGTTCTTCCATTTCTTCCTGCGTATGGAATTCTGCGCGGAACAGCATTTTAAAAATTGTTTTTCTCAGTTCTCTTCTGGTCATGCATTCTTCTCCCATCTGAATCAGTGCCGCATCCGCAGCGTTTCTCCCATGCGCAGCCTGATACACCGGCACATGGAAAAGGATGTCCCAAAGAGGACATCCTTAATTATACTACAAATCTTTTCATTTAAAAAGCACTAATTATGACTGAGTCGCCATATCTACGCTTGCAATCCGTACATTAACGGCTGCAACCGTTAAGCCTGTCATATTTTCGATCGCGCTTTTTACTTTCTCCTGTACGCGGTCGGATACTTCCGGTATGCTGACCCCGTATGCAATATTGATCGCAACATCAACTTTCACTTCGTTCTCGCGCACTTCAACGGCAATCCCCTTGGAAAGATTCTTCATGCCGAGCCTGCTTACGATCTCATTTGTGATATTTCCGGCCATCGAGCTTACGCCCTCGACTTCCGTCGCCGCAAGTCCCGCTATGATCGCAACGACTTCATCCGCAATCTTGACCTCGCCTAACTGGTCTGATTTGATCGGAAATGTTTTTCTGCTTTCAGCCATAATCATGCCTCCATTGTTCTTCTATACTGTCTGGCGCTTAGAAACAAATACCTGGAAGGAATCGTTTCCGGTCAGCGACTTGCCGGCCGTAACCGTAACTTCCTTATCCGTGATCACGTATTCCACGCTCGCACCGTCTTCGATCACGGTATCCTGCATCAATACGCAGTTCTTTACCTTCGCGCCCTTGCCTACCTTCACGCCTCGGAACAGCACGCTGTTCTCTACTTCGCCTTCGATCACGCAGCCGTCGGCAACCAGTACGTTCTTCGCACGGGAGCCGTTGATGTAGCGTGTCGGATTGTCGTCCCTGATCTTGGTGTAGATCTGGTTGCCGTCAAACAGCGCACGCAGGTTCTCTTCCTGTAAGAGGCGCATATTCTCATCGAAATAGCTTCTCATGTCATGGATATGCGCTACATAGCCCTCGTAGCAGTAACCCTGCACATTGAGGGATTCTACCTGCGGCACCAGAAGATCTCTTGCAAAATACGTATATCCGTGTACATACGCTTCTTCGATCAGCTGGATCAGGCGCTCGCGCTCGAGAACATAGATGTTTAATCCGTAGTTCGTAACGCCCGACTGCATCGGATTGATGTAGATCTTCTTCACGCGTCCGCCGTCTACGTCAAACGTATAGTAGTATTCCTTCCCGACGTTGTTCGGGCGCTTGAATACTTCCGGGATCGGCCGCTTCTGGTAAACAACCGTAACATCCGCTTCCGTGGACATATGGAAATTCAGAAGCTCGTTAAAATCAAAGTTGACCGCCACGTTGGAATCCGCCATGATGACGTATTTCTCGGTCTGGCTCTTTAAGAAGCCCTTGATGCTCTCTAATGCTTCGATCCGTCCGTTGTAAACCTTAACGGATTTCTGCGCATACGGCGGAAAGATATTTAATCCGCCCTTCTTGCGCACCAGATCCCATTCACGGCCGGAGCCGAGGTGATCCATCAGGGAATGATAGTTCTGGCGCACCAGTAAGGAAATATTGCTGATCCCGCAGTGAACCATGCTCGAGATCATGAAATCACACATACGATAACGGCTTGCAAAAGGAATGGAAGCCATCAAACGCTCGGTAACAAGCTCCGGGATCAGTGCGTCGTAGCTGTTCGGGAAAATGATTCCCAGTGCCTCTGCTTTTGAATTTACCATTGTTCTCCCCCCTCTTCAACATTATCATATACCATAGCATTCGGTCCGATCTTGGCATTCGCCCCGATCGTGATGTTCGAAGCGATCGTAGCCACTTCCCCGACTCCTCCGTCCGCAGGGATCTCGCCGACAATGGCGCCTTCTCCAACTACTACCTTCTCCGCAACGATGCAGTGCTTTACCACCGCACCGGATTTGATCACGGTATTGCCCATGACAACCGCATCTTCCACGACCGCGCCCGGCTCTACCGTAACGCCCGCAAACAATACGGAATGCTTCACCGTCCCCTGGATGTTGCATCCGTCGGTGATCATGGAATCCTCAACATGAGCGTCCTCGCCGATCCTGTGTCCGGTCATTCCGCTGTTGCGGCTGTAGATCTTCCAGTCTTCGTCAAACAGGTTGATCCCGCTGTGCTCCGGATCCAAGACCTCCATGTTCGCCTCCCAGAGCGAGGAGATCGTCCCGACATCCTTCCAGTATCCGCTGAACCGGTACGCATACATGCTGCGGTTGTCGCGCAGAAGGTTCGGAATGATGTTATTTCCAAAGTCGTTCTCGGAATTCGGATCCTCCTCATCCTCGATCAGGTACTTCTTTAAGATGTCCCAGTTGAAGATATAGATACCCATAGACGCCAGATTGGACTTCGGCTGCTTCGGCTTCTCCTGGAACTCCGTGATCTTGTCATTCTCGTCCGTAACCATCAGGCCGAAACGCGGCGCCTCTTCCCACGGAACTTCCATAACCGCTACGGAGAATTCCGCGCCTTTTTCTTTGTGGAAACGAAGGAAATCGCTGTAATCCTGCTTGCAGATCTGATCGCCGGATAAGATGATGACATATTCCGGATCGTAACGCTCGATAAACGAGATGTTCTGATAGATCGCATTCGCCGTTCCCTTGTACCAGTCCGAACCGGATGCTTTCTGGTACGGCGGAAGCACATGCACGCCCCCGTACAGGCGGTCCAGATCCCAAGGCTGTCCGTTGCCTATGTACTCGTTCAGTACAAAAGGCTGGTACTGCGTCAGGATTCCTACCGTATCGATACCGGAATTCACACAGTTGGATAACGGGAAATCAATGATCCTGTATTTTCCGCCGAACGGTACTGCCGGTTTTGCAAGTTTCTGGGTCAATGCATACAGTCTGGAGCCCTGTCCTCCGGCAAGCAGCATTGCAACCAATTCTTTTGCCATAAAAGTGTCCCCCTTTATAATAATGTGTTTGATTTTTCCCCAATTCCTATGGTATCACATATTTTGTCTGATGTAAAACAAAAAAAGGTACTATTTTCCTATAATTTCCTCCATGCGGATAAATTCGTAAGGCGTCTGCTGGTAAACGTAATAGTTCAGCCAGTTGGCATAAAGGATATTGCCGTGCGAACGCCACTGAAGGAGCGGTTTCTTCGTCTCGTCATCGTCCGGATAGTAATTTTTCGGCTTCTCAATGGCGATCCCCTTCTCTTTGTCCCTCATATATTCTTTATGCAGCGTCAGCCGGTCATATTCCGGATGTCCCATCACAAAGATCTGTTTTCCGTCCTCCCCGATGACCAGAAACACCCCGGCTTCTTCCGATTCCGCCAGAATAGTCAGTTCCCCGTGGCGGCAGATATCTTCTTTATGTACCGCGGTATGGCGGGAATGCGGCGCGCAGAAATAGTCGTCGAAACCGCGCACCAGCGGAACCTTGCGGTTTTTCACCCGATGCCAGTACACCCCGAACACCTTCTGTGCCAGCGGCTGCTTGCGGATGCCGTAGTGGTAATAAAGCGCCGCCTGCGCGCCCCAGCACAGGTGCAGCGTGGAAGTCACATGCGTTTTCGTCCACTCCATGATCTCGCAGATCTCGTCCCAGTAATCCACTTCCTCAAATTCCATCTGCTCGACCGGCGCCCCGGTGATGATCAGCCCGTCGTAATTCAGATCCCTGATCTCGTCGAAGGACTGGTAAAATTTGTTCAGATGGCTGATGGACGTATGCTTCGATTCATGCGTGGAAAGCGTGATAAACGAAACATCCACCTGAAGCGGCGTATTTGACAGGGAGCGCAGGATCTGCAGCTCCGTGTCCTCTTTTAACGGCATCAGGTTGACGATCCCGATGTTGATCGCACGGATATCCTGATGCATCGCGCGGTTCTCATCCATGACAAATATATTCTCCTGCTCTAAGATTTCTTTTGCGGGCAGATCGCTCTGTGTTTTGATTGGCATAGCTGCTCCTCTTTTCTATCCCCCGAACATTTCAAGGAACTCGTCTTCGGAAATGATCGGGATATTTAATTCCTTGGCCTTCCGGTTCTTCGCGGAGGAAGAGGCCGCGTCGTTGTTCACCAGATACCCGGTTTTCCCGGATACGGAACCGGCGGTCTTTCCGCCCTCGGACTCCACATAGGCCTTAAACGCGTCCCGGTTCTTAAAATGATGCACGTCACCCGTGATCACAAAAGTGATCCCCGCGCAGCGCCCGCCGGAGGTTTCTTCCTTTTCCACCTGCTCCACCGTTATCTCGCGGAGGAGATATTCTAATTCTTCGCGGTTTGCGGGATTTTTATACCAGCCGATGACGGAATTGGATTTCTCCGCACCGATCCCGTCCACATCTTCAAAGCTTTTTCCTTCTTTCATGCGTTCGCAGAAACCGCCGAAACCGATCTGGCGGACGATCTTTTTCGCCGCGTCCGTGCCGATCATCGGAATGCAGAGCGCATAGATCAGATGGACCGGATGGACCTTTCTGCTTTTCTCGATGGCCTTTGCCATGTTTTCGCAGGATTTCTCCCCGAATCCCTCCATCCGGCTGATCTCGTTAAAATGCTCCGGCAGCCGGAAAATATCCGCAAAACGGCGGATAAAGCCCTCGTTCATGAATTTCAGCATCGTCTGAATGGAAAGCCCGTCGATATCCATTCCGGCCTTGCTGACAAAACGCGTAAATTTCTTGACATGCTTCGCCGTGCAGTCCGGGTTCGTACAGTGCAGCGTTTTCGTACCGCTGGCGCTGCTGACATGGATCTGCGTGCCGGCATGGCAGACCGGGCATTCTTCCGGGATATGCACTTCCCCGCGTGCGTCTTTCACCGCGATGCATTTCGGAATGATCTTGTTGGCTTTGATGATCTCTAACGTACATTCCTCGCCGAGCCCCAGCCGCTCGATCTCGCTGATGTTGCAGAGCGACGCCCGCGAAACGGTCGTCCCCTCCAGCTGCACCGGTTCGAATACGGCGACCGGCGAGATCGTGGAAACGGCGCACGACCACTCGATATAGCGAAGCTTCGTAAAAGCGGACGCATCTTTCCATTTAAACGCATAACCGGCCCTCGTGGCATGGTGCCCGGTCACGCTTCCCGTCGCGGCATATTCCGTATCGTCGTAGCAGATCACAAGGCCGTCCACCGGAATGTCCATCTTGCCGTTTTCGACGCGGCGCGTCCACGCCTCCACCAGCGCGGGCAGCGTATCGCGCGCTGCCTGTTCATGCTCGACGACCGTAAAACCCATCTGCTTTAAATAATCCATCCGGGCGCCCCACGAGCGGATCTCCTCTTCCAGATAGACCAGCGTAAACGCATGGAAGCAGACGCGCCGCTCCTTCACTTCCTGCGGATCGTCCAGATTTAACGTGCCGGCCGCCAGATTTCTGGGATTGGCATATTTTTCATCATCGTCTTCGATCGTGTCGTTGATCAGCGCAAAATCCGTATACGAGATCGCCGCTTCCCCGCGCACGACCATATGCCCCTGATACGGGATCGTAAGCGGAAACCCTTTGATCGCATTTTTCAGATGCGTGATATTGTTCCCGACCGTTCCGTTTCCCCGCGTCAGGATCTTCGCCAGCTTTCCGCCGTCATACGTCAGCACGAGCGTCATCCCGTCCAGCTTCCACGAAAGCCAGACCGGGTATTCGCCCGCCCATTCCTGGAGGTCGCCGATCTGCTTGGTCTTGGCAAGGGAGAGCGCCGGAAATTCATGCGCTTCCCGTCCGCCTTCCCTCCCCTGCGCCCCGGTATTCTGCGTCGGGCTGTCCGGCAGCACCGTCCCCAGTTCCCGCTCCAGCGCGAGCAGTTCATCGAACATCGCGTCCCATTCATAGTTGGACAGGATCTCATCCTGCCCGTTGTAATAAGCGTCGGAAGCGCGGTTTAACGTCTGAACCAGCGTTTCCATCCGTTCTTTCTGATCCATGCTTGTTGTCCTCCTTACGAGCGCGACCGTACCGGCAGATTGGAAGAACGCTGGATCAGCCTCTGCAGCGTGCGGTACTCGTCTTCCGTCACCGGGCGGTACGCCCCGTATTCCAGATCGCCCAGTTCAATATTCATGATCCTCACCCTGACCAGTTTCTCCACGCGGTAGCCGAAATATGCGCACATCCGGCGGATCTGGCGGTTTAAGCCCTGCGTCAGGATGATGCGGAACTGGCGGGAGGAAACCTTCTGCACTTTGCAGCGGCGCGTCGTCACGCCCAGCTCCGCCAGCGGAACGCCGCCTGCCAGCCCGCGCAGGAAAAAATCCGTGACTGTCCGGTTGACCGTTACGAGATACTCCTTTTCATGGCGGTTCCCGGCGCGCATCATTTTATTGACGATATCGCCCTGATTCGTCATCAGAAGGAGTCCCTCGGAATCCTTATCCAGTCTGCCGACCGGATAGACGCGCCGGGGATAGCCCAGGTAGTCCACCACATTGTCCGGTTCCCGTTTCTCCGCCGTGCAGACGATCCCTCTCGGTTTATAGAGCGCCAGAAGGATCCGCTCCTCTTCGCAGCGGACTTCCTTTCCGTCAAAATACACCTTCTGCGCCGCAAAAACGCGGTCGCCCATGACCGCCGTCCTTTTATCGATCTTCACGCGCCCCGCTTCGATCATCCGGTCCGCCTCGCGCCGCGAACATACGCCCGATTCACTTAAATACTTATTGATACGGATCCCCGCTTCGTCCATGCCGCAAAACCTGTTCCTTTTTCCAAACTCTCCCCCGCTTCGCCCGTTTTGGGGCGGTACATAGAAATAACGGAGACTTCCGAAAAAGTCTCCGCAGTATTCTTATTCCCCGGCCGCCGGTTGTACAAATTCCGTCTTGATATAAGCGGGCGTTCCTTTAAAATCGATCTGCGTCCATTCACCGCTCTCGCCCAGCTTGGTGTATACTTCTCCTTTGTTCGCCTTCCCGACCGCGTCGTTCTCCGTGCCCGCGCCGTTGCGGACATTGACGGAATCATCGATCACCTCTACCTTAACCGTTTCCGGCTCCTGCGGCGTCTCTTCCGGTGCCGGTTCCTCCGGCTCTTCCGTCGTCTCGGACGTTTCCGTCTCGGCAGCCTGCTCTGTCTCCGGCTCTCCGGTCTGCTGCGTATCCGCAGCGCTCTCCGAATTCTGCTCCATTGCATTGACCGAATCGATCCACTCCCGCATCGCGTTCGGGATCGTCGTCGTGATCATGGTCGCCAGATCGACGTCGCCGGCTACGGCATCGTTGTATTTCTTTTCGACATCCTGACGGAGCGCGGCAACATCCTGCTGCTGCTCGTATTTGAGAATGACGGAATAAATATTCGGATCCATCTCGTTCTCTGCACGGCTCAGATTATACGGGCTGTAAAGGTTGTTGATAAACAGATTCCCGTCTGCGTCCGTCTCGACATAGAAGAAATCCAGCCCCGGTGCCGGTGTATCCACGCTGTAAAATTTCAGTTCCGAATACACGGAAACCAGATAGGAGCCTTCGCTCAGTCCGCTCTTGGTATAGCAGACGATGTTCTGATAAGCCTCGATATACTGGCTGAATACGCCGATATAGCTCTTCTCGTTATTGGAGATCGGGTATGCGATCTTCTCCAATTCTTCCAGATTATCGCCCGCATATGCCTCGTAGTACGCCTCTACCAGCGCATTTAACGCTTCGTTGGCATCCTGCTCAAATTCGCTGTCAAGTTCAAATTCCAGAACCTCCGGGGATGTCCCCCCTTCGGTCTCGGTTCCGCCCGAAGGATTCGGCTTCTCTTCCGGTTCCTTCCCGGTACAGTTATATAGCACCAGGATCATGGCAAGAAATAATGCAGCAGCTCCAAAATAGCGCTTGTTCCTGCTGCAGAATGATGTTACGGCATCCATCGTGCCTTTATTTAAAAAGTTCTTTATATGATCAAGAATGTTCTTCATTGGGATTTATCCTCCTGTAGCAAATCTCTACCTGCTGCAGCAGGCGGTCGGAAAAAATGCACCCGGCGGGAATCGAACCCGCATCTCAGGAGTCGGAGTCCTGCGTTCTATCCATTATACTACGGCTGCAGATCAAATAATACATCGACGCGCTTATTTAGTGTATCAGAGTAAAATTAAAAAGTCAACTAGATAGTTATTTCTTTTTTTTCCAATGTTGAAAAATTATGAGAAATCCTAAACTGCACAGGATCAGAGAAAGCCAGAATACATAGCCGTCCGTCTGCGCGGCAAGCAGAATCTGCCCCATCAGCCTTCCCCTCCCCCCGCTGCGCGGTGCAGGATATCCAGCATCTGCCTTAATTCTTCAAACGGCAGCTGCCCCGGCGCGCTGGCCTGTCCGAACGCCCCGAACGTGACGCAGGAGCCGAACGTCTCTCCCGCCGCCCGCGAAATGCTGCCCAGCCCGCCCATCGACATGGTGATCGCCGGAACATCCGGATTCGCCCGGTGGAAAGCCTCCGTTTCCCGCATCAGGGAGAGCACATCCTCGGCACTCTGCGGCATTACCGCAAGTTTTACGATATCCGCGCCGCTCTCCATCAGACGCAAAAGCAGCTCCCGCATGACTTCCGGCTCCGGCGTCTGCGCAAAATCATGGTGGGAGGCGATCACATGCGCCCCCATCTCCTGCAGGCAGCGGATCTCCTTTTCCGGTTTCCCGGAAGAAAAAAGCTCCACGTCGATCAGATCCGCCGTGCGGCTTTCCGCCGCGATCTGGTGAAGGTCATAAACCAGATCTTCATCCAGCTCCGTCAGGCCGCCCTGTTTTGCGGAACGGAACGTATACACAAGGATCGTATCGCCGACGACCGGCGCAAGCCCGGCAAGCACTTCGCGCACCGCGTTTAAGTCCTGTGCGCGGGAAAAAGCGTCCACGCGCCATTCCACCATGTCGGCGGAGCGGGCCGCAAGCTGACCGGCCATGCGGATGATCCCGTCCTTCTCCGGTTCCATGATCGGGACGCACACCAGCGGCTTTCCCTGCCCGATCATACGATTCTTAATGCATAACGGTTTTCTCATTTTCTGCTCGCTCCTTACTCATATGGGCGTTCCCTCAGCCGAACCGCAACAGTTCAGCACACGCCCATTTGCAAAGTCGCGCTGACGCGCTCTCCGGCGCCTACAGCGCCTACCTTTGCTCATAAATGGGCGTTCCCTCAGCCGAACCGCAACAGTTCAGCCACGCCCATTCGCAAAGTCGCGCTGACGCGCTCTCCGGCGCTTCGCGCCTACCTTTGCTCATAAATGGGCGTTCCCTCAGTCAGAAGCCAATATGAAAGATTGATGCAAGCATCATTTTCCATATTGGCTTCTGACTGGCTGAACTGTTGCTATATATTATATCTTTTCTCAAAAAAATTGACAATCCCATTTTTTTCGACTAATATAAGCAAGTGCAAAGTCTCGGGCTGAACTGCTGCAGACAATACAGCCATTTGGCCGGTTACAGAAGAATACCAAAATAGGAATAGAAAGGAAATGCATTATGAGTTTCACATTCTTAAAACAACTTCCCCGTCCGGAGGAGATCAAAAAAGACTATCCGCTTCCGGAACGGTTCAAACAGTTAAAAGCAGGGCGTGACGCGGAAATCTCCGCTGTACTGCGGGGCGATGATTCCCGTTTTCTGGTCATCATCGGGCCGTGCTCGGCCGACAATGAAGATGCGGTCTGCGACTATGTCAGCCGCCTTGCGCCGATCCAGGAGGAGGTTAAGGACCGCCTGATCCTGATTCCGCGGATCTACACGAACAAGCCGCGCACGACCGGAGAAGGTTACAAAGGGATCGCTTCCCAGCCGGATCCGGAGAAAGCGCCGGATATGGTGGAAGGGCTGATCGCCATGCGCAAAATGCACATCCGCGCCATTGAGGAAAGCGGCCTGACCTGTGCGGATGAAATGCTCTACCCGGAAAACTGGGGCTATGTGGAAGATCTGCTCTCCTACGTTGCCATCGGTGCGCGTTCCGTGGAAGACCAGCAGCACCGCCTTACGGTCAGCGGTTTCGATGTCGCATCCGGCATGAAAAACCCGACCAGCGGCGATTTTTCCGTAATGCTCAACTCCGTTTACGCCGCACAGCACCCGCATCACTTTGTCTACCGCGGGCATGAGGTGGAAACTTCCGGCAACCCGTACACGCACGTGGTTCTGCGCGGAGCCGTCAGCAAACACGGAAACACCACGGCGAACTATCATTTTGAGGATCTGATCCGTCTGCACGATATGTACCAGAAGATGGATCTAAAGAACGCGGCCGCCGTGATCGATACGAACCATTCCAATTCCGGCAAGCAGTTTAAGGAACAGATCCGGATCGCAAAAGAAGTCATGCACAACCGCCAGCTCTCTTCCGAGATCCACGATCTTGTGAAAGGGCTTATGATCGAAAGCTACATCGAGGAAGGAGCCCAGAAGATCGGCGAGCATGTCTACGGAAAATCCATTACCGATCCATGCCTCGGCTGGGAGGATTCCAGACGGCTGATCTATGATATTGCAGAAATGAGCCGTTAGACGGAAAAATCGCATTGTATTTCAGCCATTCATACCGCAAAAGCAAAATATTTCCTGTTAGGAAAAGTGCTTGTCATTCGCTTTGCTTGTTATGCGGGAATAAATTTCTTCAGAAACGCCTGCATGAAAAACGTGCCGGCCGTGGCTTCCGTCAGGCAGCCCGCAATCAGCAGTATGATAAGGATTGCGAAGGCAAGCGTCTTCCGTACCGCGTATCCCTTTTCGCGGTAAACCGGCGGCTGCCCCGCTGCCGGAAGCAGAAAGAGCACCGGCAGATAGAAAAGCCCCTGCGGAAACAGCGACAAAAACAGCACGCCCAATCCCGCAGCATGCAGATTCATCACGCACGCCGCGCCGAAAAAGCCGATCGTAAAGCCAAGGATCCACTCGATCATCAGCGGAAGCACCCGTTTCAGCGGCGTAAGGCCGAGAACGGCCAGCGCCAGAAACAGTTTCCCCCTTTCCCAGAGGATGCTCCCGAAGAGCGCCATCCGGTCCGGTTTCGCTGCGGCAAACGTCCGCAGATGATATTCGTTTAAAAAACCGTACTCCGCAAAAAAGCCGCGTCCGAGCAGCTGTGCGCTGAATATTCCCGCAAGCAGCAAAAGAAGCAGAATGAGAATTTGTTTTTTCATAGTGTCCTATCTTATCCGGAATCTTTCTTCCTTCTAAGAATATGTCCCACTATTTTATTTTATTACTGTATGCCATAATTGCCGCTACCGTTTTCGAATCCTGGATCTTTCCCTCGTAGACCATCCGGCAGAGTTCCTCCAGTTCAAACGCTTCAACTTCGATCGATTCCGAATCGTCGAGATGCTGCTCGCCCGGCGTCAGTTCCTCCGCCAGATAAACGTCCACAAACTCGTCGCAGAATGCAACCGTCGTCCGCAGGGACAGCAGATAGCTCATCTTACCGCAGCGGTATCCGGTCTCTTCCTCGAGTTCGCGCATTGCGCTGACTTTGGTATCCTCCTGCAGACTGTCGCGGCATCCCGCCGGGATCTCCAGCGTCTCGCGCTCCAGCGCGTTGCGGTACTGATGCACCATCAGCACCCGGCCGTCCGGCAGCACCGGAAGCACCGCCGCGGCTCCCATGCGGTGGGATACGAAATCCCATTCTTCTGTTTTCCCGTTCGCAAACTTCATCGTGTCTTTGTAAACATCCAGGATCGAGCCCCGGTACATCAGTTCGCGGCTGATCCGCTCCATTTTTTCGATCATGATACATTTTCTCCTAACTGGTATTTCTGCAAAACACTCTACCATAAGAATACTTTTCATGGTCAGTCATGTCAATTATTTTATCGCTATTCTCTATTTTTTATGTTTCTCCAATTCTTCTATATACAATTTTCCAAAGTCACTCAATACATGCTTCTTTTTTACAATATAACCAATGGTAAGCGGATCCTCCTCCTTCAGTTTAATCGAAACAAAGGAATCCTTTAAAACATAGCTATCGATCATCATTCCTGTTCCAATCGCAAATCCGTTTAACAATGTCATGATTTCACATGAAGTTGCCCGGTCATTCGACCGGATGATCTTCTCAAAATGATAGGCGGATAAGGCTTCCTCTGACAGATAGAACGCCGTTTCATTGGTCTGGTCAAAAGAAACGCACGGATACTCTCTCAGATCCTCTACGGACAACTCCGCCCGATCCGCCAATGGATGCCTGTTGCTTAAATAAGCATACGTGTCGCAGACCATCAGCGGGTGGAAATCCAGCTCGTATTCCCGAAGAAGCTTATTCATAATATTTTTATTGCTTTCAGAGTAAGCAAGAATACTGATCTCACTTTTGTAATCCCGCACATTTAATAAGACTTCATCCGTTCTGGTCTCTTTTACAAGATAGGAAAATTTGTCTTTATTTCTTTTTTCGATCGCATGAACAAAGGCATGGACTGCAAAAATGTAATGCTGCATGGATATGGAATAATAATCTTTTCCATTTTCTTCATTCAGATATTTCTGCTCTACAAGCTCATACTGACTGACCGCCTGCTTGGCAAATCCCAGAAACTCATTGCCTTTTTCTGTCAGAAAAATTCCTTTATTGGTTCTTTCAAATATCCGAATACCGATTTCTTCTTCCAAATCCCTGATCGTTGCTGATAATGCAGGTTGAGAAATGTATAGTTTACCAGATGCTTCTCTCATAGATGTCGATTTGGAGATTGCTACTACATATTTCAGCTGCAAAATAGTCATCCCATTACCAAACCTTTCCTTAACCATTTATTATCATCATATCAATTTGGTAGGTTTTTTGCATTACTAAAAAGTTATGGTCTGTGATAAATTTTACTTATCGCAGACCATTTTCACATTTTTGTATGCTGTTTATTTTGATTCCGTAGTTTAAATCTGGTATGCTCCTATACTTTCGTTAAAAGCATTGATAACCATATTTCTATATTCTGCAAATGCTTTGCTCTTGCGGTCTCTGGGCCTTGGTAAATCGATTGGAATGATCTGATCTACTTCAGTAGGTCTATGGGACATAATGACTACCCTGTCTCCCAGAAAAATTGCCTCATCAATATCATGCGTCACCATCATCATGGTTGTACCGTCTGCTGTCCATATCCGCTCTATCTCTCCCTGCATATTCATCTTCGTTAATGCATCTAATGCGCCTAAAGGTTCATCTAACAATAATACTTTGGGGTGACGGATCAGGGTTCTTGCAATAGCAGCTCTCTGCGCCATTCCTCCGGACAACTGGCTCGGATATTTCTTTTCAAAACCCGATAATCCAACTTTTTCCATATAGATTTTGACCTGCTCTTTTATGTTCTCCTTATTTCCTTCCATGCCAAGAGAAACATTTTCTTCTATCGTCAGCCAAGGTAAAAGCCTATGTTCCTGAAAAATAAATCCCCTGTCCAGACCAGGTTTTTCTATTCGCTTTCCTTCCAGCACGATATCGCCTTCATATTCTTCATCCAATCCGGCAATCAGCCTGAGAAGCGTTGTCTTTCCACACCCGCTGGGCCCGATAATGGAAACGAATTCTCCTTTATATACCTCTAACGTAACGTTCTTTATTGCCGGAGTTTTACCGTTTTCATCGGAAAAGGTTTTGGACACTTTGGCTATCTTTAAAAAACTGCTGTTATCTATCATCTTTCTCTCCTATGCTATTGTTTTTTTCCACCTGAGTGTTCGATTTTCAATCCCTTTAATTATGGAGTCGAAGATTATGCCGATAACAGCTATTACAAGCATCAGAGCAATTAATTTATCTGACCACAAAAACTCTTTTGCCTGAAGCAGCGCATATCCAAGTCCTGTCAATCCGCCAAGCATCTCAGCCGCAACGACAGCCATCAACGCATTTCCTGCTGCAAGGCGTAATCCCGTATAAATGGACGGCATCGCAGATGGAAAAACAATTTTCTGCAAAAATGTCTTTTTTTTCAGTTCCAGCACTTTTGCCAATTCA
This sequence comes from uncultured Lachnospiraceae bacterium, assembly GCA_947593655.1. Lineage (GTDB taxonomy): Bacteria > Bacillota > Clostridia > Lachnospirales > Lachnospiraceae > Roseburia. The sequence continues at coordinate 5,731 of CANQDS010000036.1, read as the reverse complement.
TAATATTGGACATTTACATCGCGTATCCCCTGAACGGTATTCAAATACAAAGGGATAACAACACCACGGGCAATAATCAGCACTTTGGAAAACTCACCGATTCCAAACCATAAAATCAGTAATGGCATCCATGCGTATAATGGAATCTGGCGTATAACATTGATGATCGGATAAATGAATCTGTAAACCACCCGGTTAAGTCCGCTGGCAGCCCCCAATACAATGGCGACTACCACTCCCCAGAAATATCCAACCATAATTCGGCGCAGACTAGTAAGAATATCAATTTTTAGTGTTCCATCCACAACAATCTCATATAACGCTTTCAAAACACTTAACGGCGATGGCAGAATAACTTCCAATAAAATTCCCTGACTGGATAAGATCTGCCATAAAAGTAACAAGCCAACGGGTATTGCTGCCACATTAAAAATGTATTTTACTTTTTTTGCTATGTATTTCATCCAGTTATGCACGATAACATACTCCTTTACTACTGAAAAAACTTTTCGTTAAAGTATGATGAGCTGTCTACTCTGTTTTCTTCTGTAAACTCTTCCACATGAGAAATCAGCCAGTCCTGATAGGTATCGGTGTCAGCAATCAATTCCTCTAACGGCTGTTGAGAATTAAAGAAGGTTTCTGCTGATCTTTCATTGTAGAAAATCGTATTTTCAGCAGGAGTTCTGGTAATTGCCTCTACGGCAGCGGCCGCATCTTCCTCATTGAGAAGAATATATGCATTCACTAATTCTCTAAGTTTCAATACCGCTTTCAGAATATTTTCATGTTCATCTGCAAAAGAAGAAGATGTGAAAGTGACAGATGCACCTCCGCAGTTTACATATGTTCCGTCTTCTTTGGCATTTGCAATTTCCCGGAAACTCCCATCAATAATGGAACCATTAAAATTTGTCAGCGGATGTACGGATATCGCATCAATTTCTCCTGCCTGCAAAGCGGCTTTCAGAGAATCGTTTGAAATATTGGAATAAGTCCAATCTGTTCCCATTTTCCATCCTCTGTCCTCTGTAAGCTCGACCAATGCAACATACTGGCATCCTGCGTTCCAGCTGCCAATCGTTTTTCCTTTTAAATCATCAAAGGTCTGATATGGCGAATCTGCTTGAACCAGAATTGTAACAATGTCCTCATCAGGATCCGCTGAAATAGCTAATGCTGTCAGATCTGCTCCCTGTGTCTTGAAAAGCAGGTATGGATATAACATACGATTGGCCAGATGCAGTTCATCTCTTGCCATAAGCTGCGCCTCATTTCCGATCGAGCCTTCTACCGCTGTAACTTTGGTATGATTATCACCAAACAGCTCATCAAACCAGCCTTCTTTCTGTGCTACATAAACCCAGTCAGTTGACTGAATCTTTAACTCATCCAGTTTCTCAAACTGATATTTTTCTTTTAATAACACAATTGATTTTTCAATAACATTCTTTGTTATTACATCATCCTTTGTTACATATCTGTCAAGCAATTCATTTGCCAGTAATGTCGTCTCACTATCCGCATCATCTGTTGTTGTTTCTGCTTCCTGTTTGCCGGCATTACCTGACGTTTTGCCGCATGCTGTCACGCCAAAGATCAATGCAGCAATGAGTCCTAACATAACAATTCTCTTATTTTTCATGATCGTTTCCTCCTTCTTGGCCTAATTCTTCTATTGCTTTGTCATAAAACCTTCTGTCTGCCCACTCATAAACGTTCACTTCCCGCTCCAGATATCCGGTTTTATATAAAAAATCGGATCTTTCCTGCAATGCGGCCAGTCCGGCTTCCGAAAAGTTTACTTCTGTTCTTTGGTAGAAGTCTTTCGCATAAGCTCTCTGATAGCTTTCTACTGTACCATGCGTCTGTTCTGCCAATAAGGCTTCTGCTTCCTTTTGGTGTGTTTTCGCCCATCTTGAGGCACGAATCGTCTGCTTAATATATTCCACTACAACTTCCGGTTCTTCCTCTGCAAGTTTTTCACTTACTGTCAGAATATTCGGGTACTCATTATTTACAGGCACCAGAGCGTTCTGATCATATGCAACATCAAAGATTTTCCGGAATTTTCCGCTGCTTACCAGTTCTTCCGCAATTGGCAGTTTCATAAAAATGGCATCGACCTGACCATTTTCCAGTGCTTCAACTTCTATTGCTGACAAGTCTGCGAATGTCTCCCCTTTTCCCTCAGACGTAAATCTGCTTTCTGTGATTAAATTTACCCATTCGACATCTTCTTTGGCAATGCCATTGGCTTTCAGTGCAATTTCAAATCCCTGCTGCGCAGAAGCTTTATGAAAATCAATATATACCTTTACATGATCCGGTATCCCCAGCCGTTTTCCTTTTAAATCCCTGATCGTTTGAATTTCAGAATCTGCTCTGACAAGTATATATTGTTTCTCCTCTATAATATTTAATCCGATCAGAACAACACCGCGTCCCTTGGATCTGGCCCAAATAGGAGGGGTATTGCCTCCTTCACGGAATAATCGATCATTTTCATAAGTAAAATGCGCTTTCCATTTTTCAGGTTCTAATGTCTGCAGTTTAATCGGCGTATAACCGATCTTTTCAAATCCATCTTTCAAAAAGCAGGTATTTGCTGCCAAATAAGATGCATTGGCTACTGGACATATCGTGTAATATACTTCTTTACTCATAATTGTTTTCCTCCTCAAGTAATTTTTCTTGTATGATATTAGCATGAAAGTATATACCTGAAAATTATGGGAAATTTATCGCTTGTGATAAGCCAGCCTTATTTCACGAATGCAGAACATGTATAAATTTTGCTTCATGGAATTTGAAATAAGAATTGACACCATATGTGATACCACATATAATACAGGTAGGAGGTATTGGAAAGCTATGGTTATGTAATGAATGCTCCCAAAGGAGGCAGCAGCCATTATACATTTAGGAAGGTAGGCGCTCAGCCGATCACGATACCTAAACACGAACCGATTAAAAAAGTGTATGTTGCGATGGTAAAGCAAGTTGTGGAAAGTGAGGCAATCAATGATGAGAACGTTGAATGATTATATGGCAATGAATTATCGTATGGAAATTGTAGAAGATACGGACGAAGGGGGATTCGTGGTTTCATTTCCAGAACTTCCGGGATGTATTACCTGCGGTGAAAATATAGAATCAGCAATCGCCAATGCTATGGATGCTAAGCAGGCATGGCTGGAGGCGGCAGTTGAAAGCGGAATAGAAATACATGAACCGGATGATTTGGAAGAGTATTCCGGTCAATTCAAGCTTAGGATACCTCGAAGCTTGCACCGCTCGTTAGCAGAGCATTCAAAAAGAGAGGGAATCAGTATGAATCAGTATTGTGTATATCTCTTGTCTAAAAATGATGCAATGTTTTCAAAATAAGAATTGCGAAATGTGTTCAGTTATCATCTACAAATTCAAACAAATCCTCAACAGTCACATGGAACACTTTTGCAATATCCATAGCAAGCTTCAGCGACGGGTTATATTGTCCTCTTTCTAGCAGAAAAACCAATAAATAGCCTTTTTTCTCTTGCAGATGTCCTGATACCATAATCATTATCTCCTTTATTTGGTGGACATGTCCTATCTTTGTTTGTTATAAAAAAGCCGATGATCTGTGAAGTATCTCACAAAATCATCGGCTCTGCGTCTGTGCGTCTGGCTCTTTGATGACGGCTATATGTAGTTTCTTTGCATTTATCAAAGTTTCCTGCTTACATTTCGAACAGTAGAGAGGATAGTTTTTGAAAACCTATCCTCTCTAAGCCTGTCACGAGTTTTGCTTCCACAAACAAGACATAATATCCATTTACTTTTATTCAACTGTTGTTCTCCAAACTATTTTGATTTTTGTTTTTTCAAAACTATTCAGCATATAATTACCGTTGCCAAAAACAGAGATTAGATACTATAGTACCGACCGACTTTTCCTATTTATTATCGAAATTACCATTGTATTCGTTCCATTTACCACCATAAATATGTTCTTCTACATAAGCCATCATTCGATTATTTAGCACTGCATAATAAAGAACTGCAAGCATACCGCCGATGGTGCCACAGAGATATATCTCAACTCCCTGGAATTTCAATGAAACCATTAAAACAATCCATGCAACTGTACAGGCAATAATTGTTGAAATGTGTTCCTTGCGCCATTTTTTCTTGAAAAACATCTGCTTTTCTTTCAGTTCAAAAGTGCTTGCTTTAAGTGTATCTCTGATATTCGATTCTGCCATTTTTCTATATTCCTCTGCAGTTAATTTTCTACCACTCAGTAGTTCATTAATGGTTAAACCATAAAGATTGCTGAGTTCCTCCAGTACTTCCACAGGTGGCATATAGCTTCCTGTTTCCCATCTGGAAACTGTTTTATTCGTAACACCAAGTTTTTCGCCCAATTCAGCCTGTGTAAGTTTGCGTTCTTTGCGAAGCTCTGCGAGAAAGCTCCCTATCTTTACCATATCCATGTAATTTACCTCCTCTTTAGTTGTAATAGAATTTTACCGCAAAACCTCTTATATGTCTTTACCATAGAAAGCGAATCCCATGTTTAAGCAGAAAATCAATTTTTCGCTGATTATGTCCAATACATAAGAACAGTTATTTGCATATTTTTAGTTTTAATCAATGTTTCCTGTTTACATTTCGGACAGTAGAGAGGATAGTTTTTGAAAACGTATCCTCTCTAAGCCTATCACAGGTCTTTGCCCCGCACATGGAGCAATATATCCAATTATCCAATTACTTTCATACATTGCTCTTATTCGCCGACGAGGCTGGAGTAGAAGGTTTTTATATCTTCTAAACAGTGTCGTCCAATGTTTATGCCCGCCTCCATGCGGGCTATTTTCAATTTCAGGGAACGCCACAGACGGTCTTTCCTATAAAATAAAAAAAACAGAACCAGCACAATCCTGTCTCATTATACGAATTCTCAATTATTCTGTTGTATCCAATGCTGCAGGATAAACTGCCAGTTCATCCCGTCCTGCATCACGCGCAAAATAGTAACTTTTTTCTTCTGTTCATCTATCACATAAAACAACAGATATGTATCAGCCGGTTTTAGGTGAATTTCATATCCACGGTAGACAAATCCAGCTTTGCCGTGGCCTTGCGGAAATGTATCCAACTCCAGAGCGGCTTTTTTTATCTTCCTTGAAAAATTTTCTCCCAACTCACGATACTTAAAATGATCCAAAATATATTTCTTTATATCTTTTACATCCTGTTTTCCGCTCTCGGCAATCTCTACACGGTATGACTCTCTTTTCATATACATCCTTAAATCCTGTCTATTTCCTCCCATGCTTCCTCTATGGTCTGTGTCCGTCCCTGCTCCATTTCATCTATTGCTTCATCCAGCTTGGAAAAAAGAATATTCATTGCATCATCTACCGTCTGCATATTGCCCTGTCTGTTTACCGCATGAACAGCCTGCATTGTTTCCATAAGCTTCACCCTTTCCAAATTCTTTTATAACGACAGTATAACACACTTTTTAGGATTTCACGATAAATTTTTGAAATTTGCGGTCGGGCTCTCACCCGTTAGAAACGTGCGTCGCTAGGCGCACCATACAGAAAGCCTGCCACTACACAAGGTACGCCTTCGGTGTGGCAGCCTTTCTGCATATTATGCAAAAAACTGCATCGTGCCATTTCCCGTGATAAACACCACTTCTACAAAAGTTTTAACCAATGGCGTACCGCCATCC
>CANQDS010000035.1 GCA_947593655.1 uncultured Lachnospiraceae bacterium | reverse complement strand
ATAGCTGGTCTTTCAAATTACGGAATAGGGGCGGTTGCCTATCAAATCATTGTGTTACTTTACCGCACATGAGCATTCCGTCGGGGAATTAAACGCTGGATAACCGGTATATGCAAACTCGTCTCCGCCCAGGATCGTCTCCTGATTGACGATCGCGAGGTCGACGGCTTCTATTTTCTCTTTCACATGGGCAAAAAGATGATCAAAATTATAACTGCCGTCCGGCTGATAACCGGAAGCAATGACATTCTCATGCATCAGCATATCGCCGATCATAACCAGTTCTACTTCCGGAAGCTCTTCTTCTGTTTCCTCTTCCGGCAGATCTTCGAGATTCACGATAGAACCCGTTTGTACGATCACCGGATTCGGACGGGCGGACGGTGTGATCTCACTCTCATGCAGTTTCGTAAAATTAACCGCAAAAACAAACACTCCAAACGCGGCGCTTCCGATCAGTACTTTTAACACGGTATGGTGCTTCATTCTTTTCATCCTCTTGTATGATTATTCCAAATGATCCTCTACATGCAGTTTCTGATAAATCTCCCTTTTACTGACTCCGCGGTCTTTCGCAACCAGCTTCATGGCCTCCTTATGCGCGATTCCCTGCTCTTCATAATAAGCCATATGCTGCGGGAGTGTGAGCGCATCCCAGCTTCTCTGCTGCTCCTCTTTGATCTCCTTTCGGTCTTTCCCGCGGATCACCAGCACATATTCTCCCCGCGGCTCATGCTCTTTATAATAGGTAAGAAGTCCTTCCAACGTCGTCCGCTGATTTTCCTCATATATTTTGGTAAGCTCCCGGCAGACGGATAATTCTCTGTTTCCGAGAATTTGATACAATTCTTCCGCTGTCTTTACCAGATGATGCGGGGCTTCATAAAGAACGATCGTCCGCGTTTCCTCTTTCAGCTCTTCCAGAACCGCAGCACGCTCCTTTTTCTCCCTCGGCAGGAACGCTTCAAACGCAAACCGCCGGGTTGGCTGGCCGGACATCGTCAGCGCGGTAATGCAAGCGGCCGGTCCCGGCAGCGAAGTAACGGTGACTCCCGCATCCAGACAGATACGCACCAGTTCCTCGCCCGGATCAGAGATCCCCGGCGTCCCCGCATCCGTGATCAATGCGATATTCTGCCCTTCCAGCAGTTTATCCAGAAGCTGATACGCTTTTTCCACCTTATTAAATTCATGGTAGCTGGTCATCGGCGTTTTGATTGCAAAATGGTTGAGAAGCCTGATGGAATTTCTGGTATCTTCCGCCGCGATCAGATCCACTTCCTTTAATATGCGAAGCGTCCGGTAGGTAATATCTTCCAGATTACCGATCGGAGTCGCACACAAAAACAACGTCCCGGCCATCGCCGCCTCCCTTAATATCCGTAAATCCCGTAAATCTCATCGGTATAAACCCCCTGCTCTTTATAGACGATCAGCGGTTTTTCCACGGTCATGCGCGGCTTTCCGCCCCGCATCCCCTCGATCAGTACCATATTCGGTTCCTTGTCCACAAAAGGGTACACCAGCTGCATCCGCTTCGGCTCGATCCGAAAAGAGATCATTTTGCTTAAGATCTCCGCCAGACGGAACGGACGATGCACCATATAAAACCGCCCCTGCGGCTTTAGCAGGCCTGCGCTTTCACGGAGCACATCATCCAATGTACACATGATCTCATGGCGTGCCATCGCTTTGGCATCATCCGGATTGACAAGCCCGTGCTGTCCGATCATATAAGGCGGATTCGTTGTGATCACATCAAAAGAGGACTTTTTGAAAATCCCGGAAGCCTCTTTGATATCGCCTGTTACGATCGAGATCTTCTCTTCCAGATGATTGTAAGCGACGCTTCTTAGCGCCATATCCGCGCTCTCCGGCTGGATTTCCAGCCCCGTAAAATGCGCGCCCTTCGTCTTTGCCTCCAGCAGGATCGGAAGGATCCCGGTTCCCGTTCCAAGATCGAGCACCGTTTCCCCCTCTTTTACGCGGGCAAAACCGGACAGCAGCACGGCGTCCATGCCAAAGCAGAACCGGTCTTTATCCTGAATGATAAAATATCCGTTGCGGTGCAGTTCATCCAGACGCTCGTTCTCATGAATTATGATCTTTGTTTCTGCGTTTTCCCTGCTCCTTGTGATTTCCTTTTCGCTCAAAGCCCTTTTTTCCTTTATAATCGTGATTCCTGCTGCGGTTCTTTTCCCGGTGCTCCGGACGGTCGCCGCCGCGCTCACTGCTGCGCTCATGCCGCTCCGGGCGGTTCTGCCGTTCCGGACGCTTGTCCTGCTTATCCTCTTTCTGCGCAGTTTCCGGAGAATCCTCCAGGCCTTCCAGCTCTTTGAGCTCCTCTTTTGTCAGTTTGACATCCTTCTTCCTGTGCGGATAGAACTGAAGCTCGTCCACAGGATATTCCTGCAATTCCTTTTCTTCTCCGTTGTCCACGACCACCTTTACGATCTGGCGCAGTACGCTGACTCCGGTCACTTCCCCTTTCGTTCCGTTCGGAGTCGTTACCACGTCGCCGACCGAAGGAAGGCGGCTGTTCAGGTATTCATAAGTTTCCTGCTCGTTTTTCAGGCAGCACATCAATCGTCCGCAGACTCCGGATATTTTGGTCGGATTTAAGGAGAGATTCTGCTCCTTTGCCATCTTGATCGAAACCGGCGCAAAATCGGAAAGAAAGGTCTTGCAGCACAGTTCCCGTCCGCATATGCCGACTCCGCCGAGCAGTTTTGTCTCATCGCGCACGCCGATCTGGCGCAGTTCGATCCTCGTGCGGAAAACCGCGGCCAGATCTTTAACCAGCTCGCGGAAATCGATCCGCCCGTCGGCGGTAAAATAAAACAGCAGTTTATTGTTGTCGAAGGTATACTCCGCCCCGACAAGCTTCATATCCAGATTATGCTTCTGGATCTTATCTTTGCAGATCGCAAACGCTTCTTTCTCTCTCTCCCGGTTGCGCGCCACCCGCTTTTCATCATCTTCGGTCGCAATGCGGATCACCGGCTTTAACGGCTGCACCACCTGATCGTCTTCCACATCCTTAGGCGGGATCATGATCACTCCCATCTCCACGCCTCTTGTCGTTTCCACGATCACATGCGTTCCCGTTTCCAGATCATAATCTGCCGGATCAAAATAATAGATCTTTCCCGCATTTTGAAAACGAATTCCTGTTATTTTTACCATAATTAATTCTCCTTAATGGTCAGCAAGAGCAGTTCAATGACCAGATCAAAATTGACATTTGCGCCGATTCTGATTCTTGCTTTCCGCAAAGCCTCCAAAATCGTTTCAATTCCCTGATAAGACCTTCTTGCCGCCTGTTTTTTTATATCATAAACTTCATCCTTGAAGATCAGTCCGTTGACATCGCCCGTCGCCTTCATATACAGGATATCGCGGAACCAGATCATCATAAGGTCGAAGTAATCTTCTGTTTTCAGTTTATATTCGCCGATCTGTTTGACGGCCGCCGCCATTTCATAGAGGTCGATATCCTCCAGGCGCTTCATCAGCTGGATCGCAGACGCCTTTAATTCATTAAAGTCCTCCGAGGCCGCCAGCTGGATCGCTTTCCCTACATTTCCCTGCGCAAACGCCGTGCAGACATCCGCCTGATAATCCGGTATCTGATAATGCGACATTAGATAAGAGCGGATGACCTCGCTTTTGACCGCTTTTAAGTTTAAGGCCACGCAGCGCGAACGGATGGTCGGAAGAAAACTGTCCGCGCTGGTCGTCAGAAGCAGAATGATCCCGTAAGCAGGCGGTTCCTCTATGGTCTTTAAAAGCGCATTCTGCGCCTGCGGATTCATCTTCTCCGCTTCATCGACAATATAGATCTTGTATCTGCTGCTGTACGGTTTGATCACAATATCGTTGTTTAACTGGCTCCGGATATCGTCTACGGAAATCGTATTCGGCTTCTCATGAGAAACATAGATGATATCCGGCTGGTTGTGGTCCATCGCCTGTCTGCAGGAGCGGCATTTCATGCAGCCTTCCGTTCCGCCGGATTCGCATTGCAGCGCCATCGCAAACGCCTCCGCCAGCATCATTTTCCCGGAGCCTTTTTCACCGTTCAGAATATACGCATGGGAAACCTTATTCATCGAAATGCTGTTCTGCAGATGTTCAATGATCTGTTCATGCCCTATGATCTCCCGGAAACCTGCCATATTCTTTCCTCCTCTATAAACGCAAGTTTATATTTCCCGTTTACTATATATTATGTAAAGATATCCAGTAAAAGTCCTTCGATCTCACCAATTCTGCTTAAAATCGACAGATGATCCTTCTCATCGGAAACCAGTTCGTTGGCCAGTTCGTCCAGATTGCTGTCGATCAGGCGGATGATCCCATAGACACGGTGACGTCCTTTCCGATCCAGAAAATTTTCCCTCGAAAATTTATGGGAACGGTATACGATCTCATTCAAAAAATCCCGGATCAGCCCCCGGTATTTTTTCATATCGCGGATATCCATATGCTGTGCGATCCGGTTTCCCTGCAGGGTGATGTCATTCAACATCGCATCGACCTTTGCCTGCAGCTCGGAATCGGAAATCGCGCTTGCCAGCGTGAACTTGAAAGAACCGTCGCCTTCCATTGTTTTTGCCGTATCCGGAACCTGTGTAATACGGCTCATTTCATTGACCTTCATATCCATAGGCTTTTCCACCTCCTCTGTGCGGTATGAAGACTATCTGTTCTCCCGAATGTATGCGGCAATCCGGAGAATGGTTTCTTCCAGATCTTCATTTGCAAAGCGCGGGGTAATTCCCGCCTGCTTTAATTTTTCTTCGGAAAAATCCTTCGCGTCCGCCAGAAAACGGCGGCACATTTCCTCGTATTTCGGATGCGCCTGACTCCGCTCCCTTGTGATCGCACGAAAAAGGCGCTCCCCGTCCTCAACTTCTATATAAATAGGAAGAACATGCTCCTTTCCGTAATAACTGCGCAGTCCCGCAAAGGCTTCCAGCGTCCCGATCAGCAGATAGCTTCCAAAATCCAGATCGATCTGCCCGTCGTCCACGGTAAAATACTGCCAGATGCCGTGTACCGTATGATATGCGCGCCGTTCGATGATGCGCCCCTCCTGCGCGAACCGCTCCGCATCCGCATCCGAGCAGAAATAGTACTCCCTTCCGTTTTTCTCCCCTTCCCGGATCGGGCGGGTTGTATAAGGAACGATCGTTTTCAGTCCGAGCTCCTTCTTTAAAGAGAGCTTCTGGAAGATCGTATCTTTTCCCGTTGCGCTCTTTCCCATAACGCAGAATATTTTTCCCATATGCTTCTTTTCCTTTAAGTATAATATAGTCAGGAAAAATTGACAACTTCTATCCCGTAATCATAATTGGAAGCAAGTCCATAGACTTCCAGCCCCAGATGCCTGCAGCCGCGGATCTTTGAAAGAAACTCACCCGTGATCCGTTCCCCCGGCACAAGTATGGGGATGCCCGGCGGATAAAGATAAACATAAGATGCGCAGATCTCTCCTTCGGCATCCGAAAGGGGCAGCGTCTTCTTCGGCGCATCCTGCGCCCCGGCAATCCCGCATACCCGCTCCTGTCTGGTATAGAGATTTCCCGCCGCCGCGATGCGCTCCTTCTTTTTCTGGTCAGCCGGCGACAGAGAAGCGTCAATTTCGATCAGGGCTTTCCCCAGACGGGAAAATCCCTCGTCTGTGTCCATAATACCGGATAATGCCACCACATATCCACCGGAAACCATTTCCAATTGAAGCCTGTATTGTTCCAGAAGCAGATCATACAATTCCTTTCCCGTCAGATTCGATGCATCGGTGCTGATGCAGATTTTTGACAGGTCAAGATCATACGCCTCCTCCGAAGAAAAATCCGGCCTTTGGATCACCTTCAAATAATGAAGCTTTTCCATCCGGCGGTAAAAATCCGACAGCCGCTTCTGATAAGCCGAAAAAAGAAGATTTCCTTTCTCCGCCAATAAATGAATGCAGGCTTCCATCCCGGCCATAAAAAGATAAGAAGGCGAACTTGTCTCAAAAATATCAAGATAGCGCGCGGCTTCGTTCTCATCGACGCGGTTCGTGCAAAGATGCAGCAGCGCCGTCTGGGTAAAGGAAGGCAGGGTTTTATGCAGGCTCTGGATCACCAGATCCGCGCCGAGCCTGACGGCGCTCTTCGGAAAAGCTTCCGAAAATCCAAAATGTGCACCGTGCGCCTCGTCAACGATCAGCGGGATCCCGTATGCATGGACGATCTCTGCGATCCGCCGGATATCCGACACAACTCCTTCATAAGTGGGCGAAGTGATCACGACGGCTCCGATCTCTTCGATCGTTTTGTTTCTTTCGGCCTCTTCCAAGCGCGCTTTTACCTCTTCCGGCGGAATCTGTCCCGGTATCCCGGTTTTCGTCATACAGGGATAGAGGTAATCCGCATCCAGTTCCTGAAGGTATACCGCATGATATACCGACCGATGGCAATTTCTTGCTATTAAAATCCGCTTTCTTCGCTTTGAAGCGGTACAAATTGCTGCAAGTATCCCGCACGTGCTTCCGTTGACAAGATAGAAGGTTTTCTTCGCTCCGTATAAACGGGCCGCCCGCATCTGCGCCTCTGCTAAGATCTCTTTCGCACGGTGCAGATCGTCAAATCCGTCAATTTCCGTAATATCCATCTGATAAGGATTCCAGTCTGCGAGCGGGCGGCGCTTATGCCCCGGCATATGAAACGGGTAAATATCTGATTTTATGTAACCGGACAGTTTTTCATCCAGCAGCATATTTATTTTTTACCTTTCATCGGATTAATGAGCGGAAATTCTATCCAAGGAACCTTCCGAGCTCCGGCATCCAGTCGTCAAAAAAGATCTCGTTCCGGCAGAGCGCCGTCCAGATCGGCTTTGCAAAGCTGATAAAGCGGTCTAAAACCTCCGTCCACGCTTCCTGCGGCTGATGGTTCCGTTTCCGGTACTGTTCCCAGCGCTTCCGCATATAAGTATATTCGCGGTATTCCTCGACCTGGGCAATCCTCTGGATGCGGAGCACGCGCGGCTCCTCTTTTGCCCGGCTTCCCAGTTCCTCCATGATATGGCGGCCGCTGACAGACTGTGTTTTCAAGATCTGGTCCACGACGTCATAGGATTCCATATCCGCGATCAGTTCCAGCTTCTTCATGATTTCAAAAAAATGCTCGCTTAAGCGGTTCTCCGGCGAATAGATGTACAGAAGGATCGGCTTCTTGCTTTCCATGAAAAGAGAAAATTCCCTCTTCTCCGGACGCAGGTTCTTTCCGGACAGTCTGCGCAGCCGGACCGTAAGCGGCGCCTGCATCTCGCAAAATTCCCCATTGAGCTTCCAGTCGTAATAGTCCGCTTTCTGTTTCAGGCTTCCTTCCCAGCGGACTCCCTGCGGCTGTTCCTTGAAAAGCAGCTCTTTCAGCAGATGATCCGCCATTCCTTCGGACAGCTTCTGTCCCGGAATCCGTTTCTCCGGCGGAATGGTCTTCTCGCTTTCCAGATAGTAAAATTCCAGCCGCTCCTCTTTTCTGCTCCGATACTGCTCGAGACCGATCGCATGATCGTCGGCCAGCCAGAAAACTTCCCGGTAGTCCGAGCGGTAAATTCTCTGCAAAATATCCTCCGTCAGATAGCCCCGCAGAAGATCTGCAAAAGGAACAGAAAGGCTGACGCTTTTCTCCTTTAATTCCGCCGCCGTATTGATGCCAACTTTCATTATAACCACACCCCGATCAGATTCTGCACTTTCTTGATCACCTTACGTTCTTTTGCATATTCGATCAACAGGGATATATCCTTTTCTTCGTCCTTTATGTAAGACTGGATCGCTTCCTTAAATGTTTCCCGCTCCATCTTGCTCTCGTACTTCAAACAATCGCAGATCACGCGCTCCTTATCATAAATACGGAAAACATTCCCGCCGATCTCGATCGTGGAAGCGCCGATTTCCAGCGCCTCCGGCTCCGTGTAATACGGAATGATCTTCGGATAATCCATATGGAACCGGGATTTGGAAGTATTCTTATCTACCGCAAGCCGCCATCCGTACGGTTTCTGCGAAATGTATCCGTAAGGATACAGTGCGCTTTCCATGCACAGCAAAGCGTCCGGAAATAACTTTGCGATCAGTTCCTCTTCCGTAAAGCGGTCGATCCGATCCGTATAATATCCGTTCTTGATGCGCACCAGTTCGCCGGTTTCAACAAAATTCAAAATCCGCCGGTAATCGATCCCCAGATTGCCAAGCTGCTCCCTTTTTACGATTCCTCCATGCGTATTAATTTCCTCCACGATCTGTTTTAATATTTCAGCGGAGGCATTGGATTGTTTATAAACGACTGACATTTTTCCGCTCCATAATAATAATAGTGGTATTTATTTTATTTTATCGCTCTTTCTTTTTTTCGTCAATTGCTGAACGGATATATCCAAGAATATCCATTTTCATTTTGTCGTTGATAACCGGTATTTTCTGTCATATAATTACGATAAGACATGATCTTTTGTCTTTTATGTCCATTTTGATTGCTAAGGAGGAACTATGGAACGTTCATCGTCTTTTCGGAAAAATCCTTCCCGTGAAACCTGTGAAGGGATCATTAAGCGGATCCTGATGACCGAGGTCTTAGAGCACGGCAATAACCGGCATTTCCATTCCGCCGCGGACTTTATGGGATACTTTGAATCCCTGTATCCACCGTCCGACGCCCTGACAAAACAGGTACAGCGCGCCATCCGCTCATTAAATATGCCGAAAGATGAAAACGGCTGTTTTATTGTCAACAAAACAACCGAACAGTTTGATCAGGAGAAAGAGATCACGCGTTTGCTTTCCGTCGGCAATGTTTCCATCGATCCGATGGAAGATTATGAGACCGTTTTTCTGACGATCGCCCCGCATCTGCGGAAGTACCTTATCCATGTGCTGGAGGAATCCGAAACCTTCAAAGGCAAATTCCTGACCATCGTAGAGACTTTTAATGGTCTGATAATTTATACAAAAAACAGGAAAAATTTGCTCATTTTATTAAATAGTCTGATAAATAACTCTTAAATTTTTGATGTCTAAAAAACAAAATCCGACAGTATATTTTCGTAATATACTGTCGGATTTTATTAATTTTGTCTTTTTTATTGTCTTTTTTGTCGATTATTGAAAGAATCGGTCTTTCCTTTTGTTCTTTCTTCGTTTCTTTTTCTTAATAATCCGGAACCGTTCTCTGCGGTCTTTACGAACCAGCATATTGTGCCGGATCACATAGTAATTATCATAAAGCTTGCTGACCAGAAAGATCAGCCCCAGAAGCAGAAGGATAACAAGAAGTACGCCCAGAATCATCACGGGCCGGATCTTCACTACTTTCACTCCCGGATTCTGAACCGCGCTTTTTTCCTGAAACGGCGGCAGTTCTGCTTTCGCTCCCGTTTCCACAATCTCCACGCTTCCGACGTCTCGATCCGCATACGTATATTTCAGCGCCGCAATACTGCCGTTCGACTGCTCCGTATCCAGTTCAAAAGCGGCGTCCTTAAAAGCGGCCGTTTTCGGAAGCACGATATACGCATCCGCATCCAGTGTTACAAACAATTCACTGTTATTCAATAATCCGGTGTTTTTCTGTTCATCATCGGCTATGCTGGATTCATTTTCCGCAATCCGGAATTTCTGAAAGTTGTCAAAGCAGTAATCCAGCAGCGATCTTGTATCCGTCCAGTGGGACGGTGCAATGGCATTCATGATAATGCACACCAGCGTCAGCCCGTCTTTTTCCGCAAAAGTCACCAGCGTACTGTTTGCGACATCTGTATATCCGGTTTTCCCTCCTGTGCAGTACTCATACAGATACTGCGAGGTCTGGTACGGATAGAGCATCTTATGGCGGTTATGGCAGATAAACTGTTCACTCTTCTTATTCGTCGGCGGGATAATATATGTGCCGCTCCCCGCTATGATTCGGAAATCTTCATTGTGATAGGCTGCCGACGCGATCAGGGCCATATCGTAAGCGCTTGTCCAGTGTTCGCTGTCCGGAAGACCGTTCGGATTATGAAAATGCGTATCGGTGCATCCCAGTTCCTGCGCCTTCTGATTCATAAGATCGATAAAGGTGTTGTAGTCGCCTCCCAGTTTCGCACCGACATGCTCCGCTACCGCATAAGCACATTCGTTTGCAGATGCCAGCATAATTGCATACAGGCACTGTTCCATCGTCAGCTCTTCGCCCAGATCCCTTGCGATATTGGAAGTATCGCCTTCGTTTTTGAATACGGCATCCGCCGAAAACGTCACGATTTCATCCATATCGCAGTTTTCCAGTGCCAGCAGCGCCGTCATGATCTTCGTAATGCTCGCCGGATAATGCTGATCGTGGCTGTTCTTCTCATAAAGAACCGTTCCCGTATTAACTTCCATAACGATCGCACTCGGCGATTCTACCTGCGGCCCTTCCGGCCAGTATTGTTCCGCTTCCGCCGTATCCGGTTTTATGGTAAGAAAGTAAATAACGCATAGCGCGGCAGCCAGCGGCCTTACCCAGAATTTCTTCCATTTTTTCATTTTCTCCACTCCTGTACCTTCTCTTTTTTGAATTGTGTCTGATTACAAGTATAATCGTAGCAAACACGAACTGCAAGGGGAACTTTCTTACTATTATACCCGATTCTTGCCGTTTTTTGCTTTTTCGATTACAATAGAAGGAAGATCGGCCGAAAAAAGCCATGAACACCCAATAACAGGCGGATCGGAAAGGAATGATCATGAGACTTCGCAATATTCCGGAAGCAGACGAGACAGTAGCAAACAGTCCCTTCTGCATTCAAAATCCCCAGGAACGGAAAGGACAATGGAACGCCCTGCTCGGCAGCGAAAACCCCATCCACATCGAGATCGGCATGGGAAAAGGCCGCTTTCTTATGGAACTCGCCGCAAATCATCCGGACATCAATTATATCGGAATCGAACGCTATACCAGCGTACTGCTGCGCGCCGTCCAGAAAATGGAGCAGCAGCCTTTAAACAACGTGCATTTTCTATGTACCGACGCCGCTCTTCTGCCGGAGATCTTCGCACACGGGGAGGTCGGACGCATTTATCTTAATTTCTGCGATCCGTGGCCAAAAAAGCGCCACGCGAGGCGCCGCCTGACTTCTTCGGAATTTCTGGCGCGCTACGACAGTATCCTTGCCAGAGACGGGCGGATCGAATTTAAGACGGACAATCCGGAATTATTCGCTTTCTCTTTAGAGGAGATCGAATCTTCGCCTGTCTGGAAACTGGACGCTTTCACGAACGATCTGCATCATGATCCCGTTCTCAATGAAGGAAACATTATGACGGAATACGAGGAAAAATTCTCGAATCTTGGCAATCCGATCTTTAAACTGATCGCGTCACGGTAAAATATTTTATTTTTTCAGTAATTTTCGCTAAAAATTATGCCACATTTTTGGAAACTTTTCCAGTTTACAGCTTTCGGTTCTGCTGATATAATAACTTCAGTAGCTATTTCGGGGAAAGAAAGAAGGAGGAGATCTATTATGGGGGCTTATGTAAAACCGGTAATTTTACAGAACGAAGATGTATCCGAAGGTGTTTTTGCGGCGAGCGGAAGCGACGGTTCCTGCTTAAGCGTAACTTCATGGCTGGACGGACAGGACGGCAGCGGTTCCTACCGTATCGTATTCAAGGTGCAGCATACCGGACACCAGTCTTACGGACAAACCATTGTTGCAACATTGTCCACTTCATTCACGGTTGTGGAGACAGACGGAACCGTATCCGCGAGTGTTTCCGGCAATACCCTTACGCTGGTGCGCAACAATCAGCTGAATGACACCGGACTGGTAGAATTGTGGGTAAAGGTGAACGCTGCGACGCAGCCGACTGTTTTAAGCGTTGCCGCAACACACTGTGAGCATTAGTAAAAGAATAAAAAACAGCCCTTCCCAAAACCGGGGAGGGCTGTTTTTTATTCTTTCAGCACGACAGGAAGCCTTCTTCCAAGGCGACACAAAAGTTCATTACTGATGCTCTGGCAAGCGGCCGCAACCACCGGCGCCGACAATTCTTTGGTTCCGCCGATCAGCACCGCGGTATCCCCTGCCGAGACAAAGTCCGCTTCCGTGATATCTACGGCCAGCTGATCCATGCAGATTTTTCCGATGACCGGAACAAGCCGCCCTCGGATCTGCGCATAAGCTTTTCCGCAGGAAAGAGTTCTCGGGTATCCGTCTGCATATCCGACAGGCAGAAGAGCGATCCGGCTGTCCCTTTCCGCCGTAAAAGCTCTGCCGTAACCGAAGCTTTCGCCTTTTTTCAGCGACCGGATACAGACGACTTTTGCCTTTAGGGAAAGAACCGGCTGCAGAGACGGACTCTGTTTTGTGACATCTCCCGGCGCACTGGCTGCGCCGTACAGGGCAATCCCGACTCTTGCATAATCGCATCGTAAGCCGGGATAATTCAACAGGCCGTAACTGCTCTGCAGATGCAGTTTCGGAACCGCGATCCCGTATTCTTTCAGCTTATCGACCGTCTGGTAAAATCTTTCGATCTGCGTTTCGGTAAACAGCCTGTCCTCCTCCTTCCGGCTGTCGGAACAGGACAAATGCGTATATAATCCGCATACCGAAAGATTCTTCATTTGAAAAACGCGGGTGATCTTTGGAAACTCACTCCAGGGAATCCCAAGCCGGTTCATACCGGTATCGATCTTAACATGCACCTTTAGCCGGATTTTCTGCCGGTTGAAAGCTGCGGCGTGCTCAACGCTTGCGATCGTCTGCATCAGATCGTACTTTTTTAACTCCCGCGCACGGGCAGGATCCGTATACCCGAGGATCAACAGTTCTCCCCGGATCCCTTCCCTGCGCAATTGAATCGCCTCATCGATCGTCGCAACGGCAAATGCCCGAACTCCCATCCGCTCCAGACAAACCGAAACAGCCGACGCTCCGTGTCCATACGCTTCCGCCTTGACTACAGCCATCAATTCGCACTTCGGCGGCATGAGCTTCTTTAATTCCCTGACATTATTCCTTAAATGATCCGGATTCACTTCGATCCATGCCCGTGAGCAATCGGAACCGGTGCCGGAGCCTTTCTTCCGGCTGTTTTTACGCCGATCCAAAACGATTCCCGCCGGAACCGCAAAAAGTACCGATAAAAGACAGACGGCAAGATAATGGATCATACTGTTGCTTAAGAGCGGATCCTCGAAATGGAACAATCCCGCCAGAAAATGAATTACGGTGATCATCAACGGATGGATCAGATAGATCAGAAGCGTAATCGTCCGCAGCGGACGGCAGCGGTTTTTCTTCCAGTGCAGCAGGATCTGAAACAGGAAAAACATGCAGGGAAGCAGCATCAGATACATGCTGTCAAAACGCTGCCAGCCGGACCGGTGAAGCAGCATTCCCTCGCAAAGCATCAAGATCAGGCTGATCGTAAAAGCAGGAACACTCTTTTTCAGCGGCAGTTCCTTTCTTTGTTCCGCAATCAGGCTGCCGAGCAGAAAAAACACGGGCGCAAAGAAGATCCCATTTCTTGTATGATCCATGACCTGAAAAATCAGCCTATAGAATCCCTTTGAAGCGGAAAAAAGTTCCGACACCCCGTAATAACTGTCGCCGAACATCCCGATCAGATATAATACGAATGAAATTCCCAGTGCCTTTGTTTCATCCAGATGCCTGAGCAGATACCAGGCGATCAGCGCCCCTTCCATAGAAGCAGGAAGATACCACAGATGATACATCGTACCATCCAGCAAAACATCCCTGATCAGGTTCGGCAGAAAAAATTCCATCTGAAAATATCCGTTATAGAGATTGATCGGCAGATAAAGAAGCATCGCGATCCCGTAAATCTGCGCGGTGCGTTTCAGAAATCCTTTCAGACGGCCGGTATCGCAGGCGTATCTGGAAATCGTAAAATATCCGGATACCATAAAAAAGAACGGAACCGCCGTGCGCGCAAGGATCCGCGTCAGTATAAAATCTCCGGTTTCGCCAAAAGAGGCCAGCGGCGATGTATGAATGGCAATGACCAGAAATGCGGCAGCCAGCCGGAACAGATCAATCCCCATGCGTGCTGCTTTCGATCAGCCGGTCCAAAAGATCTGCAAACGACAGACCGATTCCTTTCATCATATTCGGATAACGGCTGTGGGAAGTAAATCCGGGAATCGTATTCACCTCGTTAAAGACCAGTTCCCCGGACGGCGTTAAAAACAGATCCACCCTTGCGAAACCGGAACATCCCAGTATCCGGTAAATGTTCATCGCCGTTTCCCTGATGCGCATTTCGGTCTCTTCATCGATCCTTGCGGGAACGTGGATCTTAGAGGTTTTCAAGGTATATTTTTCCTCATAGTCAAAGAAATCCCCGGAAATCTCAATCTCATCGACTCTTCCGGCCGTCAGCAGATCATTCCCCATAATGGCGCATCCTACTTCAAAGCCTTCGATTGCTTCCTCAACGATCACTTCACGGTCGTGCTGAAACGCCAGCTCGACGGCACCCCTTAGATTTTTTTCAGACGTTACTTTCGTGATCCCGAAAGAGGAACCGGAACGGACAGGTTTTACAAAGACTGGAAATTTCAAGGTTTTTTTGATTTCTGGCAGAACATATTCAATTTTTGCGTATGAAAAAGTAATGGATTTCGGTATGGATATTCCTTCTAAACTTACAAGCCGGTGCGCTTTCTCCTTATCCATGCAGATGGCTGAGGAAAGCATACCGCACCCTATGACCGGTATCCCCGCCAGTTCAAACATGCCCTGCAGGGTTCCGTCCTCGCCGTTTTTCCCATGCAGCACCGGAAAGACTGCGTCTACGGAAAGAAAGCGGTATCCGTCCTGATCCAATTCCAAAAAACCCTTCTGCGAGCGGCTGACGGAAACTGCCGCACGAGAAAGGTGCTCTGTATCTTCGGACCATGTATCATCCGCTATTTTCTCCGTTTCGCCAAAATAATGATACCAATCCCCCTCTCTGGTGATACCGATCAGAATAATATGATATTTTTCTTTGTCCAGATTTCCGATAACGGAAAAAGACGACTGCAGCGACACTTCATATTCGGTTGAATTTCCCCCGAAAATGACTGCGATATTCTTTTTTCTCATTTGTATACCTCTGCTTTCCCTGCTATTATAGGAAAAACAAAAATGCCGTTTCTCCGTTTTTTCTTAATAATTTCTGAACAATTTCTTACGATTCATCTACGATTCCGGAATCGTCACCGTAAAAACGATCGTTTCCTGTTCGCTTCTGGCAGAAATCGTCCCGCCGTGCAGTTCCACGATCTGCTTTGCAATGGCAAGCCCGAGGCCGGCTCCGCCGTTTCGCGTGCTTCTGGCCGCATCCAGACGGTAAAACTGCTCAAAGATCCGTTCCAGTTTATCCTCCGGGATCGTATCGCCGTGATTGAGAAAGCGGATCACAAAATAATGATCCTGCTTTGTCACCGTAATCTCAATTTCAGAACCTTCAAAACTGTACAGGATCGCATTTTTCAACAGATTGTCTAAAACCCGCTGTATCTTGTCCGCATCGCACCTGATTTTTTCCTCACCGGCGGCGTGAAGGCTGCAGGTTAAGTTTTTCTCCTTTAACATCGGCTGAAATTCAAAGACCAGCTGTTCGAGCAGACGGATCAGATCAACCGTCCGGTACTGCAATGTAATATTGGAAAGATTGAACCGCGCGATCTCGAAAAATTCATTGATCAGATCTTCCAGACGTTCCGCCTTATCCAAAGTAATGGACAAATACTTTTCCCGCTGTTCATCCGAGATCTGCTGTTCATCCCGCAGAAGATTCAGATAACCGATGACCGATGCAAGCGGGGTTTTCAGATCATGCGCAAGATACATGATCAGGTCGTTTTTACGCTGCACCGCTTCGCTGGCATCATTGATATTCTGCAGCGCCTGAATACGCACCAGATTTAATTGATTCTGGATATCGTTTAGCTCCTCCGGCAGTTCGATCGGCGTCTGGTCCGGATGGGACAGTCTTTCCGCCGCATTCATGATGCTGCTTAAATACCGGAACGGCTTTCTGATATATATGATCGCAAGAATAAAAAAACCGATCAGCAGTGAAAAAATGATGATATACGGCGACATGAACTGCATGGTCTTTAACAGATTATAAAGATGATCGCCTTTATACCATATAAACTGGGAACAGATAAACCATGCAACGTAAAATCCCCCCAGTAAAAGCAGCAGAAGGATCAGACAGGACATGATAAACCGGCTGATGGTACGATTTGACAGTTGTGAATAATTTTTATTTTTCAATGGTATAGCCAACCCCCCATACTGTTTTGATAAATTTCGGTTTTCTCGCCGACTCGTTCATTTTCTCCCGCAATCTGCCGATATGCGCCATGACCGTATTATTATTATTCGTATAATATTTTTCTCCCCATACTGCTTCAAACAGTTCTTCGGAAGGTATGACCGTTCCCTGATGCTCGCAAAGATACCAGAGGATCGAAAATTCGATCGGCGTCAGCAGGATCTCTTTTCCATATAAAGTACATTTATGGTGTTCCTTATTGATCACCAGACCCCGGATATCATACCCGCTATTTTCCTCTGTCTGCTTCATATCCTGATTATTGTACTGGGTATAGCGCCGCAGCTGCGTTTTCACCCTCGCGGTTACTTCCAGAGGATTAAAAGGCTTCGTAATATAATCATCGGCTCCGATCGTCAGCCCCATGATCTTATCCCCATCCTCTACCTTGGCCGTAAGCATGATGATCGGATAATAATGCTTTTCGCGGATCTTCCGGCAGAGTTGGAACCCATCGATATCCGGCATCATCACATCCAGGATTGCCAGATCCAGATCCGTTTCTTCTATACACAAAAGAGCATCGGCCGCACGATAAAATTTATAGACGCGGTATCCGTCGTTCTTCAGATAAACTTCGATCAGATCGGCAATTTCTTTTTCATCATCTACGATCAGTATTTTTTCATTCATCGTTCCTGTTATACTCCTATCATATTATTACAAACAAAAAAAAGCACCGACCCCATGAATCCTTGTCCACGAAACCAGTACTTTGTAATGCGCCACCAGGGGTTCGAACCCTGGACACCCTGATTAAGAGTCAGGTGCTCTGCCAGCTGAGCTAGTGGCGCTTACTTATGTTTTTCATAAACGCAATATTGATTATATAGTATCCTTCACATAAATGCAAGCATTATTTTAAAAAAATATAAAAAAAATTAAAAAAGTGAAAAGAAAAGCACATTCTGATCGTTCCCTCATCAAAATGTGCTGATCTTTCTACGCTTTCTATGCCATATTTGCAAACAACGCTGCAATCTCGTCCGGACTCATCTTCTTATTCGGATCCGATAGATCCGGCATCGGCGGTTTTTCTTCCTCTGCCGGGACTGCTGCCTTCGGCGGTTCCGGAACTGGAGCCGGTTCCGGCGCCGGAGCGCTGTCTCCTGACATATTCGCAAACAGAGCCGCAATATCATCCGGGTTCATTTTCTTATTTGGATCGGACAGATCCGGCATCGGCGGTTTTTCTTCCTCTGTCGGAGCCGCTGCCTTCGGCGGTTCCGGAATTGGTTCCGGCGCCGGAGCGCTGTCTCCTGACATATTCGCAAACAGAGCCGCAATATCATCCGGGTTCATTTTCTTATTTGGATCGGACAGATCCGGCATCGGCGGTTTTTCTTCCTCTGCCGGAGCCGCTGCCTTCGGCGGTTCCGGAATTGGTTCCGGCGCCGGGGTCGGTTCTGCCTTTAACGGCTCTTCTTTTAATACTTCTTCTTTCAGAGGTTCCGGTTCCGCTGGCGGTACCGGTTTGATCTTTGAAGACGCTTTTGCCTTTGACGCCCGTTTCGGCTTCGGTTTTGCTTCCGGCATTGGTTCCGGTTCCGGAATCGGAGCCGGTTCAGGTGCTGCCGGAGCGGCTGCCATGACCGGTACAGGAGCCGGTATATGCTTCTGTGCCTGAACGATCATATTATTCAGACGAAGCTCCATATCTTTCAAACTGATGATCAGTTCCTGCTGCTTTTCAAGGATCTGCTGAACCTCGGCATCCTGATATTCTTTGTATGTACTGATCAATTCGGCATTGTTGGAACTCATCATCCGTTCCAGGGATACGATCCGTTCAACCAGAATATCATTCGAATTCATGATCGCTTCCGCGTTTTCCCGGTTGCGGTTGATCACTACTTTCGCAACGCCTTTCTGGGAACCGACGATCTCTTCTACCGGAAACTTGAAATTCTTCTCCAGACTGCCCAGCCGTTCGATCAGTTCTTCATAGTTCTTCTTCTGCGTAATATAAGAAGCTTTCCCCGATTTGAAGATATTCTCATACTGATCCTGCCTGTCCTGCTCTTTCAGCGCAATCTGATCCATGATCCCGCTGATCACGAAATACAAAAACAAAAGGATCAGACCGGCGCCAGCCCCGATGATGACATACTGCGTCGGATAGTTGATGATTGCATATAGTTCTACGATGAAAACGATCGCAGCCATCAATGCAGAAAATACGATCTGAAGCTTTCCTTTGTTTTTCGTGTTTTCCTGAATAGGTGATGTCTCCTTGTCCATATGCGTCCCTCTCCTCTATAAACGTAAGCCTATATCTGACTCAAACTATCGGATGCCAGTGTTGTCTGTCATCCGCTCACTTCGTTCGTGGGACAGTACCAGGCTCTTTCTACTCAATCAAGTAATGCACCTAACTGGATTCGAACCAGCGGCCTACCGCTTAGGAGGCGGTCGCTCTATCCTGCTGAGCTATAGGTGCAGACAATCTACAGGCAGACTCTGCCCTGCATCCAGACGTTCCCCTTGAAACGCCTTCCGATCTCAGGCTTGCCTAACAGATCTTTTTCGTTAATGCATACATCAAAGATAATATCATTACACTCTACTTTCATACAATAGAGAATTTCTTTTGTCAAGTAGTTTTTTACTATTTTATAATTTAAAATTTCTCCGAGGATGCTGTACTGGTCGCTTTCAATACCATACGGCATAAAATAACTCGTTACGATGCTTAAGATATCCTCGTACATCACGCGCCGGGAAACGATCGAATAAGTATCCATATCCTCTAACGTCAGGCTTTCAATCGCATCTTCATCTCCGTCCCTTGCCTGGGAAAGCAGCCGGTTTCTTTCCTGATATTTATAATAGCTGTCCCCCTGCTTCTCTTCTTTCTTTTCTACAGGGAGAAGGATCTTACCGTCTATTGCGAGAGAAGAGAGCTTTGCCCCGTTTAAAAGAAGATTCTTGCGGGTACTCTTCTCGGACAGATATTCCGCTACATTCTGCATATAGAAGATCAGCGTTACGCCGAGGCTTAACTCATCGCTGATCCCGGCGTAGGATTCTTTCTCGGAATGTTTCTGTATCTCAATCTGTTCCTGCGTCGAAAGTTCGTCCGCCCTCAAATAAGGATAATAGTATTCCATCTGGAATTCATCATTATCTTCATACGTACCGCGTACCATGATCCCGATGCCCGGCGCAAAATCACGGGATAATTCCGCAAACTCATTTCCCTCCGAATCGCTGGTTACTTTGATCTGCTCCGGATGCGCGATGATATCCTTGATGATCTGCTTAAGACCTTTTTTATTGATATCTGAAAAGCCTGCGGCTCTTAAGAACTTATGCAATTCTCCTCCCCCTTTATAAGTTATATTTTACATGAAAAAAACAGATTATACAACATTAAGAATCGAAATATGCTTTTCTAACATCAAATTTTTCTCTATTTTTTCCGAATCCGTCATCATGATCACCGGATTTTCCGGATCGCTCGTCTGGGAAATGACGACGGCATGTTTTCTTTCACTTGTCAGGACTCTTGTGCCCACCGGATATTTTGCAACCATAGAAACAAGAATATCCGTTATTTTCTTATCGTATAAAATTTCCGACTGCTCTTTTAACCGGTTCAATATTGTTAGAACAGATGTTCGTTTGCATTCCATTCCGGAAATGTAGCGGTCAAACGTATCGCAGATCTGTATGATCCTGCACTCGATCTCTTTATTCTTCTGCTTCATTGGAAATCCGCTGCCATCCAGTTTCTCATGATGGGAAAGGATCATCTTTTTGGAAACAGGTGGAATCCATTTTTCATGTTCCAGTGCGGAGTAACCAAGGATCGTGTGTTTTTTGTATTCAAATATTTTCGCCGCATCGATCCGGGACATATCCGTGTTCTCATACGGAACCGTGATGTAGCGAATCCCGATATCATGCAGAAGGCTTCCGATCGCGATCTGGCGTATCTTCTCCTCTTCCAGTTCCAGCTTCTTTCCGATCGCGATTGAGAGAAGCGTAACCATAACCGTGTGCTCGTAAAGATCGGCGGATCGTTCCTTCATATCAATAATAAAATCGATCGTGCCATCCATTTCCTTGATCAGTTCATATGCGATCACTTCAAATTCTTTCAAAGACCTTCCCTGACCGTAAATATGCTGCTCCATCAGACTTCGCACCCAATTGACATACCGGTTTAATTTTTCCCGGCTTATGATCAAATTCGGTCTTTCAAAATCTTCATACAAATCTTCGATCATCAATGAATCAATGCCCAGCGACCGGATCAGGGAAATATATTCTTCCCTGATCTGCGTCCCCTTTGGAATCAAAACAGAATTTTCTTTTGTCAATACCGGTTCCGCTAAGACTTCGCCGCCCGTTATGAGATCGATCGATTTTAATTTCATTGGCACCTCAAGTATCTGAATTTGAATTCTTTGCCATGTCCAAAGCTTCCTTCTCTTCTTCCGACAGGACAATAACAGAATTACCTTCAATAATTTCTTTAATATATGTATAGCATCCTTCTCTGCTGTGGACGGCGTTTAATACGAATCCGTCGTCCGTTTCGTTCAAAAGTGCAAGGGAAAAACTCAGCTTTCCTCCCATTTCATTGAATGCATCGTATTTGATCAGACCGGCTTTCTGGAATGTAAATTTCATTTTACGGAACAGCTTATCAATGTTCACTTCATTCGCAGCATTTGCAGAAATCAGGGAATCAATCTGGTTCAATTTGCCGGATAGAACTTCCTCCAGCGATTTCGCGTCCTTCCCGCCCATGAAAAGTTTGTATTTCTTTTTCAATGAACTGATCTGTACGATATTTACAATCCATAAAATGAACAAGATAACTGCTGCTCCGGCAAGCCCTAAAATGATATAGTCGGAATCAAATCCTAATAATTCTGAAATCATAATTCCATCTCCTTCTATATTTATTGATGATCCTATTTTTGTATTGTACGGATCATATCGATAATGCGGTCAAGTTCATCCTGAGAGTAATATTCAATTTCCAGTTTTCCTTTTTTTTCATCTTTATGGTTGATCGTAACTTTCGTTCCAAGTATCCCTTTCATCTGTTCTTCCAGATCTTTGTAAATCGCTTCGATCTTCGGATCCAGTTTCTTTGAAACATCCGCCTGCGTCTGTTTCTTTTCATTCTGCATGTTTTTGATCAGCTTTTCCGTATCTCTTACGCTTAATTTTTCATCAAAGATCTTTTGTGCCGTGATATATTGTTTTTCCTCATCCTCTATTCCAAGCAAAGCCCTTGCATGTCCTGTCGTCAGCATTTCATCAATGACCATCTGCTGTACCTTATCACTCAGCTTCAGCAGACGCATCGCATTTGTGACAGCCGTCCTGCTCTTGGATACTCTTTCCGCCACTTCATCCTGCTTTAATTGAAACTCGGTTAAAAGGCGTTTGTATGCCAGCGCTTCTTCAATCGGATTTAAATCTTCCCTCTGGATATTCTCGATCAGGGAAATCTCCATGATCTCCTGTTCGGTCAGCTGTTTAACGATTACCGGAATTTCTTTGATTCCTGCCATCTTAGCAGCGCGCCATCTTCTCTCGCCCGCGATGATCTCATAATAATCATCTTTTTTCTGTACTAATAACGGTTGAAGGACCCCAAACTGTTTGATCGACTCCGACAATTCTAATAAAGAATCTTCATCAAATTTCTTGCGGGGCTGTTCCCTGTTCGGCTCTACCTTATTAATATTCATCATCAGGGCATCCGAACCGTTCTCTTCCGAAAGTGTTTTTGCCGCAGGTTTATTATTCACTTTGTCTGCAATCAGGGAATCCAGACCTTTTCCCAAGCCGCTTTTCTTAACTGCCATTCCTCTATAAATCCTTTCTATCCATAATTTCCTGTGCCAGTTTTCGATAGCTTTCTGCTCCGGCGGATTTTGTATCATACAGATTGATCGGAATTCCGTAGGACGGAGCTTCCGCCAGACGGATATTTCTCGGAATCATCGTCTGATAAATCGTTGCATCCAGATTCTCCTTTACGGTATCCACTACCTGATTGGACAGATTGGTCCGTACATCATACATCGTAAAGACGGCTCCTTCGATCTTAAGTTTCGGATTCAGACGCTCCTGAACCAGATTGATGGTATGGATCAGCTGGCTCAATCCTTCCAGAGCGTAATACTCACACTGGATTGGAACCAGAATCGTATCGGCCGTAGTCATTCCATTGACCGTCAGCATATTAAGAGACGGCGGACAGTCGATCACGATAAAATCATAATCATCTCGGATATAATCGACTGCCGTTTTTAAAATATATTCTTTATCGTTAATTCCAAGCAATTCGATTTCTGCACCCGCTAAATTGACATTCGATGCGATGATTTTTAAATTATTGACTACCGTATTTTGAATGCTTTCGTTGATCGAACATTCATCCAGCATCAATTCATAAACCGTATATTCCAGTTCATTTTTATCTACGCCCAATCCGCTTGTCATATTTCCCTGCGGATCGAGATCGATCGCTAAAACCTTTTTTCCTTTTTCAGCCAGACATGCAGATAAATTAATCGCTGTCGTGGTCTTTCCAACGCCGCCCTTTTGGTTGGCGATTGCAATGATTCTTCCCATTTTTTACTCCTTCTTTTTATACACTATATAATGACTGTCGTCATTATATCATAGATTATCCAATATGGCTATCTGCTTTTTTTATAAAAAATGTTTCACGTGAAACATTTTGACTCGTTTTTCAAAATCTAGTATCAGAGATTCCATCATAAAACTAAATCTTGTGGATTTTATTCTAAAATAAAAAGGAAAAAAAGAATGTTTCACGTGAAACATTCCTTTCTTATCATCAAATATCGATCAGATTATTACGAATCGTAAATATTGCAGCATGAGTCCGATCCTTAACGCCAATCTTTTTAAAAATCCTTGTGAGATGATTTTTTACTGTATGTTCACTGATCTCCATCCTTGTTGCAATTTCTCTATTGGATAAACCAGCCGATAACATTTTCAAAATCTGCAGTTCCTTGCGAGTCAGATTTTCCAACTTACCATAATCTTCGTTCTTTTCGATCATCTTCGAATTGAGCATCGGAATCAAACTCGGCTGAATATACATCTTTCCTTCCATGATTGCCAAAACGGCTTTTCGTAATTCCGCAAATTCGGAATCCTTTAAGATATATCCGTTCACTCCGATCTCAGAAGCCTTCATTAAATAATCAATCTCATTATGTACCGTCAGAATCAGAACCTTTACCCGTATACGATATGACTTCAAATATTTCAATACTTCCAGACCATTCATAACCGGCATATTAATATCCAACAAGAGAACATCAGGTTTTACTTTTTTTAATTTATCCAGACAATCCTTTCCGTTCTCCGCTTCCCCGATTACTTCAAAATCATGATCCAGTTCAAATAAACTCTTCAATCCTTCGCGTATCATCGAATGGTCGTCAGCGATCATTATTTTTACAGCCATTCTATTTATCCTCCTCTATAAACATAAGTTTATATTTGACTCAGACTGTCGGATGCCATACTGTCATCCGCTCACTTCGTTTGCGGGACAGTACCAGGCTCCTCCATAATTGGAATATTGATAAAAATTTTACATCCCTGTCCGATCTTTGTCTGTATTTCAAAAGTGCCCGATAAGAGATAAACCCTTTCCCTCATCGTAAACAGTCCGAATCCGGAATAGTCTGATTTCGATTGTTCCATAACCGCGTCCAGATCAAAACCTTTTCCGTCATCGATGATTGAAAGCTGCAGAGAATCACGGTTGTAAGTTAGAACAATATTGACTTTCGACGGATCGGCATATTTGATTGAATTATTGCACGCCTCCTGAATGATCCGAAAAAGGGTAATAGAAATAACGCTTGCCGGTTTATAAGGTTTTCCTTTTGTTTTGAATAAAAAAGCTATGTTCGACTGATTCCTCAATTGATCTAGGTAATGTTCGATCGTTATCTCAAATCCAATATCGTCAAATGACATTGGGTGAAGATCATAAATCATATGCCTGGTATCTTCTATGATATTGCGCAGTATTTTATTCAGCGATGACAATTCAAGCCGGCAACGGACAGGATCTACTTCGATCAGCTTTGCACACAGCTCCGACTTATGCAATAAGGACGTCAGATTTTGAATCGTAGAGTCATGCAGATCTCTTGCGATCCTCTGCCGTTCTTTCTCCTGTATCTCCAAAAGAGTGATCCCGTCGATATCCGCTTTTGGAACCGTATTCTCGATCGCAATCTTTATCACGCTTTCAATCTCATAAATATTACAATCGATTTCTGATAAAGAGACACGGACATCATTTAGCTGAACCATGACCGCTTTCTGCTCTTCCTCTAAATCGTGA
>CANQDS010000034.1 GCA_947593655.1 uncultured Lachnospiraceae bacterium | reverse complement strand
CAGAAGGTCGAGCGCAAACGACGCCACTTCATAGGTGATGTTTCCGTCATAGCGGACCTCCGCAAAATCACGAACCCGCTTCAGCAGACGGTTGGCCAGACGCGGAGTTCCCCGCGAGCGCCGCGCCAGCTCATAAGCGCCCTGCTCGTCGATGCCGACCTGAAGTTTCGCTGCCGAATGGAGGACGATCGTCTTTAATTCCTCCACGGTATAGTATTCCATATGGCTGACCACGCCGAAGCGGTCGCGCAGCGGCGCGGAAAGCATTCCGGCCCTCGTCGTCGCCCCGACCAGCGTAAATTTCGGCAGATTCAGGCGGATCGACCGGGCGGATTCCCCTTTTCCGATCATAACGTCAATCGCATAATCCTCCATTGCCGGATAGAGCACTTCTTCCACCTGCCGGTTCAGGCGGTGGATCTCATCGACGAAAAGCACGTCGCCTTCCGAGAGATTGTTAAGGATCGCCGCCATTTCCCCCGGCTTTGCGATCGCCGGTCCGGAAGTGATCTTGATATGCGTCCCCATCTCATTGGAAATAATACCGGCAAGCGTCGTTTTCCCGAGCCCCGGAGGCCCGTAAAAAAGCACATGATCCAGCGCTTCCTTCCGCTGCTTTGCCGCTTCAATATAAACTTTCAGATTTTCCTTGATCTTTTCCTGCCCGATGTAATCATCCAGCGTCTGAGGGCGCAGACTGCTTTCCGTCGCAGCGTCCTCTTCCTGAAGCCGGGTGGAAATGACACGTTTTTCCATAATCAATTACCTCTGATCCGCGGAATTATATCATATTTTTCAGCGCCTGCCGGAGCACTTCTTCCACATCCGTTTCCGGCGTGATCTCCACCTTCGAAACGGCCTTTAGGCTCTCCGACGAAGAATAGCCGAGCGCCGTCAGCGCCATGACCGCTTCGTTTTTGACCGGGTTTTTCGAAGGCGGAACAGATGATGAACCGTGTTCAAGTTGTTTTTCCAGCGCATCTTCGAGGGATAATTTGTCTTTCAGTTCCAAAATGGCCCGCTGCGCGGTCTTCGCTCCGACGCCCGGAGCCTTTGCGATCGCTTTCGCGTCGCCGGAAAGCACGGCAAAGCGCAGTTCATCCGCCGACAGCGCCGATAAGATTGCGACAGCGCCTTTCGGCCCGATCCCGCTGACGCCGATCAGCATTTTAAAGATCTCCAGATCGTCCTTCGACAAAAAGCCGTACAAAACCACGGCATCTTCCCGCAAATGCAGATACGTATGCACTTTAACCTCGCGGCCGGGTTCCGGAAGCGCCTCGATCGCCTGTCCCGGAACATAGACCGTATAGCCGATCCCTCCGACATCGATCACGATGCGGTCCAAACCGACCTCCGCAAGTTCGCCTCTGATATATGAAAACATGATTCCTCCTTAAAAATGGATCCGTCCGCCGATGCGGATGATGATTTCCTGCGCCAGGATCCCGATGACAAACCCGGTCAGCGCCCCGGCCGCTAACAGCACCGGAAAATAATACAGAACCGCTGCATTTCCCGCGACGAGCACTGCCATTCCCAGCTGTCCGATATTGTGGAAGATTCCGCCCGCCGTGCTGACCGATACGCAGCCCAGCCGTCCGGTCTTTTTGACCAGAAGCATGACAAGAAAACTAAAGAGCGCCCCGGAAAGCGAATACAGGATCCCGAACGCGTTTCCGAATAAAAAACCGGACAGCAGGATCCGCAGAACGGAGATCCAAAACGCTTCTTTCGCCCCGATGCTGTAAAGCAGCAGGACCGTGACAAGATTCGCCAGCCCCAGCTTGACGCCCGGAATACCGACCGGCAGCGGGATCAGCGTTTCAATATAGCTGCAGATCAGCGCAAGCGCAAGGAATAAGCCCATATATGCCGTTTTTCGTTTCATACCCGGCCTCCTATTCCGCAACGGCGTCCAGACCGTTTTCTTTTCTGCTTTCGACCGAAACCACCACTTTATGGGGAAGGCAGACGATCGTCTCCCGGCTGCGCGAAACCGCTTTCTGGTGTACGCACAGACGGTCCGGACAGTCCGCTTCCGTCATTTTGGCCTCTCCGCCGCGGATCGTTAAGACGTTATGCCCGTCCTCGGTGTCGATGGATATTACAGCATCCTCGGAAAGCGGATAGGTTCCGTATACCGTGCGGTCTACGGTGACTACGACCGAGCCGCCCGCTTCTCCCCGGAAAAACGAAAAAAAGAACAGCAGGGCGGCGATCAGGCACACCGTAACCGCCAGAAAGATCCAGTCAGCCTTCCGGAAGCGCCTACGCATGAGCCGCCAGCCTCCCGAGATAATAAAAGCCCCGGCACTCTTCCAGTACAACCGGATAAATGTTTCCGATCATATCCGCCGTCCCCGAAAAATGCACCACGGAATTGTTTTCCAGCCTTCCGCTGACAAGCGCCGCGTCCTGCCGGTTGATCTCCTCCACCAGCACCGGAAGCGTCTTTCCTTCCAGACGCGCCGCTTTTTGCGCGGAAATCCGCTGTACCTCCTTTAAAAGGACGTCGAACCGCTCTTTTACGACTTCCGGCGGCACCTGCTCTTTCATGGAAGCCGCCGGTGTTCCGGTCCGCTTCGAATAAATAAACGTAAACGCGCTGTCGTATTCCGCCTTTTTCACCACATCCATCGTTTCCGCAAAATCCTCATCCGTTTCCCCCGGAAATCCCACAATCAGATCCGTCGTGATCGCAATATCCGGCACGGCGTCCCGCAGTTTTTCCACAAGGGAAAGATACTGTTCTTTCGTGTAACGGCGGTTCATCTTCTCTAAGATCCGGCTGCTCCCGGACTGGAGCGGCAGATGCAGATGATGGCAGACCTTCCCGCAGTCCCGGATGGCTTCAATCAGATCGTCTGATAAATCTTTCGGGTGGGACGTCATGAAGCGGATCCGCTTTAGCCCCTCCACCTGATCCGCCTCCCGAAGCAGTTCGGCAAATGTCATCGGATTTTTTAAATTTTTTCCATAGGAATTTACATTCTGGCCGAGGAGCATGATCTCGCATACGCCATCGTTTACCAGCCCTTCGATCTCCCGGAGGATCTCTTCCGGCTCGCGGCTCCTCTCGCGCCCGCGCACATACGGGACAATGCAGTAGCTGCAGAAATTGTTGCAGCCGAACATGATATTCACGCCGGATTTAAACGGATATTTCCGCTTCACCGGGAGGTCTTCCACGATCCCGCCCGCGTCTTTCCAGATATCGACGATCATGGAATCCGACTGCTGGCACGAAGACAGAAGTTCGGCAAAGCGGTAACTATTATGCGTTCCAAAAACCAGATCGACGCACCGGTAATCCTTCCGGATGCGCTCCACCACGCCCGCTTCCTGCATCATGCAGCCGCACAGCGCAATCTTCATGCGGGGATTCTGCTTCTTGTATCCGGCCAGCGTTCCCAGGCGCCCGTACACCTTGTTGTTGGCATTTTCCCGCACGGTACAGGTATTGTAGATGACAAAATCCGCCTGTTCATTTTCCCCCGGCACATAGCCCGCCTGTTCTAAAATACCGGCCAGTTTCTCGGAATCCCGCGCGTTCATCTGACACCCGAACGTCTGGACAAAATAAGTCGGACACCGCCCGTTCTCCTGTTCAAACGTTTCCGCCCAGCGGCGGCAGCGGGCAATAAAATAATACTGCCGGAGCGGTTCCGCCGTCGGCGGCTCCTTCGTTAGATCTATATTGTCAAAAACCATATCCGAATTCATATCGTAACCTTTCGTATTTCCAGAACTTTTTCCGAAACCTTTTTGTTTCCGAAATCTTTTTATTTCCGCACCTGACCGTTTCCGTAAATGATGTATTTATAGCTTGTCAGCGCTTCCAGGCCCATCGGCCCCCGCGCATGGAGCTTCTGCGTGCTGATGCCGATCTCCGCGCCGAACCCGAATTCGTTTCCGTCGGAAAAACGGGTGGAGGCGTTGACATAGACGCACGCGGAATCCACTTCGTTTAAAAATTTCTGCGCCCGGTCGTAGTCTTTCGTGATGATCGCATCGGAATGGGACGTACTGTAGCGGTTGATATGCGCGATCGCTTCCTCAATATCCTTCACGGTTTTCACGGATAAAATATAGTCCAGATATTCCGTTCCCCAGTCCTCTTCTTTCGCCGGAACAACCAGCGGACGACCGCCGCCCAGACATTCCTGCGCCGTTTCATCCGTCCGCATCTCCACGTTCGATTCTTTTAACGCGTCGTACAGCATCGGGAGAAATTCCGCCGCAACCGCTTCGTGAACAACAATGGATTCACACGCATTGCAGACTCCGATCCGCTGTGTCTTGGCATTCCTTATGATATTGACCGCCATAGCAAGATCCGCCGCCTGATCCACATAAATATGGCAGTTGCCGGTTCCCGTTTCGATCACAGGGATCGTCGCCTGTTCCACGACGCTCTGGATCAGCCCGCGGCCGCCGCGCGGAATCAGAAGATCCACATAGCGGTTCATTTTCATAAAGCGGGTGGTCGTCTCCCGGTCTGTGGCCTCGATCAGATTCAGCGCATCGCCGGTTACATCATTTTTGACAAGCGCGGTCTTTAACGCCTTTACAATGGCAATATTGGAATGGATCGCATCGCTTCCGCCCTTTAAGATGACGCAGTTTCCGGTCTTAAAGCACAGTCCGAACGCATCGGAAGTCACATTCGGACGCGCCTCGAAGATCATTCCGATCACGCCGATCGGAACGCGCCGTTTCCCGATGATCAGGCCGTTCGGGCGCTTCTTCATGGAAAGCACTTCCCCGACCGGATCGTCCAGCCCCGCGATCTGGCGGAGCCCGTCCGCCATTCCTTCCAGACGCTCATGATTTAACGACAGACGATCCACCAGGCTTTCCGGCATCTGATGAGCGCGCCCGTTTTCCACATCAAGGGCATTGGCCGCAAGGATCTCATCCTCCCCGGCGAGAAGTGCGTCCGCCGCATCCTCCAGAACGCGGTTTTTCACATCCGTATCCAGCATCCCGACCTTGATACGGGCCTCATGCGCATTTTTACACAATTCTTCAAGATCCATCAATTTCTTTCACTCCTTTTTCTGTAATGATCTCCCTTACGGGAATATCGCATTCCTGCGGTTCCCACGCAGGAAAAATCTGTTGTTCATAGGCGATCCCGATCGGATAAAGCATCGGAAAACGGCTCAGATAGCGGTCGTAATAGCCTTTTCCGTAGCCGATGCGGAAGCCGTTTTGCTGAAACGCGGCGCCGGGCACCAGGATCCGGCACGCGCTTTTTATGAAAAAATCGTCGCTTTCTTCTTTGCTTCCGGGCGATTTCCGCTTTCCGCCGTTTTCTTCTCCGCCTCCGGGCGATTTCCGCTTTCCGCCGTTCTCTTCTCCGCCTCCGAGCGATTTCTGCTTTCCGCCGTTTTCTCTTCCGCCTCCGGCTGCTTCCCACTTCCTGCCAGTTTCCGGCGGCTCCGGCACATGAAACGCGCCTTCCTTCAGCTCGCTTACGTCACGGATCCGGTAAAAATCCATATCGTTTCCGTCTACTTTCGGAAAATAAACGGCTTTTCCCTCTTTCAGCGCCGTCTCAACCAGCAGATCAAGCCTTGCTTCCGTCCTTACTGCGGCATAGACGAGAAGTTCCCCGGCTTTGGCAAACCATGCGCTTTCGATGACCGTCCGGCAGATCGCACGGCTTTTTTCTTCGATTTCCAGCACGGAAAGCGCGTTCCGGAAGCGCAGCGCTTTCTTTCGGATTTCGTTTTTCGTCTCCTGCGCCGTCATCTAGCCGATGGTCTCCATGATAAAATTAGCCAGCTGAAAATTCGGGTTCGCATTGGCGTGGAAGCGCGTCCCCGGAAATTCCCCTTCAAAGATCTGATGGATCACCCCGACGTCCCGGCCGTTTGCGATGATCATGTCCGCTCCCGATAAAGTCGCAATCTTTGCCGCCGTCAGTTTCGCCGCCATGCCGCCGGTTCCGACGCTGCTCCCGGTGGAATCCTTCGCCATTTCATAGATCTTCTCGTCGATCTGCTCCACGTCGCGGATGATCGTCGCATCCGGATTCGTATGCGGATCGTCCGTACAAAGCCCGTCGATGTCCGAAAGCAGAATCAGAAGATCCGCCCCAATCAAAGAAGCGACGAGCGCCGATAAGGTATCGTTATCGCCGAACTGCATCTCGTAAGTGCTGACCGTGTCGTTTTCATTGACGACCGGAATGATCCCCATATGGAACAATTCTTCAAAGGTATTTTTGGCATTGTCCCGCGAGACGGGATTGATCATGGTGTTCTTGGTCAGAAGGATCTGCCCCGCCACCTGATTGTATTCCCCGAATATCTTCTGGTAGGTCATCATCAGTTTAGCCTGTCCGACCGCCGCACATGCCTGCTTCGCGGAGATATTCTCCGGACGCGTCCGAAGGCCGATCGCATCCCGTCCGACCGCGATCGCGCCGGAACTGACGAGACAGACGTCCATGCCCTGATTGCGCACATCGCAGAGCGCCCGTACCAGATGCTCCATTTTATTGAAATTCAGGCTCCCTGTTTTCTCATGCGTCAGCGAAGAGGAACCGATCTTGACGACTACCCGCCGATATGACTGATTGATTTCTGTATCCATTTCATCACCCGTTTTTGTTATTTATTTTCCTGTCTGCTATACTTTACCATATCTTGCCGGAAAATACAAACCGGGCGGGGAAGTTTTCTCCCCGCCCAGCGAACAGTAACTTCGCAGGCTCATTTGTAAAATGACGTTCCGATCCTCTCGCCGAGTTTCACCGGCACCTCCATCCCTGCCTGCGTTGCCCGAAAAAAGCGCTCTGGCAGCCGCGCCGCGTCCTTTTTCAGAAGCACGATCACCGTGGAGCCGCCATATAAGAATTTTCCTTTCTCCTCTCCCCGGCGCACGTTTTTCCTGCCGGGATCGTTATTTGCGATCCGTCCGACCAGCATCGCGCCGACCTCCATCTGAATGACTCTACCGAAATTTTCCGTCCGGATCACCGTATATTCCCTGCTGTTTTCTATAAAAACGGGAAACGCTTCCAATGCGATCGGGCGCACGGTATGAAGTTTTCCCGGAATCGCATGATTTTTTCCCTTCACCCCTGTGTCGATATAGCAGTACCGGTGGTAATGATGGACGCAGAGGCGGAAAACCAGACAGATCCCGTCCTCATAGTCCCGGTAAACCGCGTCTGAGCCCAGCAGATCCTTGACGGTGTACCGGCTCTGCTTTACCGGAATGACCGTTCCCTGCCGGATCCGGTACGCGCTAAGAAGCCCGTCGCACGGCGCGATCAGCGCCTTAGCCTGCAGATCCACCGGCCGTCGCCCCGCACGGATCTTCCGGCAGAAAAAATCATTAAAGCAGCGGTATTCCTGTGCTTCGTACTCGTCCATCGAAATGTCGAAACGCCGGATAAACAATCCGATCAGCGGCCGGGAAGCAGGCGAATCCAGAAAGTCCCCGGCAAGCCGGGAAAGCGGCCGTGCGCAAAGCAGTTTTAACAGGCACCGCCCCGCCGCACAGCGGTAGAGAAACCGCAAAAGGAACCCGTCCGGTTCCGATCTGACTGGCTGTTCCATCCGATTCCGTCCCCCTTTCCGTTATGACCGCATCAAAACCGCCGCCAGAAGCAGCAGAAATTCCAGAAATCCCACCCCGGTCAAAACCAGCACCCCGGCCAGTCCGGGTTTTTTAACCGGAAGTTTGGATACAAACAAACCGGCCGCAACCAGCATCGCCGCAAAATATAAAAGCGTCAGATCCTGCGGAATCACATACTGAAACAGCAGAACGCTCGGAAAGATCAGCGCCGCCGAAGTCACCGGAAGCCCGGTAAAACTTGTGCGTACCCCCCCCGGATGCTGTTTTCTGCCGTTCTTCTTCCGTCACATTAAAATAAGCCAGCCGGATCATCGCAGCCATGATGTAAACGATCAGAACCGCATACAAGACGGCCTCGACCGGAAAACACAGATGATCCTCCCGGTAAAAAACAGGGATTTCCGAAATCGTCGGGCATACCCGGAGCATCGCGCTGCCGATGCAGGCCGGCAGAACGCCGAACGCCACAAGATCCGAAAGCGAATCGATCTGCACGCCGTATTTTTTCTCAAACTCCGTCCGGTTCTTCTTCGTCCGTGCAACCCTTCCGTCCAAAGCGTCGCACAATCCGCAGAACAAGAGAAAAAAGACGCCGATATACGGATGCCCGGATTGCTGCAGGGAAACCACGATCCCCAAAAGGGCGGATATTAACGATAAATACGTCAGCCAGACGGTGTAATTATAAACTCCGATCATAGAAGTACTCCTTAGTATCTATTTCGTATCTAATTCCTATCAAAGATAAGAATTCGCACAAAAGCATCCCGATCTCTACTGCCGCAATGCCGCCCGCGATATCGGCCAGCACATGCTGTTTGACCAGTACGGTAGAGGCAAACACCAGAAGCGCCGAAAGAAGCATCACCGGGGCATACCAGCGCGGGACGTTTTTCAGTTTCAGCGCGCCGCGGAAGCAGAACCAGCTTTCCAGACAGTGGATCGAAGGAAACAGGTTATCGGGCGCATCCATGCGGTAGATCAACGCGGTCAGGCTGCACCAGATCCCGCCGCCCTGCAGCGATTCCGCAGCAGGACGAAGCCCTTCGATCGTCGTCGGGAGAACGAGAAAACAGATCATGGCGATGACCTTTGCGGTCAGCTCCGCGGAAAACAGGCGGATGCAGACCTCCTTTCCCCCTCTTCCGATCATCACAAATCCAACCGCCCACTGTACATACGCAAGGATATAAAACACGATAAAAAACGGGACGAACGGCAGCTTTTCATCCAGCGGAAGCGCAAGATCCCAGTGCTTCCATCCGCTCGTAAACAGGCGCGTCCCAAAATACGCGATCCCGTTTACCAGCAGAAGGACTGCGATCATGATCCATGCATAGCCCGGCATGATCCCGGACAATCGATTCCGCATTTTGTTTTCCATCGTTTTTCCCCTTTTTCTCTTTTTTTCGTCTTTTCACATCTTTTCGCGTTATTTCATTATATTTTACCAGTTTATTTTCCCTCTTGTCCACCGTTCCGGCGCATATTAAGAAAGTATTAGGAATTTGCATAGAAAAAATTAAGAATTGATGAACGGTTGCCAAACCTGCCCTTCTCAACTATAATTGCGTTAGACATTCGATGCGCCCTGCATCAGACAGGAGTTCTTTTATGAAGAAATTTTTATCCGCGGTCTTAGGGATCTCCCTGATGATCGGCAGCCTTGTTACGAGCTGCAGCAGACAGGAGCTTTCCGTTTCCCGCTCCGGTTTTTATTTCGATACGATCATCACCATCACGCTGTACGGAACCGGCGATGAATCTCTGATCGACGGCTGTTTTGCGCTTGCGAAAAAATACGAAAATCTGTTTTCCGCAACGGTCGAAGACAGCGACGTTTCCCGGATCAATGAAAACGCCGGATCCTTTGTCACCGTAGATCCGGAAACGGCCGCGCTGATCCAAAAAGGAATCGACTATGGTACATTAAGCGGCGGGCGTTTCGATATTACGCTCGGAAAACTGACCAGGCTCTGGAACATTCCGGAAATCGCCGAGAACTTGGAAAGCGACGACAACGAAGCTGACGCCTCTCTTCTGCCCTCCGATGCCGAGATCAAAGAAGCTCTCGCGCATGTCGATTACCGTAAGATCCAAATCGACGGCAGCCGGGTTATGCTGACCGATCCCGAATCCGAACTGGATCTGGGCGGAATCGCAAAAGGCTATATTGCCGACCGCATGAAAGAATATTTAAACGAACGGCAGGTTTCCTCCGGCATCATCAATCTCGGCGGAAACGTGCTTACGATCGGGGA
Source organism: uncultured Lachnospiraceae bacterium (assembly GCA_947593655.1). Classification (GTDB taxonomy): domain Bacteria; phylum Bacillota; class Clostridia; order Lachnospirales; family Lachnospiraceae; genus Roseburia. The sequence continues at coordinate 15,073 of CANQDS010000034.1, read as the reverse complement.
AAAGAAAGACGGTTCCTACCGCATCGGCATCCAGAAACCGTTCGGGGAAAACGGGGAAACGATCGCCGTTCTGGAGATTGCCGATGCTTCCGTCGTCTCCTCCGGCGTCTACGAACGTTTTTACCGCATCGGAGAAACGCTCTACCACCATATTCTGGATCCCGATACCGGGTATCCCTATCAGAACGGGCTCTATGAAGTAACGATCATCAGCCGGGATTCGGCGGACGGCGATGCGCTGAGTACCGCCTGTTTCGCGCTCGGCCCGGACGACGGCATGGAACTGGTCGAATCGTTAGACGGCGTGGAAGCCGTTTTTGTCACCAGCGACCAGAAACTGCATATGAGCTCCGGGATCCGCGCCGACAAAAATACGCTGACGCCCGCGCCGTTTTTCTGATTCCGGTTTCCACGGCTTCACATTCCCGCGCCGGGCAGGTCTTCGTTCGAACTCATTCTTTTGCCGCATTATTTTCACCCGCCAGAAACGTGCGCCGCCGGGCGCACATGCAAAAGCCGGCGGTCTTGGTTGCCGCCGGCTTTCCAGAATTTCTATTCCAAAATTTTCTACTACAGAATGATCTTTTTCGGGCACTTCTCTGCGCATACGCCGCAGCCGGTGCACTTCTCCTGATCGATGTAGGCAATATTGTCTACTACATGAACCGCATCGGACGGACAGTTCTTCTCGCACAGATGGCAGCCGATACAGCCGACCGAACATGCCTTCATGACGTCCTTGCCCTTATCCTTCGAACTGCACTGTACCAGATGGGCCGCATCGTAAGGCACGAGCTCGATCAAATGCTTCGGACATGCCGCTACGCACTTGCCGCACGCTTTACATGCATCCGGATCGACTTTCGCGATCCCGTCTACGATATGAACCGCATCAAACGGACACGCCTTAACGCAGGTGCCGAATCCCAGACAGCCGTAATTGCAGGATTTCGGGCCGCCGTTTGGAACGAACGCCATCGCCGTACAGTCCATGACGCCCGAATATTCATAATCACTGTTGGCTTTCTCACAGGTTCCGGCGCATTTGACGAATGCCGTTTTGCGCACGCCTTCTTCCGCCGCTACGCCCATGATCTCGCCGATCTTTGCCGCTACCGGCGCACCGCCGACCGGACACTGTCCGACCGGAGCCTCTCCTTTGACGATCGCCGCCGCAAGGCCCGAACAGCCCGCATAACCGCAGCCGCCGCAGTTATTTCCCGGAAGCACGCCGCAGATCGCTTCCTCTCTTTCATCGACTTCCACCTTGAACTTCTCGCCAGAGATCCCGAGGAAAAAGCCGAGTATGATTCCCACGCAGCCCACGACAAGGGCCGCTACGATAATTGCAGTAACATTCATATATTTTTTCCTCCTAAATCATGCCTGAGAATCCCATGAAGGCAATTGACATCAGGCAGGCCGTGATCAGTACGATCGCAGTACCCTGGAATGTCTTCGGGATGTCGTTATACTCGATCTTCTCGCGGATGCCGGCCATCAGCACGATCGCGATAAAGAATCCGACCGCGGTAGCAAAACCGTATACAACGCCCTCTAAAAGATTATATTCGTAGGTGACGCAGTTTAACGCAACGCCAAGCACCGCGCAGTTCGTCGTGATCAGAGGCAGGTAAACGCCCAGCGACTGATACAGGGACGGGATCTTTTTCTTTAAGAACATCTCTACAAACTGAACCAGAGCCGCGATCACGAGGATAAACACGATCGTTTTCAGATAGGTAAGATCGATCCCCTTGCCTGCCAGAAACGAATTGGCCAGGACAAATTTATAGATCAGCCCCGTAATAAACGAAGAGATCGTAATTACAAAGATAACCGCGCCGCCCATTCCGGCAGCCGTCTCCGTCTTCTTGGATACGCCGAGGAACGGACAGATTCCAAGGAACTGGCTCAATACCACGTTATTTACGATCGCAGCGCCGACCGCGATCAAAACTAATTCCGCTAACGTACTCATTATCCTTGTCCCCCCTTAATTTCCCGCTGCGTCAGCAGCTTGTTTTTCTCCGGCAACCGCCTTGCCGGAACAGAGTGCGGAATGACCGCAGCTCGCACAGTCGCCGGACAGGCATCCTGCCGGTTTCGCCAGCGGCTTGCCCTTTGCTTCCATTCTCTTGCGCACGATGTTCATGCCCGCAACCAGAAACGCCAGCACGAGGAATGCGCCCGGAGCCATGATAAAGATCGTGATCGGGGTAAACCAGCCAAACTGCGCCAGTACCGGAACATCGAACAGCGTTCCGGCACCTAAAAACTCACGGATCAGGCCGATCAGCGTCAGGCCGATGGTAAATCCGAGCCCCATTCCGATTCCGTCAAAGATCGACGGAAGCGGCGGATTCTTGCTTGCATAGCTCTCCGCACGCCCCAGAATGATGCAGTTTACAACGATCAGCGGAATGTAAACGCCGAGCGCCGCAGACAATGACTGTAAATACGCCTGCATCAGAAAGTCAACGACCGTAACTAAAGAAGCCACGATTACGATATAAGCCGGCATACGCACGCCGTTCGGGATCACCTTGCGGAAAAGGGAGATCAAAAGGTTTGCGCACACTAAAACCACCATAGTGGAAAGCCCCATGCCCAGTCCGTTGATCGCGGACGATGTAACCGCCAGCGTCGGGCACATACCCAGCATCAGGACAAACGTCGGGTTTTCCTTGATGATGCCGTTGTATAAACGTTCCGTATATTTATTCATGACTGCCCACCTCCCTGTAATTCATTCTGGAAGTAATAGATCGCGGCATTGCAGCCGTTCGCCATCGCTTTGGAAGTGATGGTGGAACCGGTAATACTCTCGATCTCGTTATCCGCTGCCGGAGCCTGCTTGACTACGACAAATTCGGATACGTTTTTCCTCTGGAACTGGCCGTAGAAATCTTCTTCCTCCGCCTTCATTCCAAGTCCCGGCGTCTCGCCGATGTCCGTAATGGAATAACCGTTGACCGTTCCGTCATTCTGGATCCCCACGGAAAACGTGATGCTGCCCTGGCTTCCGTCCTTCGCGGTAACGGTAATGACGTATCCGAGCACGCTGCCGCCTGCGTCAAGCGCCTCTTCCACATCGTCGATCGTATCGCTGTAACCCGCGTCCGCAACCATCTGATCGGCCGCATCCTTGTCAAATTCCGCCGTCCGGAAAGAATCCGCCGACTCAAATACCGTCTGGAACGCTTCCTGCCGGTTGGCCTCGTTCGCCGCGTCGATCGGCTCTTTGGTAATGCCGTAGACCAGACCGAGGATAAAGCCCAGCACAAGGGTAAAAGCGGTTAAAATCAAAGCGTCATGCACAATCTGTTTATTCATTCTTCTTTGCCTCCTTTACCAGACCGAATGCTCTCGGAACCGTGAATTTCTCGATCAGCGGCACGAGCAGGTTGCTTAAGATGATCGCAAAGGAAACGCCCTCTGCGTTCGCACCGAAGCAGCGGAACAGCCCGGTCAAAAGGCCGCAGCAGATTCCATAGACGATCTGTCCCTTCGGCGTGATCGGAGACGTCACATAATCGGTCGCCATAAAGAACGCGCCGAGCATTAATCCGCCGCCGCAGAGTTCCGCAACGAGATACGTCGTATCAAACGGGCTCGCACCGAAGATCAGAATAAAGATCGAAAACGTAATGATATAAGATGCCGGGATCTTCAGATCGATCACGCCAAGCAGAATCAGGATGATCGCGCCGAGCAGGATTGCGATCACGCAGGTCTCGCCGATCGTTCCGGCGGTCCTTCCGGTCAGCATATCCATCACGTTTAAATCCGCCGGGATCGCCCCGTTGTTCTCGCGGATCAGCGCCAGCGGAGTCGCCCCCGTATAGGCGTCGCAGTTAAAGTTAGTCATATCCGCCGCAAACGCGATCAGAAGGAAGCAGCGCGCACCCAGCGCCGGATTCATAAAGTTCTGTCCGAGGCCGCCGAAGAGCATCTTTACAATAATGATCGCAAAGACGCTGCCGAGAAGCGCTTCCCACCACGGCAGCGAAACCGGAAGGTTCAATGCCAGAAGCAGTCCGGTCACTACGGCGCTCAGATCGGAAATGGTACTCTTCTTATGTACGATCTTCTCGAAGATCCATTCCGAAGCCACACAGCCTGCAATGGTAATGAGCATGATCAGCAATGCCCGAAAACCAAAATTATAGATTCCAAAAAAGCTCGCCGGAAGCAATGCAAGAATGACATACAGCATGATTCGGCTGGTAGAGTCTTTGGAACGAACGTGTGGTGATGATGAAACATGATACAAATCACTCACAATAATCCACCTCTTTCTCTTATTTTTGTTTTCTCTTTTCTGCCAAAACCAGTTTCTTCATGGTCTTAATGGACTGTGCCAGCTGCCTTCGAGACGGGCAGATGTACGAGCAGCTTCCGCACTCGATGCACTCCAGTCCGTGCCAGCTCTCAAATTCCTTCGACAGCCCGCGGTCCCCGAACTTCGCCAGACGGGACGGGATCAGCTGTTCCGGACACGCCTCCACGCAGCGCCCGCAGTTGATGCACGCGATCGGCTCGCTGGCAGAAACCGCATCCTTTGACAGGCAAAGAATCGATGAAGAGGTCTTGGTCGTCGGGATATCCAGGCCGAACATGGAAAAGCCCATCATCGGGCCGCCGGAAATGATCTTCTCCGGCTGTACCTTAAAGCCGCCCGCCGCTTCGATCAGCTCCGAATACGGCGTACCGATGCTGTAAAGGAAGTTCGACGGATTCGCCACGGCGTCGCCGGTTACGGTCGAAACGCGCTTCATGACCGGGATCCCTTCTTTCACCGCATGGTAAACGGCGATGATCGTCTCCACATTGTCTACGATGCAGCCCGCATCCGCCGGAAGCATCTTGGAATTGATCGCGCGGCCGGTTACTGCATAGATCAGCTGGCGCTCGCCGCCCTGCGGGTACTTGGTCATCAGTTCGCAGACTTCCATCCGGGATTCGTTCTGCGTCAGTTCCTTTAACTTCGCAATACAGTCCGGCTTATTGTTCTCAACGCCGAACACGCCTTTGGCATTCGGGAACATCTGGAGTATGATCTTCATTCCGCCGATCAGCTGCTCCGGATTCTCGAGCATTCTGCGGTAGTCCGCAGTCAGATACGGCTCACATTCCGCACAGTTGGCAATAATGTACTCGATCTTCGCCGGTTCCTTCGGCGAGAGCTTGACATGCGTCGGGAAACCTGCGCCTCCCATGCCGACCACGCCCGCTTCCTTGATCCTGCCGATGATCTCCTCATTGGAGAGCGCCGTAACATCGTCCACACCTTCATAGCCGACGTCGATAAATTCCCCGTCACTCTCAATGACGATGGAATTGACCATGTCCCCGACCGCAACGCGGCGAGGCTCGATTGCCTTCACCGTACCCGAAACGGAAGAATGCACCGGTGCGGATACAAAACCGCCGGCTTCCGCGATCTTCTGCCCTTTCAGCACCGTCGTCCCTACGGATACGATCGGACTTGCCGGTGCCCCGATATGCTGCGATAACGGAAATACCAGTTCGCCCTTGGGTAAAACTTCTTTGATTGGCGCATCCTTCGCTAATTCTTTACCTTCATAAGGATGGACGCCGCCGATAAATGTTTTCAAACCCATTCTCTGTGCCCCACTTTCTACAATATTTGTGCAAAAATAATATTTTTCGCACTGATCCACTCAATTATACCACTTCTTACGCCGATTAAGCTACAAAAATTGTACTTTTTTTAATACTTTTATGATATAATGGTCTGGTAACGGAATGCGCATACGCGCAGCCACGAATCAGCAGAAAAAGGATACCGCCATGAAAACTACGCATAAAGAAGAACTTTACATCCGCCAGAATCATCTCTCCGACCGGCTTTTTGATGATTCCGCCATCTTTTTTGACATTGAGACCACCGGATTCTCCCCCGCGCACTCCGTCATCTATCTGATCGGATGCGCCCGCAGAACGGGGGATAAGGTCTGCACCGACCAGTTTTTCGCAGAGGATCCCTCCGAGGAGAAAGCCGTTATCTGCGCATTCTTAGAGATCTTAAAGCAGTACGGCACCATCATCTGTTTTAACGGCGTCGGTTTCGACATCCCTTTTTTAAAGGCGAAATGCACCAGCTACCAGATTGAGGAACATCTGCAGGATTACCAGTATCTGGACATCTTCAAATCCGTCTCCGAACTGAAATTCCTCCTGAAACTGCCGAATTACAAGCAGAAAACGCTCGAAGACTTCCTCGGTTTCCGCCGCGAGGACATTTTTTCCGGCGGCGAGCTGATCAACGTCTACCACGACTATCAGAAAGAACCGAGCGAAGAGCTTTTGGAGCTTTTGTACCGCCACAATTACGAAGACGTCGTCGGCATGATGGATCTGCTCCCGGTGCTTTCCTATCTGGAAGTCTTCCACGGGCAGTATTCCATTACGGAAACACGGCTGACGGATTACCGCGGCTCCGATGATACTGCGGCAAAGGAATTCCTGATCACGCTTAAGAACGATTTTTCCGTGCCGAGGCGCGTTTCCTACCAGTACCGCAGCTGCTATCTGACGATGCAGCACCACGCGACGAAGCTGCGGATCCCGGTCTATTCCGGGGAATTAAAGTTTTTCTATGACAATTACAAGGATTACTACTATCTGCCGGAGGAGGATCTCGCCATCCACAAGAGCGTGGCTTCCTTTGTCAACAAAGGCTACCGGGAACGCGCAAAGGCCGCCAACTGCTATAACCGCCGCACCGGCGACTTTCTCCCGCAGTACGGCAGCATCATGAAGCCGGAGTACCGCAGGGATTATAAGGACGAGAACCGGTATTTCGAGATCACGGAGGATTTCAGTTCTTCCGACGTCATGCTCCGGCGCTATGTCGACCATATATTAAATCTTATGCTCCACGCAAAAAAATAGACTGGCATCCGCCGGTCTATTTTTTAGCTCCTATTTTTCAAAATAAAACGAACTCATCCGCTTGAATCCGATCTCTTTGTAGTTGGTGATCTGCTCGGTGCTCCCGATGAAGAGAACCCCGTGCGGCTTTAACGAATGGTAGAACTTGTGATAGATCTCGTCCTTGGCCTCGTCGGTAAAGTAGATGACCACGTTGCGGCAGAGGATCAGGTCATAGTCGTTCGGATAAGCGTCCCGCAGCAGATTGTGCTCCTTGAAGGTGACGCAGCGCTTGATCTCGTCCGATACCTGATAGGAAGCGCCGACTTTCGTAAAATACCGGCTCTTCATCTCCGCCGGGACGCCCGCAAGGCTCTTCTCATTGTAAAGCCCCACCTTGGCCTGCTGGAGCACCTGTTTGTCAATGTCCGTGGCAAGGATACGGATATTGGAGAGCGGGATATGCTTGGAAAATGCCATCGCAAGGGAATACGGTTCATCCCCGGTCGAGCAGGCCGCGCTCCAGATCTTTAGATTCCTCCCGAAATCCTTCAACAGCCGCGGGATCACGTTCTCATCCATCAGCTTCCACTGATCCGGATTCCGGTAAAATTCCGATACATTAATTGTCAGAAAATTAATGAACTGTTCAAACAGAGCCTTATCCCCTTTCAGCAAATGGAGATATTCCTCGTAGCTTTCTGCATGGTTCTTCTTCGCAAGCGTATCAATACGGCGGCGCATCTGTTTCTCTTTGTAACAGTTCAGGTCGATATTGGTAAGTTTGTATACTTCTTTTTTAAACAGGTCATAATGATCTAACATAACATTCTCCTACTGACTAGGAAGGAGCTGTCCGTAAGACAGCCCCTCCGTAATTTTATTCTCCTGCTTCAGAAGCCGCTTCTTCGATATTAACATCTGCGATCTCTTCCGTGTCCGCCTCATCCGCAGTAAACATTGCCTTGATGCTTAAGCTGATCTTCTTCTCCTCATCGTTGAAATCGACCACCTTCGCCTCGATCTCCTGTCCGATCTTCAAAACGTCCGCAGGCTTCTCGATATGCTCTCTGGCAATCTGGGAAACATGGAGCAGCGCATCAACACCCGGCGCCAGTTCCACAAACGCACCGAAATCCGTCATCCGCGCAACGCGCCCCTTCACGATCGTACCGGCCGCAAAACGCTCCGCCGCGCCGTTCCACGGATTCTCCTCCGGGAACTTCCGGCTCAGCGCGATCTTCGTCTCGCTGACGCTCTTGATGAATACCCGTACTTTCTCCCCTACGGTAAAGACTTTCTTCGGACTCTCGACGCGTCCCCACGACATCTCGGAAATGTGAAGCAGACCGTCTACCCCGCCGAGATCGATAAATGCGCCGAAATCCGTAATATTCTTGACAACGCCCTCGATGACGTCTCCCGCATGGAGCGTCTCCAACAGTTCTTTCTGCTGCTGTTCCTTCTTCGCAACCAAAAGTTTCTTCCGGTTCCCGATGATGCGCCGCTTCCTCGGCTCAAATTCGGTGATCACAAACTCGATCTCCTGATCCTTGAATTTGTTCAGATCCTTCTCGTAGGTATCGGATACCAGACTCGCCGGAATAAAGATCCTCGTCTCGTCGATGACTACGCATACGCCGCCTTCCAGTACCTGCGAAACCTTCGCGGTAAGCACTTCTTCGTTCTCGAACGCTTCCTGTAAGCGTCTGCTTCCCTTCTCGGCCGCCAGGCGCTTGTAGGAAAGAAGGACCTGTCCTTCCCCGTCATTGACTTTGATGACCTTGGATTCCAGCGTATCCCCGACGGAAACCAGCGTGGTCAGATCGACATTCGGTTCGTTCGTATATTCATTCCGGGTAATGATCCCGTCTGACTTGTATCCGATGTTAAGTACGATCTCGTCCGGTTTCACATCAATAACGACACCCTCAACCACTTCTCCATTTCTGATAGTTTTAAATGATTCTTCCAGCATTTGTTCAAAGCTCATCTCTGACATTCTTTGAAACCTCCTCGATAATATTGTTTGGGGTTGATGCCCCTGCGGTAATACCTACCCGTTTGATGGATTGTAGCTGACTGTAATCCATATCGCTGCCCGTTTGTATATAGTAAGTATTTTCACATTCTTTTTTGCATATTTCAAATAGTTTCTGCGTATTCGAGCTGTTCTTGTCACCGATGACGATCATCGCCTCAGACTGCCCCGCAATCCGTCGCGCCTCCTTCTGCCGCTCCTCTGTCGCATTGCAGATCGTATTTAAAACAATATTATCATACCCTTTTTTACCGATTATTTCAACTAATTCTTGAAATTTATTGTAGTTAAATGTCGTCTGAGAGACGATACAGACCTTTTTTCCCGTTTCCGGGCGCAGATTTTCGGCTTCTTCCTCCGTTCCAACGACCGCCGCCGCATCCGGCACACACCGGCTTTTGATCCCGATGACCTCCGGATGGGCCGCGTTTCCGGCGATGACGACAAAATATCCCTTCGCGCTGTACTCCTCCACCAGGCGGTGGATCTTCGTGACAAACGGACAGGTGGCGTCCACGACGGCAAAACCCGCCTCCCGGATGGCTTCATCCTCTTCCTTCGTGATCCCGTGGGAACGGATAATGACCGTGCCCTTCGGAAGGCTCTTTAATTCCCCGATGCTGTTTACCACCGTTACGCCCTTCGCTTCGAGATCCCTGACCACTTCCGCGTTGTGGATGATCGGCCCGTAAGTATAAATGGGGCGCCCCGCCGCTTTTTCAATCTCCTGATAGACGACATTGACCGCGCGCTTCACGCCGAAACAGAAGCCCGCGCTCTTTGCCAGCGTCACTTCCATGACCTAAACCACTCCTTCTGCGATCTGCTTCATTTTTGCAACCACTTCATCGATGCTCATATCGGAAGTATCCAAAAGCAGCGCATCTTCTGCCTGCTTCAGCGGGGACGTTTCCCGGTGCATATCCCGGTAATCGCGCTCGCTGATATCCTGTTCGATCTCGGAAAGGCTGCACTTTTGCCCCTTCGCCTGCAGTTCGTCGAACCGGCGCTTCGCGCGCACCTGTACGCTTGCGGTCATATAGATCTTCACGTCCGCGTCCGGCAGCACGACCGTCCCGATATCCCTTCCGTCCATGATGACGTTTTCTTTCTTGGCGAGATTCTGCTGCAGCTCCACCAGTTTCGCGCGCACCGGCGGGTAAACGCTGACCGCGCTCGCCATCTTGCCGACTTCCTCCCGGCGGATCATTCCGTTGACGTTCTCTCCGTTTAACAGCACGCACTGTTCGCCGTTTTCGTAAACGATCGATACGTCGGCCTTTCCGGCGGCCTCTGCGACCGCTTCCTCATCGTCTGCGTCGATCCCGTTCTGCAGAAAATAGTAAGCCATCGCCCGGTACATCGCTCCGGTGTCCACATAGACATACCCCAGTTCCGCGGCAAGGCGTCTGGCGATGGTGCTCTTTCCCGCGCCCGCCGGTCCGTCGATCGCGATATTGTGCTTCATGATCTTTCCTCCTCGTTGTACCTTTCTATTTTATTATTTTATGCTGGTTCCCGCCAGATATCCGGTGGACCATGCGATCTGCAGATTATAGCCTCCGGTCATCGCGTCCACATCGAGCACTTCCCCGCAGAAAGACAAATTCGCCGCTTTCTTCGATTCCATCGTGGACGGGTTGACATCCTTGACGGAAACGCCGCCTTTCGTAACGATCGCTTCCGCCCAGCCCCGCAGCCCCGCCGGAGTCAGCGTCAGGTGTTTCGTCAGCTCCGCGAGGCGCCTGCGCTCCTCTCTGGTGACTTCGCCGGCCTTCTTTGCGGGATCGATCCCGCTGAGCGTGATCATCACCGGAAGCAGCTTCGCCGGATAGAGGCGGGAAAGCGCATTTTTATACTGCCGGTTCCCCGCTTCTTTGAAATCGCGCAGGATCCGCTGATCCAGCTGCTCCGCGGAAAGCGCGGGTTTTAAATCGATCTCCAGACGAAGCGGCTTCTTCCACTGTTCCGGGGAAAGCGCCGCGCTCGCGGAAAGAATGAGCGGCCCGCTGACTCCGAAATGCGTAAAGAGCATTTCTCCGAATTCTTTATAGAGGACCTTCCGGCCGTCTAAGATGCGGACCGACACGTTTCTTAAGGAAAGCCCCTGCAGCTGCCGGCACCATTCTTCGCGGATCACAAGCGGCACCAGCGACGGGGAAGGCGCCGTGATCCCGTGCCCCGTTTCCTTTGCAAAGCGGTATCCGTCCCCGGTGGAGCCGGTCGCCGGATAAGAGCGCCCTCCGCAGGCGACGATGACATGATCCGCCATCCGCCGGCTCTTGTCCGCAAGCTGCACGCCCGTTACCGCCTGTCCGTCCGTTAAGAGCTTCTCCACCCGGCTGTTTAAGCCAATCTGTACGCCTTTTTCCCTTAACGCGCCCTCCAGCGCCGCGATCACGTCGGAAGAATGATCCGACTCCGGGAATACGCGGTTCCCGCGTTCCGTTTTCAGCGCAAGCCCGCGCTCCTTGAAAAACGCCATGACGCTTTCATTGCTGCAGGCATAGAAGGCGCTGTAGAGAAATTTGGGGTTGCTTACGACGTTGGAAAAAAGGTCTTCCATGCTGCCCGCATTCGTCAGGTTGCAGCGCCCTTTCCCCGTAATAAAGAGCTTCTTCCCCAGTTTCTCATTCTGTTCCAGAAGCAGGACCGAATGCCCGCCGCACGCGGCATGATAGGCCGCGAACATGCCGGACGGTCCGCCGCCGATCACGATCACATCAGACATGGCCGATATCCTCCGGATTTGCATAATGAATATTGATGGAATCATCGATGTAATTGATCTCATCGTTTTCGTAAACCTGATATTCGCCCCAGATCTCTTCGAGCATCGTCAGCGTGCCCGCGACTTTCTTCTGGTTCTTCATGCAGAGGGCGACGATCAGCGCATTGATCACGCTAAGAGGCGCAACCAGAGAATCCACGATCGACGCCATATCGCTGTCTGCGATCAGGTTGCAGGAAGAATACAGATTCATCGGGGAATGAATGCTGTCGGTGATCGTGATCACCTTGGCGCTGCGGTTGTTCGCAAATTCCAGCGCTTTCAGTGTCCGCATGGAGTACCGCGGGAAACTGATCCCGATGATCACGTCTTCCTTATCAATGCGCACCATCTGTTCAAATAATTCACTGGAACTGTTCGTTGTCAACAGATGCACGTCGTCGAACAGCAGATTAAAATAAAACGCCAGAAAGCTGGCCAGCGGCGCACAGCTGCGGATCCCGACGATATAAATGTGGCGCGCCTCTAAGATCGTCTGGATCGCCAGTTCGAACGCTTTATGGTCGATCTTCTCCATCGTGGTCCGGATCTTCTCCGCATCGGACTGCAGAACCGTTTCTAAGATCTTGGACTGGCTGATCCTGCCGTAGGTGACTTCCATCCGCTGGATGGAATTTAATTTGTTGCGCACCATTTCTTCCAGCGCTCTCTGAAACTCCGGATATCCTTTATAGCCCAGACTGGTGGCAAAACGCACGACGGTCGATTCGCTGACTCCCACCGTCTCCCCCATTCTGGCTGCCGTCAAAAAAACGGCCTTGTCATAATTATCGGTAATGTATGCCGCGATCCTCTTCTGCCCCTTGCTCATGGAACCGTAGCGGCTGTTGATCCGGTTCAGTAATTCGTTGATATTCGACATGATGCATCCCCTCTTGCTGCCTGCCTGTAACATTACTTCCTGCATCAGCTCTTTTATTATAGCAAAATCCTGCATTTTTACAATCCATTTTGCAATTTTTCCTGCAAAATCCGGTCTTCCTATGGTAAAAAAAAGCCACGCGCAATCTTTGGAACTGCACGCAGCTTTCTTTTCTTTCTCTTTTTGCTGCTTTTCTATGGAATCGTTATCTTACTCCGGACATCCGGGATTTCCTTACCGCCGCGCACAGCGTTCCCGCTGCAAGAAGCAGAACCGCAGTCCAGAGAACTGCCGCACCGGTATCTCCGGTCGCCGGGCTTCCCGCCGCGCCCGCTAACGCTTTCGTGGTAATGACATAATCCGAGCAGTGGCTCTGCTGAACCGTAAGGACGCCGTCCTTGTCCACCGTATCACTATCTACATATTTATACGTTCCGTTTGCGGTTACTTCGTAGTAGTACAGCTTCTTTCCGGCCCACTTCGTACCCACTGGAATACTGATGGATGCCTCCGCCGGAAGATTGCCGCTGTAGTTATAGCTGATTGCCTGTACAAACTCGTCTTTTGCGATCGGCGGATTCTTGAGTCCGCTGTAATCCGAGCTTACTTTCGCGCCGAAATCATAGCTGTTCTTTCCGTCTACTGCTTTCATCGTGCCTTTGGCAAACGTGAAACGGATGCCGTCCGCGAGCTTGATCACAACTGCACTGTCCTTGTTCTCCGCGATCAGATTGTCCATTTCTGCTTTGGAAACCGTTGTCTGTTCTGCGGTAAGCGAAATTACCTGAGAATCCGCCGGAGACTGTGACGGAGTCTCGGATGGATTTTCGGATGGTTTCTGCTCCGGAGTCTGCGATGGATTCTCGGATGGAGTCTGTGCCGGATCCTGCGGCAGATTCTCCAATGGTTGGAATGGAATATCATTATCTGCGGCAACTTTCTGTGCATAAGAACCAACCGGAGCGTAAATGGTCAGTTGGGCACAGCCATCAAATACAGTCTCAGACGCAGCTTCTCCGATGTTCGTTACACTTTCTGGTATCACGATGCTCCTCAGACCACTGCAGTCGGCAAAGGCAAACTGCCCGATCTCTGTCACTCCTTCCGGGATCGTTATGCTCGTCAAGCTGCTGCAGTCTCTAAACGTAGAACCCTCGACGCTCGTCACTCCTTCCGGGATTATCACGCTCGTCAAACTGCTGCAGTTCCAAAATGCCCCAAACCCGATGCTTGTTACACTTTTCGGGATTGTCACACTCTTAAGGCTGCTACAACCGTCAAAGGCTTCCTCCCCGATGCTCGTTACTCCTTCTGGAATCGTTACGCTCGTCAGACCGCTACAGTAGACAAATGCATGATCTCCGATGCTCGTTACTCCTTCCGGAATCGTCACGCTTTCAAGACTGCTGCAATTGTCAAATGCTTCCTTCCCTATGCTTGTTACGCCTTCCGGTATCGTCGCCACGCTTTCCTGTTTTCCTTCTGGCCAGCGTACCAATTCCGTCCTATCTTTGTTATATAAAACACCGTCATCATCGGTATATGATTGGTTTCCTTCTGCTACACTGATTTTCGTCAGGCTACCGCAAGCGGAAATGCACCGCCCCCGATGTTCGTTACCTCTTCCGGAATTATCACGCGTGTCAAGTATCCACAACCGTCAAAGGCCTCCTCTCCGATGCTCGTTACTCCTTCCGGTACCGTCGCCACGCTTTCCTGTTTTCCTTCTGGCCAGCGTACCAATTCCGTCTTATCTTTATTATACAAAACACCGTCATCACTGGCATACGATTGGTTTCCTTCTACTACATTGATTTCCGTCAGGCTACCGCAACTGGTAAATACATCATTCCCGAGGTACGTTACACTTTTCGGCATCGTCACGCTCTCAAGGCTGTTGCAGAGAACAAATGCACAATTCCCGATACTCGTTACACTGTCCGGAATATCCACTCTTTCAAGGCTGCTGCATTCCGAAAATGTATGATCTCCGATGCTCGTTACTCCTTCCTGTAACGTCACATTCTTAAGGCTGCTACAACAGTAAAATGCCATATCCCCGATATTCGTTACTCCTCCCGGAATCGTAACACTCTCAAGGCTGCTACAGCCCGCAAATGCCATATCCCCGATATTCGTTACACTGTCCGGAATTGTCACTCTCTTAAGGCTGCTACAGTCCGCAAATGCAAAATCCACGATGCTCATTACTCCTTCCGGAATCGTCACGCTCGTAAGGCTGCTGCAACCGTAAAATGCAGCATCCCCGATGCTCGTTACTCCTTCCGGAATCGTAACACTCGTTAGGCTGCTGCAGCCTTCAAATGCAGACTCCCCGATGCTCGTTACTCCTTCCGGAATCGTAACTTCCGTCGCGGTTCCTCTATAATTTGTTAAAACGTCGTCTTCAATTACAAAATCCCCTTCCTCTGTTTCTGCTGCGGGAGAGGCTTCCTGAGACGACGTTACCTCATTACCC
>CANQDS010000033.1 GCA_947593655.1 uncultured Lachnospiraceae bacterium | reverse complement strand
AAGGAATCGCTGTAGCCCAGTAAATACAAGGGATACAGCGATTTTTTCTTCTGTCAACTGTCAAAGACGGGATTGTAGCACATCCGGGTTTTGCAATGCAAGATACTGCAGCAGTTCTTGAATCTGCAATGAAAAAATGATATGATAAAACCACGAAAAAGAAAGGGTTCATACATGGCAAATATCTATGACGGGGCGTTTGATAAGAGGACGATCATTGATCTGTCGGGCGATGTGGTCAATGAGATTGCGCAGAGGTATGAGAATGTGCAAAAAGGCATAGGTGGTATGATGAGGGGCGCATTACTGGAAACAAGTGCAAGAACTATTTTAAATCAGGGAAAAGTCTGGGCAGCGGCGAAGCGAAGACACAGACAGCCTTGAAACTGCTGAAAAGAGGCAAACTCACGATCGAGGAGATTGCAGAGGATACGGGTTTAAGCATCGCGGAAGTAGAGCAGCTAGAGCAGCTTGCAAGCCTTCAGACCGTGTAATCCTATACAAGACGCATACAAATTTTATGTGCGGAAGGACGCGTTCCCAGTGCAGTCAGAATTGATTACTCATAATGCTTCCATGTTAAGGAGGATAGAAAATAAAGATGGCAGATTTTGAGCTTTCAACTTACGAAGACATCTACTCTGAAATAAAAGAAGCCTTGCTCACTTCGAGAAGTCAGGCGTATACCGCTGTGAATTTTACAATGGTACAGGCGTACTGGCAAATCGGTCGCATCATCGTGGAGCATGAGCAAGAAGGAAACTTGCGGTCTGGCTATGGAAAATCCGTATTGCAGGAGTTGTCCAATCGTCTGACAGAAGAATTTGGTAAAGGTTTTTCAGTGCGGACGCTTCAGCAAATGAAAAAGTTTTATGTGATGTTTCCAAATATGAACGCACTGCGTTCGCAATTGACATGGACACATTATCGCCTGCTTCTGTCGGTGGAAAATGAACAGGCACGGCAGTGGTATATGAATGAGGCGGTAGCATCCGCATGGTCAAGCCGCCAGCTGGAGCGGCAGATCTCCACGTTGTATTATGAACGCCTTCTTGCAAGCAGAGAAAAAGAGCCGGTTGAAGCTGAAGCCGGAGAATTGATGTCGCCGCTGGAAGCAGAAGAATTCATTAAAGATCCGTATGTGTTGGAATTCCTTGATTTGAAAGATTATCCGGCTTTGCGGGAATCCGATCTGGAGCAGGCACTTATCGATAAATTGCAGGAGTTTCTGCTGGAACTTGGACGAGGTTTTTGCTTTGTCGCCAGGCAAAAGCTGATGCGATATGAGGATGAGGACTTTTATCTCGACCTTGTCTTTTACCATAGGCATTATCCTGTGTTCACAGAAGAATGAGGCCATCGTGAAATATTCGGTTTTGAATGACGCCCAGCAAATCTTCGCGTCAAGGTATCGGCTGGAATTACCTACTGCCGAAGAACTGCAGCATGAAATCGAAATCGAGCGCAAACGGATTGAGCAACAGGAGAAATGAGTATGAATGAATTGGATATGGTTAAGGCCATTTCTGAATTTGTAAAGCGGAGTATTGACAATAATCCTAGTGAAGTGGCTTGTAGAGCATAATGGTTACGAGGAAGGCAAGAACACCGCTTTTTTACCTTAGTTATCCGAAT
The DNA here is from genome assembly GCA_947593655.1 of uncultured Lachnospiraceae bacterium. Taxonomy (GTDB): domain Bacteria; phylum Bacillota; class Clostridia; order Lachnospirales; family Lachnospiraceae; genus Roseburia. The sequence continues at coordinate 23,484 of CANQDS010000033.1, read as the reverse complement.
CGAATTTCCGAAACAGTGCTTCGGAAATTCGTTGAACAAAAATCCGATACACTGTTTCAGATTTCGGATGAGCATTTATCTTTCAGCGACAGTACAATTCCAGTCTGTATCAACGTCTGACAAATGCCGTCGATTACACCGTTGTTGCCTTCAGTCACTTTGTATTTGGTGCTGACGATGCTGCCTGCAACATTCCAGTCCGGACCTTTGACGATGAAATTCGGCTGGATCGAGGTTTGAGATTATGGACGAGTATTTCGAAATTAAAAAGATCATGGAAAAAGCATACAACCGGAAACTAAAGGGCGCACCGGTCCCCTTAAAAGGGGGCTTGCTGCATAAAATGTACCGGGTGGAAACGGAGCAGGGAACGTATGCGCTGAAATTATTGAACCGGTTTGTGATGCAGAGAAAAACCGCGATGGACAATTACGCGGAAGCGGAGCGGCTGGAACGGCTGCTGGAGCAAAGAGGCCTTCCCATTCTTCCGGCGCTGACGATCGGCGGGCGGAAGATGCAGGAAATAGACGGGGAATATTTTTATTTATTTGATTATTATGATGGAAAACCGCTGCGTGCGGACGAGATCACGGAATACCATTGTGCGCAGATGGGAAGCGTGCTTGCCGCAATCCATGATACGGACAGGAAAAATGCGGATGAAGAATATAAAAATATGTCAGTTGACTGGGATTTTTATCTTTCGGAAATGGAAAAGTCGGATAGGCGTTTGTATGAAATGCTGAAATCCTGCTATGCGCTTCTTGTGGAAAGCCAGGAGAACGGAAACCGGGCAAGGAAAGAGCTTCCGGGTATTCTTGCTGTCTGCCATAACGATATGGATTGTAAAAATGTTCTCTGGAATGGAGCTGATTACCGGATCATCGATCTGGAATGTCTGTCCTACAACAATCCGATGATGGAACTGTTTGAACTGGCTTTATGCTGGTCGGGCTATGAGGAATGCCGGATCGATTTCCGGCTGTTTGAGGCTTTTCTGAAAGGGTATGCAAGTACCGGGAAAAAACTGCCAGAAGCCGCAGAGTGGGAGACATTGTATGACTGCAATACCGGCAGGCTGGAATGGCTGGAATATAATCTGAAGCGCGTATTGGGCATTGACTGCGGGGACGATGAGAAACAGATCGGAACCGGGCAGGTGGAGGAAACCATACGCCATATTATTTATTATGCGAAAATGCGCGAACAGATCCTAAAGCATTGTGATACGATTGGATCAATATAGTTCCGGTACTTTCTTTTTGAAGATAAAGAAAGCCGCTCCGAATGTAATCGTTGCAACAAGAAAAAGCTGCAGCAGGGACTCCTGATTCGTTGCGTTTTGGCTGATGAGGACCTGCCGGAACACGATAACGATCAATGAGGTTACGATGGCAGCCGGGACAGATTTTCGGATCATGCCAATGATGAATGGCCAGAGCGACAGCACTGTGCATACGGCAACCGTAGTGACTGCCGCTGGTATCCATGTCCGGAGCATGGAGATTTGAAATGTTCCCGCCAGCATATCAAAAAGTCCGTCCACAAACACGAGATAACCGCTGCAGCAGAGATATCCGACCGTTATGGAAATTGCGGTATAAACCATAATGATGACCAATTTGGCGGCGATCAGTTTCATGCGGTTTACAGGATAGGAAAACAGGATCGTGATCGTTCCCCGGCTGTATTCTTCAATGACCAGATGGGCAGTTAAAACCGACGAGTACACAAGGAAAATAAAGGACATCAGCAGGCCGATAATCAGATAGGTGCTTTCAAACGTATCTTTGGTTTGCTTTGGATCTGTCATGCTGTCCCACAAAGATACGGTGATGAACAGTATGCCGAAAAGAATAGCGGCAAACGTAAAAATAATATTTCGCGCGATCCCAAATTTTTTCAATTCCAGTTTGATCAGGTGTGCCATTTTATTTTCCCTCCGTAAGCTGGAAGAAATAGTCTTCCAGAGTGTCCTGCCTGCGCCCTAAACTCTCTAAACCAATACCGTTTTCAATAAGGGCTTTTGACAAAATTTTACCGGAAATATCTGGTGTATAGATCCGGATGAACTCTTTATCCAATACGCTGAAATTTGTAATGCCCATCTGTTCCAATAAAGCTGCTGCATGGGCGGTATCGTCAACCTGCAGGCTGAGATACTCCGTCTGATGCTTATGGATCTCCTCAATGGGCAGTTCTGCCAGCAGGTTTCCATGTTGAATGATTCCAATCGTATCAGCGATCAGATCCACCTCAGACAGAATGTGGCTGGAAATAAAAATGGTCGTTCCATCTTCCCGGTTAAGCCGCAGGAACAGGTTCCTCATTTCGCGGATGCCTTCAGGATCTAAGGCGTTGACCGGTTCATCTAAAATCAGAAATTCCGGTTTCGCAAGGATCGCTCTTGCGATTGCTAACCGCTGTTTCATCCCTAATGAGTAATGGCGGATCTGTTTTCCCTCTGCATTTTGCAGGCCGGTCATCTGCAGAACTTCATCAATGCGCTCCTTATCGGGAAAACCCATATAATCGCAATGAAGCTCTAAATTCTGGCGGGCCGTCATTCTTTCGTAAAAATACGGATTTTCGATGATGGAACCCACCCGTTTGAAAATTTCATAGCTCTGGTCGGTGACTTTCTCTCCAAATAGCCGGACTTCTCCGGCTTCCGGCCGGAGAAGGTTTAAGATCATTTTCATTACTGTACTTTTACCGGCGCCGTTCGGCCCGACAAAGCCGTAAATGGCGCCTTTGGGAACATGAATATTCACATCGTTTACAACGGTATTTCCTTTGTAAGATTTTCGCAGCCCTGAAGTTTCCATCAGCACCGGCATCGGGAAAATTCCTTCGGTAATGTTCAGTTCCTTTCTCATTGCAAATCCTCCCGATCAATCATTTTTTGTATTATTATACTACCATATATTTCGATGGAAGCCAATGCTTTGTGCAGTCATTATACATACAATGAACAATTCTTCGTCGGATTTCGTTCGATTATTCCGTTTCTTGGACCGCAAGATTTACAATATCCCGGCCGCCATAAACGATTCGGATAATGCTAACGATTGAGAGGCTTTCATCTACTGTGTAGAAAACCATAAAATTATCGACTGCAGCTTTGTGCATTTTCATGCTTTTCCAAGGCTCCCAGTCCACGGCAGGATTTCTAAGAGGCATGAAATCAAGGGAGCGGATTATTTTTCGGATTCTGTTTACCTGACCTTCGGCGGTAGACGGAACCATTAGCGTAAAAGCAATATAGGAATATATTTCCTTCAAATCTTCTTTTGCTTTTTCGGAGTAAACAACCGAATAGAATCCACTCATATGCCGAACTCCTTCGCGAGTTCCGCATCCACTTCATCCGGGGTATAGGTCTTACCGGATTTTAAGGAATCTATGCCCTTTGCCAATTCTGCGTCTAATTCGGCACGGCTCATATTGCCGATTGCTGTGGGCGCCGCCTGCGGCAGATGCAGGTTAAGAGGAAGTCCTTTTGTCAGGACAATCTGACTGTAAAACATCTGGATGGCGCTGGACGGAGAAATTCCCAGCTGCCCCAGAATTTTTTCTGCATTCTCTTTCAGCCCATTATCGATTCTTGCGTAAATTACTGATGTGTTTGCCATGTAGATCACACTCCTTTTCCTTTATGCCTAGCATACCTGATTTCGAAGACAAGTGCAAGCATATGCAAGCAATTTGTTATTCCCAACCCCCCAACCAGCAATATGCAAGAGAAAACCGCTGCCCCTCTTCATCCGGGCAGCGGTTTGCATCTTTGTAATCCAATCTCTTTTAATTATCCTCCTCATCGCTGGCCGACATGGAATAAACCTGGCGTTTCCTTGCCATGACATCGCTTTCGAGGTATTCATCATAAGTAGAAACCTTATCGATCATGCTGCCGTCCGGCAGGAATTCGATAATGCGGTTGGCCGTCGTCTGTACGACCTGATGGTCGCGGCAGGAGAAGAGGATCACGCCCGGAAACTTCATCATGCCGTTGTTGAGGGCTGTGATCGACTCCATATCCAGATGGTCGGTCGGCTCGTCAAAGATCAGGATGTTGCTTCCCATGATCATCATGCGGGAGAGCAGCACGCGCACCTTTTCCCCGCCGGAAAGCACGCGCATTTTCTTCACGCCGTCCTCGCCGGCAAACAGCATCCGTCCGAGGAACCCGCGCACATAAGTGGCGTCCTTGATCTCGGAGTACTGTGTCAGCCAGTCCACGATCACATCGTCCGTGTCAAAGATTTTGGTGTTGTCCTTCGGAAAATAGGACCGGCTCGTCGTCACGCCCCACTTGAACGTGCCCGAATCCGGCTCCATCTCCTCCATCAGGATCTTAAAGAGCGTCGTTTTCGCAAGCTCGTTGCCGCCGACAAAAGCGATCTTGTCGTCATGCCCCGCGATAAAGGAAACGTTATCGAGCACTTTCACCCCGTCGATCGTCTTGGAGATCCCCTCCACGGTCAGGACCTCATTACCGATCTCGCGGTTCGGGCGGAAATCGATATACGGGTACTTGCGGCTGGACGGTTTGATCTCTTCCAGCTGGATCTTCTCGAGGGCGCGCTTCCGGGAAGTCGCCTGTTTGGATTTGGAGGCATTCGCGGAAAAACGGGAAATAAATTCTTGAAGTTCTTTGATCTTCTCCTCCTTTTTCTTGTTGGCCTCTTTCATCTGGCGCACCAGAAGCTGGCTGGACTCGTACCAGAAATCATAGTTTCCGGCGTAGAGCTGGATCTTGCCGTAGTCCATATCCGCGATATTCGTGCACACTTTATTCAGAAAATAGCGGTCGTGCGAAACGACGATCACCGTATTCTCGAAATTGATCAGAAATTCCTCAAGCCATGCGATCGCGTCCAGATCCAGATGGTTGGTCGGCTCGTCTAAAAGCAGAATGTCCGGATTGCCGAACAGCGCCTGTGCGAGAAGGACCTTGACTTTGGCTGAACCCGGCATATCCGCCATCAGAGAGCCGTGGTCTTCGGTCGGGATGCCGAGGCCGTTTAACAGCGTCGCCGCGTCCGATTCAGCGTTCCAGCCGTCCATATCGGCAAACTCGGCCTCCAGTTCGCTGGCGCGGATCCCGTCCTCGTCGGTGAAATCCTCTTTCATGTATATCTGATCCTTTTCCTTCATAATATCATAGAGACGCTTGTTCCCCATGATAACGGTATCAAGCACAGAATACGCATCGTACTTGAAGTGGTCCTGCTGCAGGAAAGAGAGGCGCTGCCCCGGCGTAACGGCGATTTCGCCGGAAGTCGGCTCGAGCTGTCCGGAAAGGATCTTAAGGAATGTGGACTTGCCCGCCCCGTTGGCCCCGATGAGCCCGTAGCAGTTCCCTTCGGTGAATTTAATATTTACGTCCTCAAAAAGAGCTTTCTTTCCAAGACGCAGGGTAATGTTGTTTGCACTGATCATGTTCTTACCTTCCTGTTTCTATTCAATATAAAGTACATTGTATCGTATAATCTGCTTTTTGCAAGCATTTTATCTGCAAATTCCCGCCGGAAGCAAAACGGTATCCGGAAAAAAACAAAAATTCTTGTCGAACTACTTGCTTTTTTAGGACATTCATCCTATATTATTAGTTAGCGGCATTGTGTCTGCCGCTCTGATTGATTTGAACATTTTTTAAAAATAAAGTAGGAGGAATTATCATGAAACGTTCAATGAAAACCATGGATGGAAATCATGCAGCTGCTCATGTATCGTATGCATACACCGATGTAGCGGCAATCTATCCGATCACACCGTCATCTGTTATGGCGGAAGCTACCGATGAATGGGCGACTGCCGGAAGAAAGAACATCTTCGGACAGACCGTTCAGGTTACGGAGATGCAGTCCGAAGCGGGCGCAGCAGGAACCGTTCACGGCTCCCTGACCGCAGGCGCGCTGACCACGACCTACACGGCTTCCCAGGGACTTCTTCTGATGATCCCGAACCTGTACAAGGTTGCCGGCGAGCGTCTTCCGGGCGTATTTAACGTATCCGCACGCTGCGTAGCTTCCCATGCGCTGAATATCTTCGGCGATCATTCCGATGTATACGCATGCCGCCAGACCGGTGCAGCGATGCTCTGCGAATCTTCCGTACAGGAAGTTATGGACTTAACACCGGTTGCGCACTGTGCAGCGATCAAGGGACGCGTTCCGTTCATCAACTTCTTCGACGGATTCCGTACTTCCCACGAGATCCAGAAGATCGAGACCTGGGATTATGAAGATTTGAAAGATATGGTCGATATGGATGCCGTTGATGCGTTCCGCAAGAATGCGCTCAACCCGAACCATCCGTGCGAATTAGGTTCCGCACAGAACCCGGATATTTTCTTCCAGTCGAGAGAAGCCTGCAACAGCACCTATGATGCGCTGCCGGCGATCGTTCAGGAATACATGGACAAAGTCAACGAGAAGATCGGCACCGATTACAAATTATTCAACTACTACGGTGCGGCGGATGCGGAGAAAGTCATCATCGCGATGGGATCCGTATGCGAGACGATCGACGAGACGGTTGATTTCCTGATGGCAAGAGGCGAGAAGGTCGGCGTTGTGAAAGTACGCCTGTACCGTCCGTTCGTAAAAGACGCCCTGGTAGCGGCGATTCCGGACAGCGTAAAGCGTATCGCCGTTCTGGACAGGACCAAAGAGCCGGGATCTCTGGGCGAGCCGTTATATCTGGACGTAGTCGCTGCATTAAAGGGAACGAAATTCGATCAGGTTCCGATCACCAGCGGACGTTACGGCTTAGGTTCCAAAGATACCACTCCGGGACAGATCATCGCCGTATTCAACAACACGGAGAAAGAGAGATTCACCATCGGTATCATCGACGATGTAACCCATCTTTCCCTCGAAGTCAAAGAGAATCCGGTTACGACTCCGGAAGGCACCACGAACTGCAAGTTCTGGGGCTTAGGCGCAGACGGTACGGTAGGCGCGAACAAGAACTCCATCAAGATCATCGGCGACAACACCGATATGTATGCACAGGCATATTTTGATTATGACTCCAAGAAGTCCGGCGGCGTTACGATCTCCCACCTGCGTTTCGGACATACGCCGATCCGTTCTACATACCTGATCTCACAGGCGAACTTCGTTGCCTGCCATTGTACGGCGTATATTTACAAGTACAACATGGTTCAGGATCTGGTACCGGGCGGAACGTTCCTGTTCAACACCCAGTGGTCCGAGGAAGAGCTGGATGAGAAACTGCCGGGACAGGTTAAGAGATATATCGCAGAGAACAACATCAATTTCTACATTATCGACGGCGTTAAGATCGGTAAGGAGATCGGCCTTGGAAACCGTATCAATACCGTACTGCAGTCCGCGTTCTTCTCCCTGACGAAGCTGATTCCGGAAGAAGAGGTTATCAAGCTGATGAAAGACGCGGCGACCAAGTCCTACGCGAAGAAGGGCGACGACGTCGTTAAAATGAACCATGACGCGATTGACGCGGGCGCTACCGCTTACAAGAAGGTCAACGTTCCGGAGAGCTGGAAGAACTGCCCGGATGATTCCTTCGAGAAAGAGATCACCGGCGACAGAGCGGATGTGGTTGATTTCGTAAGGGATATCCAGTCCAAAGTAAACGGACAGCAGGGTAATACCATTCCGGTATCCGTTGTTAAGAAATATGACACCGGCTATACTCCGTCCGGCTCCGCAGCATATGAGAAGCGCGGCGTTGCGACCGATGTTCCGGTTTGGGATTCCACGAAGTGTATCGAATGCAACCAGTGTTCTTATGTATGTCCTCATGCAGCGATCCGTCCGGTTGCAATGACCGCAGAAGAAGCGGCGGCGGCTCCGGAAGGAATGCAGATGAAGGATCTGAATCAGGTTCCGGGATATAAGTTCGCGATCGTTGTTTCCGCATTTGACTGTACCGGATGCGGCTCCTGCGTCAATGTCTGCCCGGATAAGGTTCAGGCGATCAACATGGCAAGCTTTGAAGCGAACGAAGACGAGCAGAAGTACTTCGATTATGCGGTAACGCTTCCGGATAAGGAAGACGTGATTGAGAAGTTTAAGATCAACAGCGTAAAAGGCTCCCAGTTCAGACAGCCGCTGCTTGAGTTCTCAGGCGCGTGCGGCGGATGCGGCGAGACTCCTTATGCGAAACTGATCACGCAGCTGTTCGGCGACAGAATGTATATTGCAAATGCGACCGGATGCTCTTCCATCTGGGGCAACTCTTCACCGTCTACACCGTACACGGTCAATAAGAAGGGACAGGGCCCGGCATGGTCGAACTCCCTGTTCGAGGATGCGGCTGAGTTCGGTTACGGTATGCTGCTCGCGCAGAGAGCGATCCGCGACCGTCTGAAAGCGCAGCTGGATGAGATCGCGGCAAACACCGATAAGGCGGATGTCAAGGATGCGATCAAAGAGTGGAACGATACGTTTAACAGCGGCGTTGCAAACGGCCCGGCGACCGAGAAGCTGGTAGCGGCATTAGAGGCTTGCGGCTGCGATGCTTCCAAGAACATCTTGAAAGAGAAAGATTACCTTGCGAAGAAATCCCAGTGGGTATTCGGCGGCGACGGATGGGCATACGATATCGGCTTCGGCGGCGTTGACCATATCTTAGCTTCCGGCAAGGATATCAACGTTATGGTATTTGATACCGAGGTTTATTCCAATACCGGCGGACAGTCTTCGAAAGCGACTCCGGTCGGCGCGATCGCACAGTTTGCGGCAGGCGGCAAAGAGACGAAGAAGAAAGACCTTGCGGGCATTGCAATGAGCTATGGCTATGTTTATGTAGCGCACATTTCTATGGGCGCAGACATGAACCAGTGCGTAAAGGCAATCGCAGAGGCGGAGGCTTATCCGGGCCCGTCGCTGATCATTGCTTACGCTCCATGTATCAACCATGGTATTAAGAAGGGCATGAGCAAGGCTCAGACCGAAGAGAAGCTGGCGGTAGAAGCAGGTTACTGGTTCAACTTCCGCTACAACCCGACGGCTGCTGCAGAAGGCAAAGACGCATTTACCTTAGACAGCAAAGAGCCGACCGGCGATTATCAGGCATTCTTAAAGGGCGAGAACCGTTACGCATCTCTTGCGAAATTTAACCCGGCAAGAGCAGCGGAACTGTTTGCGGCTTCCGAGCAGAACGCAAAGGATCGCTACGAGCACCTGAAGAAACTGGTTACCCTGTACGCAGGAAAATAAATCATTGTTTGGAAACGAAACTCCGATACGCGCTGGCGTATCGGAGTTTTTTGCGTAGTGATCATGGAAACTCCGGTTGAAGATTAAGATTTCATTAAGATTCATTAAGATTTCGCTATGTATATAGACAGAACCTTGATAAATTGTTATAATGTTAATAGAAAGGGGGGTACACCTATGCATCTGGCATTAAGCATCAAATACTGGCTTTATCACAAGAAGAAAGCACTGTTTATCCTCTGCTCGGTGTCACTGTGCATGGCAGCCATGGTAATCTCGACGCTGCTGGTCCGCAGCCACAAGCTGGGAGAACTGGACGGGTACCTGCAGAAATCCGGCGATTATGATTTTGCGTTCTACCAGCTGACGGAGGAAGGGGAGCAGAGCCTGCGCGCGGACGAACATTTTTCGGAATTCGGGGAGGTCTACCGCAGCGGATACATCCGCGGGAACGGCGGAACCGATTATGACGCCGGATATGTCGCGGATGCCCGCTCGGAGGAAATGCTCCACCTGACGCCCGTGAAAGGACGCTATCCGAGGAAGAGCGGAGAGATCTGCATCGACCGTCTGACACTGAAAAGCCTGGGCTATCCGGCACGGATCGGCCAGGAAGTCGAACTGGAATGTCTGGATTTCGAGAAGAATCCGCTGCAGACGCGGACCTTTTCCGTGGTCGGGCTGATCGAAAAGGTTACAATGGGTACGGTTGGACGGCCGGAGGTGATGCAGCGGTATGCGCCCGAGGGAGTGGATATCATCATAGACGCCCCTTACGTCTATATGACGAAGGAGGATGCGGAAGCGGTTTACGGAACGGAAGCGGACAAGATCCTGTACGCGAATGTTGCGGCTTCGGATGAGTTTGACGAACAGGATGTGAGAACGGAGCTGAGCGATGCCTACTGGGATGATGATACGAACCGGCCGCGGGAGGGCGTCGGCTATCTTGTCGACCTGTTTTCCAGCTTCGCCGACCGTTCCTATATGGCACAGTGCATGGCGGGTTTCTTTGAAAACGGGATCGAACCTGCGCCGGGGAATAATGGAGGCCTCGAAAACCTCCGGGCGGGTGCGGCAAAGAAGGATTTCTATTCCGCGGTGCTGATCCCGGTGTTCTTTGCCCTTGCCATGTTATGCACGTTCTTTTCGCTCTATAACGCGTTGAGCATGGCGTTTGCCGAGCGGATCCGCCAGAACGGCATGCTGCGCTGCATCGGGATGAGCCGGGCGGGCTGCGGCCGCCATCTGGTCGCGGAGGCCCTCGTGCTTCTGGTACCGGGGATCCTGGCCGGATACGGGCTGGGCTTTCTGGCGTATGCGGCCGTGCTGCAGTTCCAGCGTGCCGTGTTTGATATTCCGGTCATTGCGGCGTGGTCCGTCAGCGATTACTACCGCCCGTATCTGGAAGCGGTGACGGCGGATCCGGTCACGTTCCCGCTGTGCGCCATCGGCATCGCCGTGATCCCGGCCATTCTTTTTCCGGCGCTACGGAGCGGGCGCATCTCCCCGACGGCCGCCTGCCGGGGGGAGGAACGCCTCTACCGGAAGCAGAAGCGCTTTTATGCGTTCCTCTATGCCAACATGTTCCTGGTCCTGGGGGGCGCCGTTTTCGGATACTGCTATTTCCGTGCGGACAGCGATTTTAAGAACGAGGGGGCTGAGGCGGAACTGGAGGCGGCGGGATGCGCGGAATACGATTATTACGGGGAGCAGAACAAGCTTTTTACGAATACGGGATACGGAGGCGAGGTGCGCCATGACAGCGGCGTCAGCAGGGAATACCTGGAACAGCTTAAGGATACGCCCGGCATCAGCAGCGCGGAGGGCGTCATCATCAACCTGTCCACGCGGATCGCGGTGACCGAACCGATTGCGGCGCTTGCGGGCATGGAGGTCACGAGCCTGGAAGGGCTGGATCCGGCGCTGACGGACATCTACCTGCTCAGGAATGCGCGTGAAATGGCATACCGCGGCTATGAAGCGGATGAAACGGTCTATCAGGTGCCGTCCGTCGGGCTGGAGGACGGCGCGTGGGAGCAGATGGAGGCTTACCTCGTCGAAGGCAGCATCGACCTGGAGCGCATTAAGGAAGGCAGGGAAGTCGTCCTGGCTGTGCAGAATGCGGCAGCCTGCCCGTACCATGCCGGGGATACGCTGCCGTTAAGCGACGACGTCTACCCGGAACAGCTGGACTCCGATCCTGAATTTCAGGGGAACCTCCCTCCGGAAGGAATGGAGCCGACGTATGAAGCCGAGGGCGATAACTGGGCGCAGTACTGCACGGCAAAGCGGAAGCGGCTGGATCCTGTCGTCGGCGCCGTCATGGTCATTACGGATGAGTTCCTGCTGCAGAAATATTTCTTTGACGATTACGGAAGCGGATTTCCGTGGAACGTGCTCGTATCGGATGAAACCTTCCAGAGCTGGGGGCTGCCGGACAGCCGCTACAGCCGGGTGTGGGCCGCGTGCCGGGAAGATGCGGACACGGAAGCGATCGAGGCCGTCTGGTATTCTGCGATGGAAGACGGGAAACTGATGCGGAATTTCGTGGTGGCGGACATCCGCGCGAAGATCGTGGATGAAGACCGCAGCAGCATGCTGATGTTCTTTTCGATGCTCGCCGCGATCGCAGCCGTCAGCATCGCCGGGATGGTGAATACCGTGCGTGTCAGCGTGACGATGGGGCGGAAGCGCCTCGCCCTGATGCGTGTGCTCGGAATGGAGAAGAGGCGCCTGATCCTGCAGAGGATGCGGAGGGATTTCTTCTGGATCCTGATCGGCGGAGTGGTTTCGCTGCTTCCGGTCGCGGTGTTCCAGATGATTGCGCAGTATGGGCTGAAACTGCGGGCAATCGCGCGGGAGGGCGGGGCAGTGCTTCCGTTGGATCATTGGGCAGCTTCTTTTCCGGTTTTCTATGAGCTGACGGACTATCATCCGGCGGCCGTCGCGGCAGCCGCCGCGCTGGCGGTCATGGCGTTTAGCGCCATTACGACGGTCCTCTGCATGAAGAAGGAACTGGACGGCAGCATTGTGGACGGAATCCGGGAGCAGGAGTAGAAGCGCTCCAGAAAGGCAAGGGAAAGTATGGACGAAAAAACATTGATCGAGGCAAAAGGGCTTTCGAAAACCTATCTGGTCGGAAAGCAGGAGGTGAAGGCCCTGAAAGGAGTTTCCCTCCGGATCGAGAAAGGGGCGCTGCTCGCCATTGAAGGAAGCAGCGGAAGCGGGAAATCCACCCTGCTGCATCTGCTGGGCGGGCTGGACGCGCCGACCGAAGGGAGCGTATGGTACGAAGGGCAGGATATTTACCGGTGGAAGGATAAGCGGATCTCGGAATTCCGCGGAAGCGAGATCGGATTTGTGTTCCAGTTCTTCAATCTTTTTCCGGAACTGACCGCCGAGGAAAATATCCTGCTTCCGCTGAAGCTGGCCCATAAAAAGCCGGATCCGGAATATTTCGGGCAGCTTGCGGAGGCCATGGGGCTGAAAGACCGGCTGAAACACCGGCCGGAACAGTTAAGCGGCGGACAGCAGCAGAGGGTTTCGATTGCGCGTGCGCTGATCAGCCGCCCGAAGGTCCTGCTCTGCGATGAACCGACGGGGAACCTGGACCGCCGGAACGGGCAGGAAGTCATGGAGCTGCTGCAGCGGGCGAATCAGGAGTGGAACCAGACGATCATTATCGTGACGCATGATAAGAACATTTCCTCCGCCTGTGACAGGCGGCTGCTGATCCAGGACGGGGAACTGGCAGGAAATTTCAGCGGCCAGAGCAAAACGGCAGAGCAGTCCGGCGGACAGGCCGAAACGGCAGAATAGTCCGACGCACAGGCCGAAACAGCAGCAGAATAGTCCGCCGGACAGGCCAAAACGGCAGCAGAATAGTCCGGCGGACAGGCTGAAACAGCAGCAGGCAATCCCGGCGGACAGGCCGGGTGCCAGAAGAGAACAGTTTTGAAAAGAACCGCAAGTCCGGCACAGCTGCCGGATTGCGGTTCTTTTTGTCGATCGTGTACGCACCTTGCGGAGAAGAACGTAATTGCTTCGCGCCCGGCGGCGCAGGTTTCGGCGGGCATCCTCTATTTTGGGGGCATATCGGAAATTTGTCAAAAAACCACAATATCTAGTAAAAATTTTTCGCCGGATTCTATATTTTCCATTTACAAAGAATAGGCAAAATGTTACAATAAGGAAGTGCAAAAGTGCGGATAATAAAAAGCGTAGAGGGCTTAGACGATATGACACGGATTAGAGAAACCGAATTGGGGACAAGAGAGATCGGAAGCGCGGCACAGACAGAGCGGTCTGCGGCGGCCGATACCGGAAGGACGGCAGCAGCGGCGGAACGGACTGCGGCGGCCGATACCGCAAGAACGGCAGCAGCGGAACGGACTGCGGCGGCCGATACCGGAAGGACGGCAGCGGCGGAACGGACTGCATCGGCCGATACCGCAAGAGCGGCAGCGGCGGCGCAGACGGAGCGGTCTGCGGGAGTCGGCGGGGAGCTTTCCGAGGAGGAGATGGCCAGGCTGCTGGAATCCGATGATTCGTTCCTTGCGCAGATCGATGAATTCCGGGCGCGGGCGCAGAAATTGCAGCAGATGATGGCGAACCGGGAGTCACGGGCACAGAAATTACAGGAAATTGTCGATGAACGCGAGGACAAGGCGGAAGAGCTGCAGCTGATCTTAGACGAGCGTCAGGAGCAGGTGGACGGGATCTCCGCAGTCGTAGCGAAGCAGATCGATGCGCTGTCGGAACAGGTGCAGGCCAGACTCGACGCGATCGAGAAGGCGGTAAGCGTTGAACGCGCGGATACGCCAAAGACAGATACAGAGACTACGGAACAGATGAAGGAGACGCTGGGGCAGGTATCGGTGCAGATCGAGTCCTTAAAGTCCGATCTGTCGGACAAGATCCATACGGAGAGCGTCAAGAGCTACCGGAATACGCAGGACGTCTTAAAGGATCTGGATGAGAAGCTCGACCAGCTGGAGGATGTCGAGGTGGATGTGCGGACGCTGCACGGGTATTCCAAAGTGATCATCGGACTGATCGCCGCAAATTTTGTAGGCATCGTGATCGCCGTGCTTGGTGCGATCGGCGTATTTTGAGTAAATAGGGAATTTTTTTGAATGCAATTTCAGGCGAAGTCAGAAATTGCATTTTTTACCATTAAACTGACGTTTATAGAGGAGAAGGAACATGGAAGAGAAGAAGATTTTGGTCATCGGACATAAAAATCCCGATACGGATTCCATCTGCGCGGCGATCGCATATGCCAATCTGAAGAACCGGCTGGAAGAGCGGGAGCCTTCCTCGGAGGATTACCGGATCAGCTATACGGCGGGGCGCGCGGGGAAAGTCAATGCGGAAACGGCGTATGTACTGAAATATTTCCATGTGGCCGCTCCGGAGCTTGTGACCGGCGTCGGGACGCAGATCAAGGATATTTCCATGCGCAGGACGCAGGGCGTCAGCGGTCATATTTCCATCAAGAAAGCATGGGAAATGATGAAGATCCTAAAAGTGGTGACGCTTCCCGTCGTAAACAGCCGCAACCAGCTGGAGGGGCTGATCGTGATGGGAGATATCGCGAAATCCTATATGGATGTCTATGACAACGCGATCCTTTCCACGGCCAGAACCCAGTATAAGAACATCATCGAGACGCTGGAGGGAAAACTCTTGGCGGGCAACGAGCACGGATATTTTGTAAACGGCAAAGTCGTGATCGGCGTGGATTCGCAGAAGCTTCTGGCGGACAGCGTGGAAAACGACGATCTCGTGATCATCGGCGACCGGGAGGAATCCCAGATGCTTTCGCTGGCGTCGAACTGCAGCTGCCTGATCGTGACTAATTCCTTTGAGGTCAGCGAGGAGGTTTTGGAGGCGGCGAACCGGCAGGATGTGGTCGTGATCAGCACGCCTTACGATATGTTTACGGTTGCGCGTCTGATCAACCAGAGTATGCCGATCAAATATTTCATGACCAAAACAGACATCATTCATTTCCATCTGGACGACTATGTGGATGAGGTCAGCGAAGCGGTTGCCCGGATCCGGCACCGGGATTTCCCGGTTCTCGACGAGCATCAGCATTATGTAGGGATGTTTTCCCGAAGGCATCTGCTGAGCGCCCAGAAGAAGCAGGTCATTTTAGTCGACCACAACGAGAAGTCGCAGGCGGTCGATAACATCGAAGAGGCGGAGATCCTGGAGATCATCGACCACCACCGTCTGGGAAGCCTCGAAACGATCTCGCCGGTTTATTTCAGGAACCAGCCGCTCGGCTGCACCTCGACGATCATCTATCAGATGTATCAGGAGAAGGGGATCCCTGTCACGGCCGAGATTGCCGGGCTGATGTGCGCGGCGATCCTGTCCGATACGCTAATGTTCCGTTCGCCGACCTGTACGGAAATGGATAAAAATGCGGCGATGGAGCTGGCGAAGATCGCCGGAGTCGAAGTAGAGGAACTGGCGGAGAAAATGTTCGAGGCGGGAAGCAACTTTGACAGCAAGACAGAAGAGGAAATATTAAATCAGGATTTTAAAACTTTCCACTCCGAGAAGGTTTCTTTCGGCGTCGCGCAGGTCAGCGCGATGAGCCGTCAGGAGCTCGACAAGGTTCAGAAGCGGATCGCCCCGAAATTAAAGGCGATGACCGCGGAGAAAAAGCTGGATATGGTCTTTGTCATGCTGACGGATATTTTAAACGAATCGACTTATCTGATCTATCAGGGCGATGAAGCGGAAGCCCTGCTGAAAGAAACGTACCGGGAGGTAACGGAGGACGGCGTGCTCTTAAAAGGAGTCGTTTCCCGGAAGAAGCAGCTGATCCCGGCGCTGATGAACGCCCTTGCGGAGCGTGCGTAAAGGGGCGGCGGAGAGAGCGAAAGAAGCGGCTGATCCCGCCGTCGTCGGATCTATAGAAGAAGGCTTTCCCGAGGGCTGCATCTGAAATATTTTTTATAAGCGCGCAGAAACGTGGAATAGTTCTTGAAACCGCACGAGTAGCACGCCTCGGTAATCCTCATTCCGCCGCGGATCAGCTTCCGGGCGAGAAGGAGCCGCCGGGTGTTTAAGTAGCCGCCGATGGTGGAGCCGGTTTCTTCTTTAAACAGGTGCATCAGGTAGTAACGGCTGAGATAAAACGTTCTGGCCAGCGCGTCGATGCTGATATCATCGGTCAGATGATCGTCTAAATATTGAAGCACGGCGGGGATTCTCGCGTCTGCAGAGGAAGCGCGGGGGATTTCCGCACGGCAGTTTTTGCTGTTGCAATCTTGATTGTTACAATTCTTATGGCTGCAGTTTTTCAAATCTTCCCCATGTTCATGGAGTAAAATCCGGTTGAGTTGTACCATAAATTCCAGAAAAAGGATCTGCCGATACAGCTGATCGGCATATTCCCGCGTCCGGAAGGCTTCTTCCAGCTCCCGAACCGTGCGCCCCAGACGGGAGGAAAGAAACGCCGGGGCGCGCAGAACGTGGGAGCGTTTTTCGTGCGCCTGTTTCAGGCAGAGGGCGAGGTCGCCGCCCGGACTCCGGCAGGAGTCCAGAAAATCCCTGGATATATAGAAAACAATGCGCTCATAGGCCGAACGGTCCAGAAGCACCGGACAGTGCGCCTCTCCGGCGGGGATCAGGACGATCTCGTTTCCGGAGAGTTCATAGGAGCGCCCCGCGACGCGGTAGTCCACGTTTCCCTTCAGAAGGATCAGTATTTTATGGAAATCATGGAAATGGAGTCCGACCGGGCGCATATCGGCGTCCGTCAGATGGAAAATTTTAAAATGCTCATTTAAGTATCCGCTTTTCATCAACAGGCCTGCAACTCTGCGTTTAAGATATAATATACGGCGACAGCATGATTTGCGATAAAAATAACACGAAATTTATTTTTTTGCGGGCGGATGCCGGGGTATAATGCTGGAAAATGACACCGGAGTGCCATAACCGGAATGGAAAAAGAAAATTTTATCACGTTTACCAAGATGCATGGGTGCGGAAATGATTATGTATTTATCAACCTGTTGGAAGAAACGGTGGAACATCCGAACGAGCTGGCCGCTGTCGTCAGCCGCCGCCAGAAGGGGATCGGGTCGGACGGACTGGTCACGATCGGCCCTTCGGAGCGGGCGGATTTCCGGATGAGGATCTACAATGCGGACGGTTCGGAGGCGGAAATGTGCGGAAACGCCATCCGCTGCGCGGCGAAATACGTCTATGACCGGAAGATCATTGATTCTGCGGAAATTTCCGTGGAAACGGGTGCGGGAATCCGGAAAACAACCGTTTTTCCGGAAGAGGGAAAGGCGGCCGCCGTCTGCGTGGATATGGGAGAGCCGGTCTTTTCCGCGGAAAAGATCCCGGTCGCTGCAAAACGGGGGAGTGTGGTCGCAGCGCCGGTCACGGTGGGCGGCAGAAGATGGAAAATGACCTGTGTTTCGATGGGGAATCCCCATGCGGTCGTTTTTGCGGACGATCTGCAGCGGCTGCCGGTAGAACGGTACGGCCCGCTGTTTGAACATCAGAAATGCTTCCCGAACCGCGTCAACACGGAGTTCGTGCATGTGATCTCCCGGACGGAAGCGGCCATGCGCGTCTGGGAGCGCGGCTCGGGAGAAACGCTGGCGTGCGGAACGGGTGCCTGTGCCGCCGTGATGGCGTGCATCATCAACGGATTTACCGGAAATGAGGTGCAGATGCATCTGCGCGGCGGGGATCTTTTTATCCGCTATGATCCGGACGAAAACCATGTTTTTCTGACGGGACCGGCGGAAGAAGTTTTTTCCGGCGCCTATCCCGGAAACGGTCTGCAGGGAGGCGGCAGCGATGAAGCTTAAGCACTTATTGGAAAAAACAGATTTTACCCTGCTTTCCGGAAGTCTGGAAACGGAAATTTCCACGCTGGAGTACGATTCCCGGAAGGTGCAGAAAGGCTCCGTATTCGTCTGCATTTCCGGCACGGAGAAAGACGCCCATGCGTTTATTCCGGAAGCGCTGAAAAAAGGAGCGTCCGCGCTTGTCGTGGAGCGGGAAGAGAAAGTGTCCGCGGATATCACCGTCGTGCGTGTGGATGACAGCCGGAGGGCGCTTGCGTGCATGTCCGCCGCTTATTTCGGTTATCCCGCCCGGAAACTGAAAACGATCGCGATCACCGGAACGAAAGGAAAGACGACGACCGCTTATATGATCCGGGAAATCCTCGAAGCGGCGGGCATCCGCACCGGGCTGATCGGCACGATCGAAACAATCATCGGAGACGAACGGATCCCGTCGGAAAATACGACGCCGGAGTCCTGGCTGATCCACGAATCGTTTGCCCGGATGGCGGACGCAGGACTGGAGGCCGTGGTCATGGAGGCGTCTTCTCAGGCCCTGAAGCTGCAGCGCCTTTACGGCATTGTGTTTGATATCGGCGTATTTACGAATCTGCAGCCGGATCACATCGGGCCGAATGAGCATCAGGATTTTGCGGAATATCTGTACTGCAAGAGCCTGTTGTTCCGCCAGTGCCGCCTTGGGATCTTAAACGGCGACAGCCGGTATCTGGAGGAAATTCTGGCCGGGCATACCTGTGAAACGGAAACGTTCGGCTGCGGGGAAGCGTGCGGCTGGAAAGCCTCCGGAGAGGAGCTTTTCCGGGAAGACGGGGCGCTCGGCGTGCGTTTTCAGATTCAGGGAAAGCAGTCGTTTGAAGTGAAAGTTCATGTGCCGGGGAAATTCAGCGTCTACAATTCGCTGGCCGCCGCTGCCGTCTGCAGCCATTTCGGCGTAGGCCAGACAGTGATCCAAAAGGCGCTGCGGGGAGTCCGCGTCAAAGGGCGCATCGAACGGATCCCTGAGATCCGGAGCTATACGCTGCTGATCGACTATGCGCACAACGCCATGTCGCTGGAGAGCCTGCTTACCACGCTGCGCGCCTACCGGCCGAAGCGTCTGATCTGTCTGTTTGGCTGCGGAGGGAATCGTGCGAAAGCAAGGCGTTACGAGATGGGGGAGGTTTCCTCCCGGCTTGCTGATCTTACCGTAGTAACATCTGATAATCCGAGAAATGAAGAACCGGAAGCGATCATAGACGATATTCTCTCAGGCGTCCGGAAAGCGGGCGGCGCTTATGTGAGCATTCCTGACCGGAAAGAAGCGATCGCCTACTGTATGCTCCATGCGCAGGAGGGAGATCTGATCGTCCTTGCCGGAAAAGGGCACGAGGATTATCAAGAGATTGGTGGCGTCCGTCATCCGATGGATGAGCGCAAGCTGGTCGCGGAGATCATCCGGGAGAATCCGGGGCTTTTGTTGTAGGGGGTGCGTAAGATATAGGCATCTGCTGAGCAAGAAAGCACCTGGCGCAGCCGGGCTGGTCGGGCGGGTCGCAGAAGCCGGATATAAGATATAGACACCTGCGCCGGGCAAGAGAGTACCCGGCGCTCCGCTCACCCGATCAGCGTGTCCAGCAGATAGGCATAAATATCTTCATTTGCCGTCTTCCATCGGCTGCAGGCGGCCTCCGCCTGCTCCTTCGTCGGGACGGTCAGCGTCAGGTCGACCGCCGCTCCGGTTTCGGTGCGCACCTGACAGTGCACGGCGTAATTCTGGTTCGTAGTCTTATAGTAATCGGAGAGCACGGCGTTCTCCTGCCGGAACTCCATTCCGTTTTCCGCAAAAAATTCCCGGAGATCCTCGATGATCCCCTCCGTGATTTTGTCCTTGAAGAAACCGAGCGTTTCCTTTCCGGACGGGGTCAGGGAATACTGCGTATTCGCGTGGGTCGTCGAAGCGTGGATCAGCCCGGAATCAACCAGATTCGCGATCACTTCCTGAATCCGGAAATAATCCGTATATTCTTTCAACAGAAAGAAGTTGGAGATCTGTGCATTGCTCAGAGGAAACCCGGCTTTGTCCAGCATATATAAAATCGTCATTTGATAAATTGTAAACGGCTTTGCCAATGGTATTCCTCCTTAAAAAACAAATCAAGAATTTGATGCGCGGCTCTTTACGGCGCTGCTGACGACCTCGGCGACACGCGGATCAAACGCTTCCGGCATAATAAAATCTTCATTTAATTCTTCATCGCTGACGAGCCCGGCAAGGGCTTCGGCGGCGGCCAGTTTCATCTCTTCCGTGATCCCGGAAGCGCGTGCTTCCAGCGCTCCTTTGAAGATTCCCGGAAAAGCGATGACGTTGTTGACCTGATTCGGGAAATCGCTCCTTCCGGTTCCCACGATCCTTGCCCCGGCGGCCTTTGCCAGATCCGGCATGATCTCCGGCACCGGATTGGCCATTGCGAACAGGATCGCGTCATGGTTCATGGACGCAACCATTTCCGGCGTTACGATATTCGGGGCGGAAACGCCGACGAAGATATCGGCGCCCTTTAATGCGTCGGCAAGCGTTCCGCGCGCCCGTTCCGGATTCGTGGTTTTCGTCATCTTTTTCTGCATCCAGTTGAGATCCGGATAGTCCGGGCCGATGATGCCCAGGCGGTCGCACATAGTAATATGAGGAAAGCCGTAAGTCAGCAGAAGGCGTGTGATCGCGATGCCCGCGGAACCGGCTCCGTTGACGACGACGCGGCAGTCCTCCTTCTTTTTCCCGGTGACGCGCAGGGCGTTGATGATACCGGCCAGCACCACGATCGCGGTGCCGTGCTGGTCGTCATGGAAAACCGGGATATCCAATTCGGCTTTCAGCCGTTCCTCGATCTCAAAGCAGCGCGGCGCGGAAATATCTTCCAGATTGATGCCGCCGAAGCCCGGCGCGATATTTTTTACGGCAGTAATGATCTCTTCGGTATCCTGCGTATCAAGGCAGATCGGAACCGCGTTGACATTGCCGAATTCCTTGAAAAGAACGCATTTTCCTTCCATGACCGGCATCGCCGCATATGGGCCGATATTGCCGAGGCCGAGGACGGCGCTCCCGTCGGAAACGACGGCGACGGTATTCGCTTTCCATGTATAAGTATAGGCCAGTTCCGGGTCTTTCGCAATTTCCCGGCACGGTTCCGCAACGCCCGGCGTATAAGCGATCGCCAGGTCTTCGCGGGAATTGACCTTGGATTTTGCAGTAGTTTCCAGCTTTCCGTTCCATTGTGCATGAAGGGAAAGGGCTTGTTCTCTCTTGTCCATAATCTGCTCCTTAAAAATGTAATTTTCATCTATCATAACATTCTTATTTTCACAAATCAAGAAATAGGGGGTTCCTATTTGGAAAATTTTGTGTTATACTGCATATCAGATATGTTCGTATGTCGAGTCAGACAGAATATCCCATAGGCACCAATAATAGACAAGGAGTTATGATTTATGAGAGAAAAATATGAAAGCCTTTCTGCAACGGTTCTGCGTGATCTGGCGAAGGCTAGGGGAATCAAAGGGATTTCCAATCTGAAAAAAAGCGAGCTGGTAGAGCGGATGCTGGAAGAGGACGAGAAGGACAAGCAGCGCAATCAGCAGGCGCAGAAAGAGCAGCCGAAAGAACAGGCGGGCGAACCGAAGAGAGAGCAGGCAAGGGAGCCGCGGGAGCGTGAGGCAAGAGAACCGCGGGAGCGCAGAGGACCGCGGGAACTAAGACGCGGGCAGTCGGAGAACGGCGGAAGCGAAGGCGGGACAACTTATCAGGTGCGGGGAGAGGATTATACGGACTCCGCGGCGATCAAAGAGGATATCGCCAGTCTTGACAGCGGGATCTCCGTCAGCGGAGTCCTCGAAGTCATGCAGGACGGATTCGGTTTTATCCGGAGCGAGAATTACCTTCCGGGAGACAACGACGTTTATGTATCCCCGTCGCAGATCCGCCGCTTCAATATGAAGACCGGGGACATCGTGACCGGGAATACGCGTATCAAGTCCCAGAATGAGAAGTTTTCGGCGCTCCTGTTTGTCACGGAGATCAACGGACGCCATCCGGGCGAATCCCCGAAGAGGAAGAGTTTCGAAGATCTGACCCCGATCTTCCCGAATCAGCGTCTGCGTTTGGAACGTCCGGGCGGATCGGTTGCCATGCGCGTGGTCGATCTGGTTTCGCCGGTCGGAAAGGGACAGCGCGGGATGATCGTTTCCCAGCCGAAAGCCGGTAAGACTACTTTATTGAAAGAGATCGCACGTTCCATTACCGCGGGCAATCCGGATATGCACCTGATCATTCTGCTGATCGATGAGCGCCCGGAGGAAGTGACCGATATCCGGGAGGCGATCACCGGCGAGAATGTCGAAGTGATCTACTCGACGTTTGACGAGCTTCCGGATCACCACAGGCGTGTTTCCGAAATGGCGATCGAACGCGCGAAGCGCCTTGTCGAGTATCAGAAAGACGTTATGATCCTGCTGGACAGCATCACGCGTCTGGCGCGGGCGTATAACCTGACGGTTCCGCCAAGCGGGCGCACGTTATCCGGCGGTCTGGATCCGGCGGCGCTGCATATGCCGAAGCGTTTCTTCGGTGCGGCGCGGAATATGCGGGAAGGCGGAAGCTTAACGATCCTTGCGACGGCTCTCGTGGATACCGGAAGCAAGATGGACGACGTGGTATTTGAGGAATTTAAGGGAACCGGCAACATGGAACTGGTGCTGGACCGCAAGCTCTCCGAGAAGCGGATCTTCCCTGCGATCGATATTGTCAAATCCGGTACGCGCCGGGAGGATCTGCTGCTGGATCCGGATGAACTGGCGGCGGTGGAGACGATGCGCAAGGCGTTTAACGGCATGAGGGGCGAAGAAGCCGTGGAGAATATCCTCAATATGTTTGCGCACACCAAGAACAATCAGGAGTTCATTCATAATGTACGGAAAAATCGTATTTTATAAAAATACTATTGCAATCCGTTTTTTCCTGTGATACAATCCCGTCTTTGACAGTTGACAGAAGAAAAAATCGCTGTATCCCTTGTATTTACTGGGCTACAGCGATTCCTTTCGTTGTCACGAACTATAGTAATTTATTCCTTCCCCTTGCTTTTTTTCTGGATCGTTCTCATCGTGCTTTTGGTTATGAATTGGTAGTCTGTCCGAAAACCGCAGGCTTCATGGAGGTCATCCGTGATCCGTTCCCGCCTGTATAGCGGGATGAAGCCCTGTTCCTGTATCCCTGCAAAGTTCATTGCTTTCAAGGCATCCAGCAATTCCTCACAGGTGTATTTCGAATCCAGTTTTTTCTCAAGGTAACGGTAGATGGTCAATGCAAGGAAACAGATCAGGAAATGCGCCTTGATCCGGTTCTCATCCTGTAAATAAACCGGCCTTGCAGAAAAATC
>CANQDS010000032.1 GCA_947593655.1 uncultured Lachnospiraceae bacterium | reverse complement strand
GTCGGGCGGTTCATCCGCAGGGTGCGGATCGACGAGCTGCCGCAGCTGTTCAACATCTTAAAGGGGGAAATGTCGCTTGTTGGCCCGCGGCCGGAGCGGCCGGAGATCGCGGAGCAGTATGAAAAGGAGCTGCCGGAGTTTTCCCTGCGGCTGCAGGCAAAGGCGGGGCTGACCGGATATGCGCAGGTGTACGGGAAGTACAACACGGAGCCGTACGACAAGCTGCAGATGGACCTGATGTACATCGCGAACCCCAGCCTTGCGGAGGATTTCAAGATCCTGTTCGAGACGGTAAGAGTGGTGCTGTTCACCTCGGAGAAGAGCACGGAAGGGATCCGGGAGGGACAGGTGAGCGCGATGGGAGAGGCGTACCAGTGTGCAAAGCTGGAAGAAACAGAAAAAGAAGAAACCGTCCGGAATATGGCAGCGGAAGATGCATGATGCGGATTTAAGGCGGGGGATATGGAGTTTACGGGAAAAAGCCAATATTCGGTTCTGATGTCAGTTTACAACAGGGAAAAACCGGAGAATTTAAAAGCCGCTATGGCCAGCATTGCGGACCAGACAGTGTCGACGGACGATTTTGTCCTTGTCTGCGACGGCCTTTTAGGCAGGGAGCTGGATGAAGTGATCGGGCAGATGGAAAAAAGGTTCGGGGATGCGCTGAATGTCATCCGCCTTGCCGAAAACAGGGGGCTCGGAAATGCGTTAAATATCGGCATCGGGAGCTGCCGGCATGAGCTGGTCGCAAGGATGGACAGCGATGACATCTCATTTCCGGACCGGTGTGAAAGGCAGCTGGCTGTTTTTGAGGAAAAGCCGGAAATTTCGATCGTCAGCGGGACGGTGCTGGAATTTCAGGATGATCCGTGCCGGTGCACGGGAAAGCGAGAGGTGCCTAGCAGAGATGAGGAAATCAAGAAATATTCCCGCAGGAGGAACCCGTTTAACCATCCGGCGGTGATGTTCCGCAAGACACACGTGGAAAACGCGGGGGGATACCGGGAATCCTATCATTTGTTTGAGGATTATTACCTTTGGATCCGCATGTTTCAGAACGGGGACAAGGGATACAACATAAGGGAACCGCTTCTATATATGAGGGCAGACAGAAACATGTATCTGCGCAGGGGCGGGAAGGAATATGCAGGAAACATGCTCCGGTTCCATAAATGGATAAAGTCATCCGGATGGTCGGATAATTTTGAATTCTTAACAGGAGCGGTTCCGCATGCCGTTATCTGCCTTCTGCCGAACGGCATTAGGAGGATGGTGTATGGGATGCTGCATAAATCACGGAAGTGATTCTCAATCTGCGGCCAGTGTTGTGAATTGGTATTGAGGATTTTAGGGAGATTAAAAATTGCGTTTGAGAAAAGATGATTTACAGTCGCTGTTCTGGTTTTTGGCGTTATTTGGTTTTATGTTTCAGTGGTATAATACGGCCCTGGCAAAACTGATCGTTCCATGCTTAGTTCTTTTTCTTATAACAGAAGTCTGCAATATGGAATTGTTCCTTGTAAATGGATGGATGATTTTGTTTTGCATTTATGTTATTTATTTGGTTTTTTGCGTGGGACATTCTCTGTTCACGGGTGCAGCAATGTCGAGTATAATGCGGTTCCTTTTTATTCTTCTGGCAATTCCATTGGCAGAGACCATCAGGGACAGCAGGTTTGAAAGCAAATGGAAAATTTTTAAATTGTTATGTTTTCTCAATGCAGTGATCATCATTGTATTCTGGCTGGTTGTCTTTTCTGAGCAGGATTACACGGATTACCGCATGTGGGCACAGGAAACAGGCGTTGGCGATGTCTATATTATTAATAAGATACCAAGAATTCAGCTGAGGGGAACGAGCCTGTTTGTTATCGGATTTGGGATTGATTTATTCAGGGAAAAGAAGATCACTGTTTTCAGCAGCCTTTCATTATTGGGAGGATTAGCAGCCGGAAATTCTGCTTATGTTTTGGGTTATGCGTTTTTTATTTTTGCTTTTGTCTTTCCTAAATTAATCGAGTGGATAAAAAGGAAAAACTGGAAATTGCTGATCCTGGTTCCGCTACTGGTGGCAGGAATCCTGTTCTTTTTTATCTATTCCATAAGGGTAATGGATACAAAAGCAGCATTTGCTAATGCAGTCCGCTTTTCACAGGCAGAGATACTTCTGGATACCAACATTGTTTTGGGCGACGGACTGGGACATGCCGTTTCTGGAATAGGTTTTGGAAGAGTATATAATGGAAATATTTATTTTGAACTGCAGACGTTATATATATTTAATCAGATCGGGGCAACTGGTATTTTCCTTTTTTATGCATTGACGTTTCTGCTGTGCATGGATAGCAGGCAAAAGATGAAGGCTTATCTGATTTATTTAGTCTATACCTTTTGGAATCCGTATTGCTTTGACAGTACCCATATAATTGCATTGTTAATCATATCCAATGCATTAAATAGTTTTGCTGGAAATGGTAAAAAAGTACTGCATATGGAAAAACGAAAGCAGCGCAAATCCATACTTAAATTGGGAGATATAAAGACATAAAATGAAAAGAATTAATGCAATAGTTACCGTATATTATCCAACCTCGCAGACGGTAGTAAATATTACAAAAATAGCATCTCAGGCAGATCGGATTTTCATCTGCGATAACAGTCCGGAAGAAAACAGGGAGCTGTTTGTTGGAATCGCAAATGCATTTTATGTATTTTTTAATGAAAATCTCGGAATATCCGGGGCAATGAATAAGGTCTTAAAAGATAGCAGTTATCAGTGGAATCAAGAAGATTATATTATTTTTTTCGATCAGGATTCGGTTATAGGAGAGAAACATATTAAAAGATTGGCAGATGAATTTGAAAGCTTATTACAGCATGGATTTAATGTAGGATGCCTTGGACCGGTATTTTTTAACAACAGCAATATGAGAAAAGAAATACCAAAAATCAAAAAAAAAATATCAGATGTAAGCATGAAGGTCGGAAGTATTATGACATCCTCCATGCTCTGCAGGTATAAGGATATAGAGGAAATCGGATTTTGGAATGAGAAGGTATTTCTGGATTTAGCGGATTGGGATATCTGCTGGCGGCTTCAGGAAAAGAATAAGGTATGTGTCATGACGTCTGCTGTTGTTTTAAATCATACGATCGGGAGGGGAGAGAAAAAAATAGGTCCTATTCATCTGCGGGTTGGGCAGCCATCCCGGGAATATTATCAGACGAGGGATTGCCTGTATTTGCTGCATAAAAAGTATACGCCGCTAAAATATAAAGTGCGGTTTTTAAGCATGGTAACAATACGGCCGGTTTTACATATGCTTTTTCTGGATGATAAGAAAGAACGTATTTATTATGTGAAAAAAGGCATAGAGGATTATAGAAGAAGAATAAAAGGTGCCATAAAAACCTAAAGGATGAAAATTACATAAAGCATGGATAAAGAAAAAGTATGAATAAAATTGAATAGTGTTTGTTTTGCCGAATGTGAAAAAATTAAGATTGGTGATATGCTATATGACTGCTTAGAAGCCTCTCCTAGAAAAAGATATATTCTTCACAGAGTTATGCATATTCTTCGCTCATTTGTATGTGATAATAATAAATTTGTGATAAAAGGTAGTCCTAAAACTTTATTTTCAAATTAGAATAAAGGAAGAGAAGATCATTTTGTTATTTTTATAAATATTGGCTGGCTTGACTATTGGTTTGAAAAAGAAGGGATTGACCATGTTCATTTTCTATCCAGAGATGGTTATTTGATGAAAAAAGTTTATGAAAAATATGGGTGGCGAAGTAATTGCAAGTGTACATATTTTTACGCTTCGCAGTGTGCTCTTAGATGGCGGCAATTTTCCTATGAGGCAGTAATTCAAAGTATGCATCTTCCAAGAAAGGTAAAAGTGTCATGGCTGGTCAACAGCTGGGGATTGGAAGCAGAGAAATATCAAACGGAGGTGGAAAAGAATTTATTATTTTTGGATACAGAATTTAACAGAGATTCTGTAACTATAGGGACCTGGATAAGCAAATTATATAATTCATTGAAAAATAAAATTATAGAAAATTTAAAGAAAGAATGCAAAGCGCTTTTGAAAAAATTGCTCGGCATCATAAACTGGATTTATCAATAAATGGGTACTATTTAGGGATAACTCCGGATAAAAAAATTAATCAGTATACCGGATGCAGAGATATTTGTTTAGCAATCAGAAAAAATATTTCCATTTTTCTGAAAGAAATGTATATATCAATAATATTTTGAATTATTCTTTATAGCACCACATGGAGTGTAAAACGATATGTAGATTCAGAAGACAGAGGTAATAATGTTGAACTGGGTGAGTTTGAGTATGCGGATAGTGAGACATTCGATCCTATGGAAGAAATTCAAGATTTTGCAATGAAATTTATATCTTTATTTTTACCTATGGAAAAATATAAAAGAATTTGGGATGGGAAATAGGGCAATTTGATTAAAAGACTAACTATTAAAATTATTTTTTATCTTGGAAAAGTGATTAATGATTTTTTACAGTTTTCATGGGAAAATGACTGTTTTAAAACAGTTATTTGAAACACTATTTCTATATATTAAATTATGATGTTAATTACAGAAAAAGAAAAATTATTTTTAACATATAAAATATCGAAAAGAAAGTATGTGCTATTTATTTGTAGAGTAGTAGTTGCTTTTAAAATATTATTAGACAATAAATTATCATATTTATTTTGATGAATAGAAAAATGTATATGTAGGAGGTTTTAATAAAATGTATAAAATTATAAAAAAGTTGTATTTTTCAGTAATATATAAAATATTAAAAGTATCTTTTTATTTTGTCTGTAATACAATAAATATATTCAATCAAAAGAATTACCGACGAGATGGCAGTATTATTCTTTTTGGGGCATGGTTTAGTAATAGATTTGCAGATAATCCAAGATATTTGTATCAATGGCTGTCGAAAAACAAGGACAGTTTGGGATTAACCCATGTTGTGTGGGTAACAGATAATAAGATGGTTTGTGAAGAACTGGTTCAAAAAGGATATGAAGCCTATTTAAAAGAAAGTAGAGAATCAGTATACTACCATAGAAAAGCTTTTATTCATTTTATTTCTTCTTCGCCTAATGATGATATTATATCAAGATATTCTATAGGAGCATTAAAAATAAATTTGTGGCATGGATTGGGCGGGATAAAAGGGGTTGGTTTTGCCAGTCCGCAATATCGAAATAACAATCCTGTTCAATGCAAAATAAGAGAATGGATTATGAAATACGTATGGCTCAGAATTCTTGTAGCTCTACCGGGAGGCTGGGGAAATTGTTTGTATCTCAGCACAGCTCCATATGAGACATCTATATTAAGAAAATATTTTGCAAGGCACGACGATTGTTTTATTGAAAGCGACTTGCCGAGAAACTGTGAATGTATAGAATTGATGCCATCAGAGCAGAAAGTTGTAGATTATCTGTCAAATTGGGATGCCATTATCTTTTATCTGCCTACTTTCAGAGAAAATCTGGATCAATATATAGAGCCGTTGTCTGATGGGCATATTAAAGAGTTTTTATGCAAAAATAAGATTTTGTGGGTAGAAAAGCAACATAGCTATAGTAAGAATGATTTTGAGGTTATGCAAGGGGATAATGTATATAAGCTCGATCCTGAATTTGATATTAATGTGATTATGAAAAAGGCGTCGATAGTCATAACTGATTATTCATCGGTATGCTGGGATGCATTATACAATGATATACCTGTTATTTTTTATACGCCTGATTTTGATTATTATGTAAATAATGATCGGGGGCTTGTGATGAAACCGGAAGAGTTCCTGTTTGGACCGCGTGCCGATACTCCGGAGCAATTGCTTGGTGTTCTTGAGTCGTATAATGGAAAATTCAGTGGTATGCTGCCGGATAATAAAAATGAAATCTTTGAAAAAATGTGGGGATCAAAAAAGGATTATGCAGAAATATGGCAAGATATAACAAATTTTATAAAGTCGCATCCCAAGGGAGGTATTTAGTTATATGAAACGAATAATAACCTACGGCACGTTTGATCTTTTGCATTACGGTCACATAAATTTGCTGCGAAGGGCAAAGGAACTGGGCGATTATCTTATAGTCGCCCTTTCGACGGACGAGTTCAACTGGAATGAAAAGAGCAAGAAGTGCTATTTTACATATGAACAGCGCAAGGCGCTGCTGGAGGCAGTGAGATATGTCGACCTTGTAATTCCAGAAACATGCTGGGAACAAAAGTGTACAGATGTTCATGAATATCATGCGGATGTTTTTGTTATCGGCGATGACTGGAAAGGCAAATTTGATTTTCTCGAGGACGAAGGCATTGATGTTGTGTATCTTTCGAGGACGCCTGAAATCAGCACTACGCAGATCAAAAGCGACCTGACTAAAAATCCTCCGGGGGGGTACAACGGTAAGGAGACCTTTCCTGTTGCTTTCCGAAAGGAGGCGGCATAGGATGGTTATCGGCTATACCACTGGAGTATACGACCTATTCCACATAGGCCACCTGAATCTTTTGAAAAGTGCCAAAGGTCTTTGCGACAAGCTTATTGTCGGTGTGACAGTCGACAATCTGGTTACATACAAGGGTAAGCGGGCATTCATTCCGTTTGAAGATCGCATAGAAATCGTGCGCAGCTGCAAATATGTTGATGCTGCAGTACCGCAGTATGATATGGACAAGCTTACTGCCTGTAAAAAAATTGGAGCGACTATTTTGTTTGTCGGTGATGATTGGTATGCCACCGACAAATGGCGGAAATTTGAAGAAGAGTTTGAACAAGAAGGAATCAAAATAATTTATTTTCCATACACAAAGGGAATTTCGTCTACAAAGATAAATCAGGCGTTAAATGACGCAAGGGATAAGGAGGATTAAAAATGTCAGTAGATAAAAATTTTTGCATGAGTTCCTATTTGGCGTTCCGTTACATAGAAAAGGAAGACATAGAGTTTTACGAAGGAATGAAGCACTCGAACATCAAGCCGGTTCCCGAGAATGAGAAAACTTTGGTTAAAACCTCTGCAGAGATTGATTCTGCGATACGGAAAGTATTTGACGGGCTGAAAGGTAAAAAACTCGGCATCATGCTCAGCGGTGGAATGGATTCCGCGATCCTTGCTTCTTATATGCGCGGAGCCGATGCTTACACTTTCCGCTTTCTTGGCGGAGAACTTCAGAAGGAAGAACTCGCACGTGCGGAATATTACGCAAAATATTATGGATTAAAGCTTCATTATGTAGATATTGACTGGAACGTCGTCGAGAAAAATGTGGATGCTGTGATGAAAGCAAAGTGTGCGCCTGTTCATTCCATTGAACCTCAGATTTTTGAAGCGGCTCTGCAGGCTAAAGCTGACGGTGTTGAAATGATGGTTGTTGGCGAGAGCAGCGATCTTATTTTCGGTGGAATGGATCAGCTCCTTGCAAAGGATTGGGATTTTGATGAATTTGCAAGAAGATACACATTTACGGATCCTAAAGCTGTGCTGAATGAGCCGGTTGATATGAGTTATCTGTTTGAAAGATACCGTCAAGGTGAAAAAATCGATTTCCTTAAATTCATGGATGATGTATTTTCGGTAGAAAGTTCAAGTTCATATCTGAACGCTTTCGGCGTGGCGCAGATGCTGTATGTTGATCCTTATGCGAAGCTTAAAATGGCTGATCCGCTGGATTTGTGCAGAGTGCGGCGAGGAGAACCGAAGTACCTCATCCGTGAGTTATTTGCAAAAAAATATCCTGAGATTTCAGTGCCGAACAAAGTGCCGATGCCGCGTCCGGTCGATGCATATTTCAAAGATTGGAAAGGCCCGCAAAGACCGGAATTCCGCAAGGATATTGATATGGGCAAATTTACCGGCAATCAGAAATGGCAGATGTGGTGCTTGGAAAGATTTTTGGATCGCTTCGGAAAATAATCTGCAGCGCTAAATTCAGGGAGAGTAAAGAAGCGGAAGATGGCTAAAAAATTTAATGGGGTTCTGCATAAATATAATGAACTGCCGCTGCAGGTAAAGGCGGCAGGATGGTATACCGTATGCAATATATTGCAAAAAGGGATACAGTTCATTTTTATTCCGATATATGTGAGATTGTTGACCACGTATGAATACGGAAAGTACTCAGTGTTTCAATCGTGGAAAGAAATACTTGTGATATTTACTACCCTGAATCTATATAACGGAATATTTACCAAGGCAATGGTTATGCATGAAGATGACCGTGACAAGTATACGGCATCAATGCAAGGATTGGCAACAGTAATTGCTGCGTTTTGGGTTTTGATGTATGCCGTATTCAGCAGATTTTTTAATAAAATTTTGGACATTGATTCTGTGACAATGTATTTGCTATTTATATATTCCGCTCTTTTTTCGGCGCAGTCATTTTGGGCTGTAAGACAAAGGGTGGAGAATAAATATGTGGGGATGGTTATTGTTACTCTGCTGATGTCGGTGATGACACCCGGCGTTAGCATCATATTATTGCTTGCTACCGACCTGCGGGAAAAGTCCGTAATATGGGGGCTTTTGTTTGTGCAAATCTTGTTTGGTGCTCTGTTTTATTGCTATCACTTTTCCAAATCTAGAACTTTTTATGACGGAGATTATTGGAAAGAGGCTGTCCGCTTTAATATCCCGCTAATTCCGCACTATCTTTCACTGATAATATTGGGGCAAGCGGACAGGATTATGATAGAACGATTTTGTGGTAATTCTGAAGCGGGTATATATAGTCTTGCTTATCAGATATCTCAAATGCTGAACATTCTAGTCAGCGCAGTAAATAGCGTTTTCGTTCCTTGGGGATATGAGCAGTTAAAAACCGGGCAGATTCAGAAGCTGGAGGATTCTTCAAAAAGCTTATGCCTTTTGTACGCGGCAGCGACCTTATGCATAATTCTTGTTGCTCCCGAAGTTATTTTTATTGCAGGCGGAAAAGAATATTTTCAGGCGATGTGGATTATTCCATCGGTTTCAATAGGCAGCTATGTGGTTTTCTGCTATGGATTCTACAGCCTGATAGAATTTTATTATAGCAAAACAAAATATGTTATGGTCGCTTCAAGCGTCAGCGCAGTATTAAATGTGATTCTAAATGCAGTTTTTATTCCGATGTTTGGATTCATTGCTGCCGGTTATACTACGCTTGCCAGTTATCTTGCACTTATGCTTATGCATTTTATTTTTGCAAAAAAAATAAGCAGGGATAAAATCGGCACTCCGGCAGTTTTCAGTGATTTTAGCATTATGATGAGCATTGCAGTTTTGATCGTTCTCGGCGGGGGCGGTATGCTGCTATATAACCTGCCAATCGCCAGATATGCGATCATATCAGTAATGGCTGTTATTTTAATTTTAAATAGAAGCAGATTAATAAAGATGTTCGGTGCTGTTTCAAAGGGCAGATTAGCAAAGGAGAATAGTGATGATTAAAAAAGATATTACATTTATCTATATGGATTCAGCGGAAAAATCTATCATGGAGCCTATAGCGGAAGAGGCGGAGAAAAGAGGTTATTCTGTAAAACTGACTCAGGATAAATATGCGAAATGCGAGATAGGAGTATATTGCCAGCATGTTAATTTGCCGAAGTTCAGTAAATTTTCCGTTATAATGCTGCATGATATCATACAGCAATACCGTAACTGGCCGGATATATGGTTCATGGAACCGTGGAATAAATATGATATAGGTATTCTGCCAAGCAATCAGTGGGAAGAAAACTGGGGAAAATCATCAAAATGGTTTTATTCTAATCCAAGAAAAGGCGTTTATAAAGCAGGATGGCCTAAGGCTGATAAGATTAAAAATATTGACGCAAAAGAATACAGAAGGAAGTTTAATGCAGAGCATGGATTAAATGATGATAAAATGACCATTTTGTATGCTCCTGCATGGGAAAACGATCATAAGCAGGATGATTTTGTACAGGCTGCCATTAAGCTTGACGTTAATATTCTTGTAAAGCAGTATTGTGCTTCTCCTGAACTGTTTCCCGCTGAATATGCTGCGATAAAGGAAATGTACGAACTTCATAAAGATAATCCCCGTGTCACTATTTTAAAGCCGGAAACAAATATTTTCGATGCAATATTTGCGTCTGATATTCTGGTATCTGAAGAGTCATCAACCATGGCCGAAGCGCTTATGGCTGGAATCCCTGCAATTTCTGTATCTAACTGGCTGATCCCTGATGTTGTTCCGAGCAGATTTCCATCATGCGAGTATGATTTTGTGATTAAGACACTCAAAGAGAATCTTACAGATTGCATGAGAGATATTATCGAAAATTATGAAAAATACCTTTCTGATATAGAAGAATTCAGAGAGAAGAATTTTTGTAATATTGGAAAAGCATCGGAAATGATTATGGATATTATAGATGACTGTGTTGAAGGAAGAACGGTGCGGTATAAAACACTAACGCCTGCAAAAAGGGAACATTGCTCATTTGCACGGTATATTAAACATAAGGCAATAGTACTGCGCCGAAACATTGGCGCTAAATATGTGCAGCGCTATAAGCCGGTCAAACACGTATGGGAATTTATCAAGCGCTGTAAAAGAGCAATTCGCAAAGGAAAAAGCTTGTATTAGAAAACATAAAATACTATACACGAAAAACAAGAAGGCTGAAAGTCAGCAAAGAAGATCAGGTCATTCTGAAAAAGATGATCTGAGAGCGCACTTTCGTTGCAAAGCAAGGGAATGCACTAGGCTTCAGTAATGAAAAGGGAGCCTTGCAATTACAAGATCCCCCAAGCGTTTTCATTCAACCCGGTAAAAATGGCATTTTCGGATTTTGAGTATGAGGGTATCCATTATGCTTATATTGCTTCACGCCTTTCGGAAGGAATTATTGAACAGCAGGGAGTGCGCATCACGGACCCGGACGGACAATTATGATATATAACAACAGATGGGGGCTGATGGATTCTGAAAATCTGCTGCACATAAATGAATGAGGAGGATTACCGACAGATGCAAATTGATAAGAAATGGTTAAGTAAGGCGGCAGTTCAGGAAGGTTTTTGTAAGAGACACATTGGAAAAAGTCTGCCGTTCTACTTATTTCTGTATCCCCTCCACAATCTCAAAATACTCGTCAATTTCCGCCTGAGCCTCCTGCTCTGACATAGAAAAATGCGACATAAGCAGATGCAGAACAGTTTCCACCGTGCAGCCCTGCGAAAATTTATCCCGGATCAGATCCATCGGATCCATCAGCCATTCCTCCTTTATTTTTCTATGAAACGGCGTTTTTAGCCGTTCCCTCGTCGGCTATCAATCTCTGAATGAAAAAAGTATATCATATTTTCCCCGGAAAGAAAATAGAAATCAAAATTGTGCAGAAAATTATGCAAAATCCATAAAAATGTGCTATACTTTCTTAAAAAATAAAGGAGTTTCTTGCGGTCGTCGGGCCTTCCGGTTCGGGAAAAAGCACGTTTCTTACGATTGCGGGTATGCTTTTGTCGCCGGACGGCGGCACGGTTTCGATTGCCGGAGAAAACGTATCCGGGGATAAGCGGAAAAACCGGACGCAGCTCCGCCATGAGCATATCGGATTTATTTTCCAGAACCACCAGCTTCTGCCGTATCTGAAAGGCTGGGAGCAGCTGACGATGTTTCAGGACAGGAAAAACCGTGAGATTGTGCGCGTGGAGGATCTTTTTGCGGAGCTTGGCATAGAAAAGTGCCGGAAGCAGTATCCTTCGGAAATGTCCGGCGGGGAAAAACAGCGGATCGCGATCGCAAGAGCCTTTATCAACGATCCCGACCTGATCCTTGCAGACGAGCCGACGGCGAGCCTTGACGGTGCGCGCGGGCGGCAGGTCGTGGAGATGATCCGCCTCGAAGTAAAGAAACGCAAAAAAGCCGCCGTTATGGTAACGCACGACGAGCGGGTTCTGGATTTTGCGGACCGGATCTATCGGCTGGAGGACGGAAAGCTGGTGCCGGATCGGGAAAAAGGAGCAGAATCTCATGCATGAAGAATTTGCGGATATCAAAAATGCCGCCGGCTGGGAATCGGTGGAACCGGTTTCCAAGGGCTGGTCGGACGATCGGAAATATTTTATTCGGGCAAAAGAAGGGAAGCGTCTGCTTCGGATTTCGGATATTGAGCACTACAGTGCCAAGAAAAAAGAGTACGAAGTGATCGCAAAATATGCCGGATCCGGTTTTGCAATGTCGCTTCCGCTTGATTTCGGGATCTGTAATCGCGGGAAAAACGTATACATGCTGCTTACCTGGGTGGAAGGCAGGGATTTGGAGGACGTATTGCCGGAACTGCCGGAAAAGGAGCAGTACCGGCTGGGGCGGGAAGCGGGTGCCATCTTAAGAAAAATACATTCCATAGAAGTGAATGAATGTGACATGTCGCGCGATACGAAGAAGGCCAAAAAATTGCTGCAGATATCGCGTTACGAGGAATCACGAGTCCGCGTTGACGGAGATGAGCCGGCAATTCGTTTTATCCGGGAAAATATTGATCGGATCTGGAAGCAGAAGCCGGTTTATCTGCATGGGGACTATCATCCGGGAAATCTGATCTATACCGGCGGCGGACACATCGGCGTGATCGATTTTAACCGCTGGGAAGTCGGAGATCCTTATGAAGAATTTTATAAACTGGAGAGCTTCGGGATTGAAATCAGCATTCCGTACTGCATCGGCCAGATCGACGCTTATTTTGATGACCGTATTCCGGATGACTTCTGGAAGGCCCTGGCCGTTTATGCGGCGCACGCTGCCATGAATTCGATCTGCTGGGCGGAAAAATTCGGTCAGGACGCGGTCGATAAAATGACGGCGAGATGCCGCACGGCGTTTTTGAACTATGATCATTTTCAAATCGATATCCCGAAATGGTATACGGATCGTTATTCCGGGGAATTTCTCCGGGAAACCGCCGGAAAAATGTAGGAAAAATTTTATATTTTTTACTTGCAAAACATATGTTCTGGTTGTATAATAAGACCGTACATATGTTTTGTTTATGAAAAATCGGGAGAATGGTTATGTCGGTGCTTGTGGAGCAGAATACGATCATGGAGAAGCTGACGATCCTGTCAGATGCGGCGAAATATGATGTTGCCTGCACTTCCAGCGGGGTAGAGCGCAGGGGGGACGGGCATTCTATGGGAAGCGCTGCGGGATGCGGCATCTGCCATACGTTTACTTCGGACGGGAGATGCATCTCTTTGCTGAAGATTTTGTTTACGAACGAGTGCATTTACGATTGCAGATATTGCGTGAACCGTGTTTCCAATGATGTGAAGCGCACCGCGTTTACGCCGGAGGAGATCTGCACGCTGACAATGGAATTTTACCGGCGGAATTATATAGAAGGGCTGTTTTTAAGTTCCGGCGTCTGGCATTCGCCGGATCATACGATGGCGCTGCTGTATGAGACGTTGTATCTGCTGCGCATCAAGTACCGGTTCCACGGATATATCCATATTAAAGGGATACCGGGGGCCTCGGCGGAAGCGATCGAGCAGGTCGGCTATCTGTGCGACCGCATGAGCGTCAATCTGGAGCTTCCGACCGCGGAGGGATTAAAGAAGCTGGCTCCGAACAAAGTGCGCGGCAATATTTTAAAGCCGATGCGCCAGATCCAGAACGGGATCAAAGAAAGTCGTCTCTGTCACGGCGTTTCAGACATGAAGAGCCGTGTTTCCATTGATGAAAAGAGCTATTACCGCCAGCTGGATGAAATGAAGGACAGTTATGCGCGTTTACAGGATTATCACAGCCGGATAGAGGCTGCGGCGCATGGCGGCCGGGCGGAACGTGTGGCGGAAGAAAGCTGGTCTTTTGGAGCGGTTCCGGAAGAAAAGCGCGGATCTGTTAATAGTGAACCCTGTTCAGTAACAAGACAGACGAATTCCGGAAGGCCGGCGCTGCGGAAGAATTTCCGCTATTTTGTACCGGCGGGCCAGAGTACGCAGATGATCATCGGAGCGACGGAAGAGACGGATTATCAGATTTTGTCCGTGACGGAGGCTCTTTACCGGCGCTTTGAGCTGAAACGGGTGTTTTATTCGGCATTTATCAATGTGAATCAGGATGCACAGCTTCCGATGCCGCTGCAGGGGCCGCCGCTTCTGCGGGAACACCGTCTGTATCAGGCGGACTTTCTGCTCCGGTTTTATGGTTTCCGGGCGGATGAGCTTTTGTCGGAGCAGGATCCGAATTTTCAGGAGCAGATCGATCCGAAATGTTACTGGGCCGTGCATCATCTGGAACTGTTTCCGGTAGAGATCAACCGTGCCGATTACTATACGCTTCTGCGGGTGCCGGGGATCGGGACGCGCAGCGCCCAGCGGATCCTGCGGGCGAGGCGCCATGCCGCGCTGGATTTTGCGGATATTAA
The DNA here is from genome assembly GCA_947593655.1 of uncultured Lachnospiraceae bacterium. GTDB lineage: Bacteria > Bacillota > Clostridia > Lachnospirales > Lachnospiraceae > Roseburia. The sequence continues at coordinate 11,526 of CANQDS010000032.1, read as the reverse complement.
GAAGATGGGGGTTGTGCTGAAACGGGCGCTGTATTTTATCACTTGCGGCGGAAAGATGATGTATCCCACGAAGATGGAGGAAGGGTATCTTACCAGACAGCTGATCGATAACAGTAAACCCGCGCGGGCGGCGGGAAGGCGGACGGCGGATCCGGGATATGAGCAGCTTTCCTTATTTGATATAGCGGGGTTCTAGCTGTGCCGGACGGCAGGAGCAGTGTGATCGGCGGCCGGAAGCAGACGGTGGGAAGGAAGCGGATGGCGGGCTGGAAGCAGGCGCAGACCAGAAGCAGACGCGGCCCGGAAGTGGAAGACAGGCCGGAAGCAGGCGCAGATCGGAAGCGGACGGCGGCCAAGAAACAGGAGCAGATCGGAAACTGATCGTACCTTTTGATGAAGGTGGAGGAAAGAATGAACCAGCAGTTGGTGCTATGCTGTGAGGATTCCCTAGAAGGGATATTCACTGCTGTTTATGACGCATTTGTATATAAGAAGCGTATGGAAGAACCATACACGGATTCTATTGAGATCCAGATCGGAGAAAACGGGAACTACCGGCTGTTTGCGGAGGAAATTCCGGTTGCTTCCGATCCGCAGAAAGCGCAGAAAACGGTTTCGGCAATCCAAAAGAAGCTGGGATATTCCCAGTATGAAACGGTTTTTTATGCGCTGTGTCATTTTGATCCGGACCGTGCGAGCGCGGTTTTGGGGTATCTGGTAAGGGGATTTGCAGCCGGAAGCAGGATCCGGGAGCACTTGTCCGATCCTTATGTGATGCGCGTGGCGGAGCTGGCTCGGAAGGTTTCCAATGAATGCCAGAAACTGTATGGGTTTGTGCGTTTCCGCGATACGGGCAGGGTGCTTTACTCGGAGATCGAGCCGAAATGCAATGTGCTTCCAATCCTGATCGAACATTTTTCCGACCGTTATCCGAATGAGAATTTCATCATTTATGACAGGAAACACCGCTATGCGGCGGTTCATGCGGTCAGCAGGGGAAGTTTTTTCGTAAGCGGGGAAGAACTGCCGCAGCAGGAAGCGAAGACACAGGATGTTTATGAGGAATTGTGGAAGCAGTACTTCCAGACGATGGCAATTGCGGAGCGGAAGAATGAGAGTTGCCAGAATAATATGCTGCCGAAATGGTATCGTGCGACGATGCTGGAATTTCAATAAAAAGTGTGCGGTGCAAAAAAATAGACCGGCATCCTTACGGAAGCGGTCTATCTGCGGCTGATGCGCAGCCTTTGTTTTAATCATGGTATCCAATATCTTATAAAAAGGTACATAGAAACTAGATTATTACTGCGGCGGTATTACTGAACCACCTTTACATTGACTGCCTGAGGACCCTTTGCACCGTCGGTGATGTCAAACTCAACCGAAGCGCCTTCTTCGAGGGACTTGAATCCTTCCATATCGAGTCCTGAGTAGTGTACGAATACATCCTTTCCGTCATCACCGGTGATGAATCCGTAGCCTTTTTGGTTGTTAAACCATTTTACCGTACCTTTGTTCATCGAAAGTACCTCCAAAAAAATAATGTTGTGAATACAACTAGTAGCACTATAACATATCTTGTCAGAAAAGTAAAGCATTAAATGAAATTTCATGCTTTGCCAGAAATTTTGGAACCATCCGATCCCATTCGTTTTCCAGATCTTTGTCCATGGAAAAGATCTGATAAGAGATTCCGGTTGTCAGCGTAAGCGTCTGGTTCTGGTATTTCAGATTCAGATAGATTCCGGAGATATCTTTTTGGGTATAGCTGCTGTGTGCAGCAGCGAGCATCCGGTTTAAGTTTTCCGGGGAAAGGAGAAAAACAAATTTGAAATAATAAGGCGTCCGCTTCCCTTTGATCAGGTCGAAGCAGTTGCCACGCAGCATGGAAAACGGCAGGGCAGGATATCCGGTCAGTCCGAGTTCTTCCCGTTCAGTTTCTGTATACGCCTCTTTGGTAATGCGGCCGTCGATGGTGTAAACGGCGGCGCTGCCGATGACGGCTTCCTGCAGCAGGAAATGGTCAAAAGCGTCGCTTTTTAGCAGTTTATTCATAAAATCCTTAATATCTGTAAGCTGTAACGAAATCATAAATCCCTCCTAAAGGATACAGGCAGAAACTTTTCTGCAAAAAAATGTTCTGTGCGCAAAACGTTCTGTGTGAAAAAACGTTTTGCACGAAAAATTTTCTGCGTTTCTTCTATTTTAATGCGGGAGGTTACCTGCGGGCAAGTTTTATTTCTAAAAAAAGTATAAAATATGCGAATCTCTCTTTTCAAGGAGTAGTTTTGGTGATAATATAATGCGGTAACAAAAACTACATGTAATAGAAAACAATAACGCTTATGTTTTCCGAGGAAAAGAGGTTGAAGGATGAGTTATAAAATTGTGATCGACAGCTGTGGAGAATTGTCGGAGGATATGAAGACAGACGGGCATTTCTGTAATGTTGCCTTGGAACTGGATGTTGATGGAGTGAAGATCCGTGATGATGAGACATTTGATCAGAAGGATTTCCTCCGGAGGGTGAGGGAAAGCAGCGCAGGGCCGAAGTCTTCCTGTCCGTCCCCGGAGAGTTATATGAATGCTTATGATTGCGGCGCGGATCATGTTTATGCGGTAACGCTGTCCGAGGAACTGAGCGGTTCGTATAACAGTGCGGTGCTGGGCGCGAAGCTTTACGAAGAGGAGCATGGCCGGAAGGATATTTATGTCTTTAACTCCCGTTCCGCTTCTATCGGGGAGACGCTGATCGGAAGGAAGATTCAGGAGTATGAGGAGGCGGGCTGTTCCTTTGCGGAAGTCGTGGAGAAAACGGAGGATTATATCCGTTCCATCAATACTTTTTTTGTGCTGGAAAGCCTGGAAACTTTGCGCAAAAACGGCCGCCTCAGCAATGTCAAGGCATTTGTCGCCAATACGCTGAATATTAAGCCGGTCATGAGCGCTACGAAGGAAGGCTCGATTCAGCAGCTGGATCAGGCAAGAGGTATGAAGAAAGCGCTGGAAAAGATGGTCAAGGATATGATCCGCAAGACGAGGGACTGCGAAAACCGTATTCTTGCGATTTCTCATTGCAACTGCCCGGAACGCGCGCAGTTTGTGAAGGCGCAGATTGAGAAACTGGCGCATTTTAAGGAGATCATGATTCTCAATACGGCGGGAGTTTCCAGTATGTATGCCAACGATGGAGGAGTCATCATGGTCGTTTAGCCGGAGAATTGTTGGAACAAATAACACGGAATCATCATTGAAAACACTTTGCGGACAATGGATGCAGTTTTTCTGTTTCTATTGTCCGTTTTTTCCGGGGCGGCTTTTCCGGAAAAGAATGATAAATCGGTAATGAAAGTGATCAAAGAAGTGAAAACGGCCTGCAATTCACCAAAGAAGTGAAAAAGATACCGAAAAGATGCCGAACATGGATTGGAACTTCCTTCTTTCTGTGAAATACGTTATAATCGTAATCAGGGCGCATGAATGGGCTTTTTTATCTGATAGGAAATGCTTTGTTGCGTTAATATACTGAAATATTGTCCGATCATACAAAAACAGGATGCGCGGAGTGGGTAAGGACAGTCATAGGAATGATATAGCAGGGATGGGAGCGTGGAAGAATGCAGTATACTTATGAAGAAGTTGTGGAGCGGATCAGCGGGGCGCGGCGCTTTGGCAATCAGCCGGGAGTGGAAGTGACAGGACAGATGCTCGAACTGCTGGATCATCCGGAGCGGGGCATTCCCTATGTCCATGTGGCAGGAACGAACGGGAAAGGCTCTGTCTGCGCATTTCTGGGGAGCATTCTTTCCGAGGCCGGGAAAAAGACAGGCGTCTTTACTTCGCCGCATCTGGTTGATTTCCGGGAACGGATCGCCGTAAACGGGGAATGGATCCCGAAAGAGGCTGTGACGAGAATCGGGAATCGCCTTTTGCAGACGGATTTCGGCGTATCCGCAACGATGTTTGATTACTGTCTGTTGATGGCGCTTCTTTATTTTAAAGAGCAGGAATGTGATATCCTGATTCTGGAAACCGGGCTGGGCGGCAGACTGGATTCGACCAATGCGCTGGGCGTGCCGAAAGCAGCCGTGATCACGAAGATCGGGCTGGATCATACGGAAATATTGGGAGATACCATACAACAGATTGCAGCGGAAAAGGCGGGGATCATCAAAACCGGCTGTCCGGTGATCGTGGAAACCCAGCAGAAGGAAGCGCTTGATGTGATCGTGAAGCATTTCTATGAAATAAATCCGAATGCGGAAAATCGTGCCGGAGATGTTCTTACAGCCAGTGCCGGAGAAAACAGCGGAAACACTGGCGATTATGCGGGAGATGCGCTTGTATCCAGTGCCGGAGAAAACAGCGGAAATACTGAAAATCATGCAGCTCCCTTCCTTAAGATCGTTTCCAAACAGGATATAGAAGCAGTCCGCCGCCTTTCCCTTAAGATGGTGGGCAAGCATCAGTGGGAAAACGGTGCGGCTGCTATGCTTGCGGCGGAGTATCTGTTAAGCGGGGAAGCGGCCGCGGATCCTGAAAAATACGCGGATTTTCCGGTGGAGGAGGTTATCCGGAGAGGGTTGGAACGCGCCGTCTGGCCGGGGCGCATGGAAATTCTATCGGAATCGCCGTTTCTTCTGGTGGATGGTGCGCACAACGGAAACGGAGCCAGGGCGCTGGCGGAAAGTCTGGCGATCTGGTATCCCGGTGAAAAATTCCATTTTATTATGGGCGTGATGGCGGAAAAAGATTATGAAGCGATGATCGACGCGCTGCTGCCGCTGGCAGTAGACTTTTTGACAGTAACGCCGGAGAGCAGCCGGGCGCTTCAGGGCGGGCGGCTTGCTGACTGCATCCGCGGAAAAGGGATTCCGGCGAGGGCGGTTCAGAGTGTGCGGGAAAGTCTGAATGCATTGCCGAAAGACGGAAAAATGATTGCGTTTGGTTCGCTTTATTTCGTGGGAGAAATCAAGGCAATTATGCAGGATTTTATGTAAATCGATCGAAGATAAATGCTAAATTAAGAAAAAATACAGCATCTGGGAACAAAATTAGAAATATTAATTCTTGATTTAACACAAAAAACAGAAAATTGAAAGCATTTGCCATAACAGGGAAAAAGCAGAAAAATAGGATCAAAACAAAGAACAAAAGTAAGTAATAGTGAATAACTGCGAAAAACAGATAATAAATACAAAAGATAAATCTGGATTTAATTAAAGTATGACTAGAAAACCAATAAAAAATCAATAGACAGTCAGTAGAAAATTAACAGAAAGAAAAGGAAAAATAAGGTGCCGTTCAAATTTGAGAAACAATCAGACAAAGGACAGCCCGGAATCGAGATTACGGGTTTTGAAGGAAATCTTTCATTTTTAACGATCCCGGAAACGATCGAAGGACTGCCGGTGCGAAAGATCGGCAAGGCGGCGTTTGCGGGAAGGAGCGATCTGCAGGAAGTCCGGCTTCCGGAAAGCGTCCGCACGCTCTGCCGTAATGCTTTTTACAATTGCCCGAAGCTGAAACATATCACTCTGCATGACGGGGTGGAAGATTATTACGATGGCGTGATCCGACAGTGCGAGAGCTTGAAAACTATTGATGTTTTCCTTGAAAACGGGGATTATTCGGTGGTGAAAGAGATGCTGTCCGATAATGACAGACAATTGCATTTTGTCCTGCATACGGCGCAGGAAAACTTTCATTTGCTTTTCCCGGCGTATGTTTACGACTTTGTGGAGGATGTGGAGGCGCGGGTGCTCCACCATAAAATAGAAGGCGCAGGTTATCCGTACCGGGAATGCGTGACGCGAAAGGGGATTGACTGCCGGGCGTATGACCGCCTGTTCGGTCAGGCGGTTCAGGAAAACGGGCGCACGGCGGCGGAGATTGCGTTCTGCCGGCTGCTGTTTCCGCATGAACTGGAACAGGCGGCGCGGGAGAGGTATGAAAGTTTTCTGGAAAAGAATGCCGCCGCCGTGCTGGCGATGCTCATAGCGGACGGGGAAACGGAGCGGATCGGCCTGATGGCGGAACGCTGCCTGATCCCGAAGGAGGCGCTGCCGGAAGCCGTGCGTCTGGCTTCGGAAAAGAAAGAGGCGCAGATCGGCGCGCTTTTGCTGGATTATCAGAAAGAACATTTTGGGAGGCTCATCCGGACCGGGGATCTGGAGCTGGATGACTGGTAGAAGATGAAAGTAAGAACAGAACTGGAACAAATGGGAAAACGTATTTTGGAAACGGCAAAAACGGAACTGTATCTTTCGATGCGTTTTTTGGGAAGCGCACTGGACAGTCTGGATTTTTGCATGGATCTTTCCACCCGGACGGTGGGGACGGATGCAGCCTTTATCCGTTTTCATCCGAATTATCTGCTGCAGCTGTATATCGAGCGTCCGGAAATCCTGAACCGTACTTATATGCATCTGCTGATGCACTGTCTGTTCCGCCATATGTTTTCTGCGAAGGACAAAGAAGATGCCGAATTGTGGGATCTGTGCTGCGATATTGCGGCGGAGTCGGTCGTTGATTCGATTGAAAATCCGTCGATCCGGCGCGTGTCGTCGGATTTTCGGGAACAGTGGTATGAGAAGCTGCAGGGCGAAGTCGGCGTGCTGACGGCGGAAAAGCTGTACCATTATTTTTTCCTGCGGAAAAGGGATCCGTATCTGGAAGAATCACTCCGTCAGGAATTTGCACTGTGCGACCACAGTTTCTGGGAGCGCATGAAAAATCAGGACGATCCGGCCGCTTCCGGCGGTTCCGCGGCTTCGGGCCAGTCAGCCGATGCACCGGAACCCAGTAGCCCCGATGCCGCAACTAACTCCGCGGAACAGCCTGACGTAGCTTCGGGCAATTCAGCCGATTCACCGGAATCCGGTGGCCCCGTCGCTCCGGCTCAACCTAGCGCGGCTCCGGAATCCGGCGGCCCCGTCGCTCCGAATCAACCTAACGCGGCTCCGGAACCCGCTGCCCCGACCGCTCCGGCTCAGTCAGCTTCCCCCGCGCCTTGGCCAGAACCCAGCCGCCCCGCCGCCCCGGCCGCGCCATCTTCCAAAGAAAAGGAATGGCAGGAGAACGCCCGGCGCATCGAAACCGAACTGTTAAGCCGCGGCAGCGATCCCTCGGAGGAGGCGGGGAGCCTTCTTAGGCTTCTGCAGATCAGCAGCCGGCGGCGCACGGACTACCGGAAATTCTTAAAAAAGCTCGCCGTTACAAGGGAAGAGATCTCGGTCGATCCGGATTCCTTTGACTACGGGTTTTACATGTACGGGCTTTCCCTGTACGAAAACATGCCGCTGATCGAAGAAAACGAGTTCCGGGAAGCGGATAAAATCGAAGAACTGGTGATTGCCATTGACACCTCCGCCTCCTGCCAGCAGAAGCTGGTGCAGGAATTTTTGAATGAAACGGGGGCGGTGTTAAGGAGCCGGGAAAGTTTTTTCCGCAGAGTCAATGTGCACATCATCGAATGCGACAACCGCATCCAGAACGACATTGTGCTCCACGATCCGGAAGAACTGGAGCGCTACGCGCGGGAATTTCAAGTCCGGGGCGGATACGGCACGGACTTCCGACCGGTTTTTTCCTATATAGAAGAGCTGCGGCGGAAGGGAGAACTGAAACGTCTGCGGGGGCTTTTGTATTTTACGGACGGCTTCGGGGAATATCCGGTGCGCCCGACCTCATATGAAACAGCGTTCATTTTCTGGCAGGAGGAAGCATTCGACGACAGCCGGGTGCCGGACTGGGCGCTGAAACTGTACCGGACGGAACAAGGATGAGAAAGGGGAACAAAAAACATGAATATCAAAAGCGCAAAACAGGAGATCATTCACACGGTCCGCGCGTATCTGATGAAAGACGAAACGGGTGCTTATGAGATCCCGCCGGAGCGGCAGCGTCCGATCCTTTTGATCGGGCCGCCGGGAATCGGAAAAACAGCAATCGTGGAACAGGCGGCGCGGGAATGCGGCATCAATCTGGTTTCCTATACGATCACCCACCATACGAGGCAGAGCGCGATCGGGCTGCCGTTCATTTCCAGGTGCGAATACGGCGGAAAAGAGTATTCCGTCACGGAATATACGATGAGCGAGATCATTGCGGCGGTGTACGACCAGATCGAACGCTCCGGCATCCGCGAGGGCATCCTGTTTCTGGACGAGATCAACTGCGTATCGGAAACGCTTGCCCCGACCATGCTGCAGTTCCTGCAATATAAAACCTTCGGAAACCACCGGCTGCCGGACGGATTTTTGATCGTAACGGCGGGAAATCCGCCGCAGTACAACCAGTCGGTCCGGGATTTTGACATCGTCACGCTCGACCGGCTGAAACGGATCTTCATCGAAGAGGATTACCCGGCGTGGAAGGAATACGCCGTCCGGATCGGGATCCACGGCGCGGTGCTGGCCTATCTGGAGATCCGGAAGGAGCACTTCTATTCCGTCGCCGCGGACGTGGACGGAAAGCGTTTTGTGACGGCCCGCGGCTGGGAGGATCTCTCCCGCGTGATCAAAGCGTATGAAAAACTGGAGCTGCCCGTCAACGGGGAACTGGCCGTGCAGTATCTTCAGGACGACGAGATCGCACAGCGTTTTGCAGATTATTATGAATTGTACCAGAAATATAAAAATGTTTACCGGATCGCGGACATCCTCGCGGGAACGCTGCAGGAAGGGGCGGCGGAGATGAAAACGGCGCCGTTTGATGAAAAATTAAGTATGCTGGGGCTTCTGACCGACAGCTTAAATCAGGAATTCCGCGCATATGCCGAGGAGCGCGATTGCCAGGAGGAGATCTTAAAACAGCTGAAATACCTGCGTCAGGACTTAAAAGAGGGAAAAGGAACAGCGTTCAATATCATGGAAAAACAGGCGGATTCTTACGAAACAATCATTCAGAAGCAGAAAACGGCAAAAATGCTTTCACGGGAAGAAGAACGGCTCGCTGCGCTGGTGCAGAAACGTTTCCGGCATTTTTTGCATCTGCTGAACACGGAGGGAACGCGCGACGCTAAAACGGATTTTGCCCTGCTGAAAAACGCCTTTGACGAAACAGAGGAGGCGCGCCGGGCGGCAGTCCGGGAAACCGGGGAGCATCTGACACATGCGTTTGATTTTCTGGCGCGGACGTTCGGGGAAGGGCAGGAACTGGTCATTTTCCTGTCGGAGCTCTCCGCCGGGTATTACAGCCTGCGTTTTGTCAGCGAATGCGGGAATGATGCATATTATAAATACAACCGCCTGCTTCTGCTCAAAGACCGGAAAGAGGAGCTGAAAGAGGAAGCGCTTGCCCTGCTCGGGCTGCAGCAGGAAGATCCTGCATGAAATCATAACGCGAAGTTATAGCCTGTATGAATTTTTTCAAATAGACAAATGCAAATGATTGTACTAGAATAATTTTAATTATAACATGTAGTTATGGAAACGGAGGATTTGTTTATGGAAAAGAAAAATCTGGATTGGGCGAACCTTGGATTTGGATATATGACAGCAGATTACCGTTATGTTTCGAATTACAAGGATGGCAAATGGGATGACGGTGAAATTACGACCGATGCGAATATTGTCCTGAATGAATGCGCGTGCGTATTCCAGTATTCCCAGTCCTGCTTTGAGGGATTGAAGGCTTATACGACGGAGGACGGGCATATCGTATGTTTCCGCCCGGACTTAAACGCGGAGCGCATGAAGGAAACCTGCGAGCGGCTGGAAATGCCGCCGTTCCCGGTAGACCGTTTCGTGGACGCCGTAGAACAGGTGGTAAAGGCAAACGAGGCGTGGGTTCCGCCTTACGGTTCCGGCGCAACGCTGTATATCCGGCCGTTTATGATCGGCTCCAACTCCGTGATCGGCGTAAAACCGGCGGATGAATACCAGTTCCGGATCTTTGTTACTCCGGTAGGGCCGTACTTCAAGGGCGGCGCGAAGCCGCTGACGATCCGCGTTTCGGACTTTGACCGCGCGGCGCCGCACGGAACCGGACATATCAAGGCGGGCTTGAATTACGCGATGAGCCTCCATGCGATCGTCGATGCGCATAACAACGGTTTTGACGAAAATATGTACTTAGATCCGGCGACACGTACCAAGGTCGAGGAAACGGGGGGCGCGAACTTCGTATTTATTACGAAAGACGGTAAATTTGTCACGCCGAAGTCGGACAGCATCCTGCCTTCGATCACGCGCCGTTCGCTGATGGTGGTTGCCGAGAAATATTTGGGGATGACCGTGGAACACCGGGAAGTTGCATTTGAAGAAGTGAAAGATTTTGCGGAATGCGGCCTCTGCGGAACGGCGGCCGTAATCTCTCCGGTCGGAAAGATCTACGACCACGGCAAGGAAATCTGCTTCCCGAGCGGCATGGATGAGATGGGCCCGAACATCAAGAAACTTTATGATACCCTGACCGGAATCCAGATGGGAAAACTGGAAGCTCCGGAAGGCTGGATTAAAACGATTTTGTAAAGGAATCTATGGAAGATAACAAAAGAAAGCACAGCGAGCGTTATATGCAGAGAAAGAAAAAAAGGCAGCGCGAGATCGCCGTTCATATCGGCATATGCTCCCTTGTCGTTGTGCTGCTGCTTGCGGTATCGATCGGCGCAGTCCGGCTCAAAAACCGGATGAGCCGTGTGGCCGCAGCTCCGGAAACGGAAAGCGGTCCGGATGCCGGGGAGAAATACATTGCCGAACAGCCGGAAATGGATGTGCAGCTGCTTCCGGTGAACGAGTATTCCCGCCCCGGCTATCTTCTGGAAGAGGTCAACGGGATCGTCGTCCATTATACGGGCAATCCGGGAACGACGGCGCAGCAGAATCATGATTATTTTGCGGGACTGGCGGAAACGGGCGAAACGAACGCCAGCAGCCATTTCATCATCGGCCTGTCCGGCGAGATCATTCAGTGTATTCCGTGTAACGAGATCGCCTATGCTTCCAATGACCGCAATTACGATACGATCGCGATCGAATGCTGCATTCCGGATGAAACCGGCGAGTTTACCGGGGAAACGTATCAGTCCCTGATCCGCCTGGTCACATGGCTGATGGGACGCTATTCTCTGGATGTGGAGGATGTGATCCGCCATTATGATGTGACCGGCAAGCTCTGCCCGAAGTATTTCGCGGAAAATGAAAGCGCCTGGTTGGATTTTAAAAGCGATCTGCTGCGCTATATCCAGAAAAACGGGATCAGCAGAGCCATAGAAACAGCTGAGTCAGCCTGTCGGATGCCAGTGCTGTCATTGGCTCACTTCGTTCGCGGGACAGTACTAGGCTCCGGGAAGAGTTCTGCCATCAGGCGCTCTCGGAAAGCATCATCTTTGCTTGCACGCTCAAGATCATCGTAGCGCTTCTCTTCCAGTAGACGCTGGTTCATCAAAAGGATTATTTCACGTTCTTTCTTTCGACCTTCTTCTAAGCCGGTTCTTCGGCCTTCTTCTAAGCCGGTTCTCCGGCCTTCTTCTAAGCCGGTTCTCCGGCCTTCTTCTAAGCCGGTTCTCCGGCCTTCTTCTAA
>CANQDS010000031.1 GCA_947593655.1 uncultured Lachnospiraceae bacterium | reverse complement strand
GTCGGCATTTGCAATAAAGATCTGATCCACGATATTATACAATGCCCCGACCAGCAGCGAAATAATGCACGGGACGGCGTACTGCCTCATCAGCGCCCCGATGCGCTCAGTTCCTAAAAATTCATTTCCATTTGTTTCCATCGTTTCTTGCTCCTTTCAAAAAAATTTTTACAAACAAAAAAACGCGCGGCGCTCAACTGGATTTACGCATTGAGTGCCACACGTTCTGGAAATTATTTTATGCAAAAAAATCGATTTTGTCAAAGGGCAATTGCCATTTTCTTCCCTCCTCATACAAGTTTGCGATAATAAGGACATATATTTTCGTAATGCCCGTCTTTCATGCGGAATCCTCCCGGAATCGTGCCAAGCTGTTGAAAACCCAGCCGCTCATACAGATGCCTCGCATGAATATTATTTTCAACAACAGCGTTGAATTGCAGCAATCGGAACCCCAGCTCCTTTCCTTTTTTCAGACAATCCAGAACCAGCTGTTCCCCGATATGCTGTCCCCTCACCCCGGATGCGACTGCATAACTTGCGTTGCAGATATGGCTGCATCTTCCAACATTGTTGGGATGGAGAATATACAAGCCTGCGATCTGCCCATCCCTTTCTGCCACCCCGGTATAGCTTTGAGAGGAAAAAAAGGCGGTTCCGCTTTCAAAATCAAGATATTCTTCCTGCGGAAACGCAACTCCTTCTTCCACGACTTCATTCCAGATGGCTATCATTTCATTGATATCCCGCTGGGTATATTTTCTGATTATCATGATTCAAATCCTTTCTCCTTTTCAATAAGATTTCCTTATTTTCTAAATTTTTTATTTTAATTTAATATTGAAATCCCAGCTGCTGTGTGCTATAGTAGGCATAAAGAAAGCAACCGCCCACAAGGTGGGTTGACCTTAAAGAGTAGAAAAACCACCCTTTTTCCGATCAAAGTTTTGGGGTGGTTTTTCTATGTAGCCTACTTACAAAAAGTAAATATAAATGTAAGTAATGCCATTATGAATATGCCGAAAGTCAGCATATCTTTAAAATCAAAATGATTTTTCATAGGCATCACCCCCATTCTTTTTCATAGAATGAAAGGTCAGCCCACCCTGCAACACGGTTACTTTCTTTGAAATAAGATAACACAGTTTTTCTGCTTTTTCAATAAGTTTCATATAATTTTCGGAAATATTTCAGGGAAATTTTGATGATTCATCTTGAAATCCCAGCTACTGTGTGCTATAGTAGGCATAAAGAAAGCAACCGCCCACAAGGTGGGTTGACCTTAAAGAGTAGAAAAACCACCCTTCGCTGATCAAAGTTTCGGGGTGGTTTTCTATGTAGCCTACTTACAAAAAGTAAATATAAATGTAAGTAATGCCAAAAGAAATTTCCAACTTCTTATTTCTCCATCTCCTCCTGCTTCATTCTCCGGTAAAACGTCGCGGCTGTGATATCGCATCGTCTGGCCGCTTCCTTCGCCGTAATTTCCTTATTTTTGTACTGATCGTAAATCTGCTCGTAATCGTCCGGCAGCGGTTTTATGGGACGCCCGAAATGAACGCCCCGGAGCTTTGCCGCTTCGATTCCCTCCTTCTGGCGCTCTCTGGTGGTACACCGCTCCTGCTCGCTGATAAACGAAAGCAGCTGCAGGACCAGATCCGCGATAAACGTCCCCAGCAGATCTTTTCCTTTGCGGGTATCCAGAAGCGGCATGTCGATCACGACGATATCCACCTTTTTTTCTTTGGTAAGAACCCGCCACTGTTGCTGTATTTCTTCATAATTGCGTCCCAGCCGGTCGATGCTCTTGATAAACAAAACATCATCTTCCTTCAGATGCTGCAGCATTCGCTGATACATCGGCCGGTTAAAATCCTTGCCGGACTGCTTATCCACATAAATATTTTCTTTTGGAACTTTCCGTTCCGACAGCGCGATCAGCTGCCGGTCCTCTTTCTGCTTCTTCGTCGATACCCGCACATAACCGTAGATTTTCTTTTCTTCCATGCACTTTTCCTCCATTTTCCAAACCTGCAAAACGTGATTCCTATGCCTGTTATGTCAATCATTCCGTAAGCGCTGTAGTTTAGCGTATTTTATCGGAAATTGAGGAAAAATGCAATTTTAAGAGTTGTTATTTATAATCCGGATTCCTGTTTCCGGCTGATCAGAACCGCCTGGGAACCCAATTCCTGAAACCGCTTTTCAACGAGTTCTTTTGGGTAGGCCTCGGTATTTCCCGTCAGCGGATCATTGAGAAAATAATTTTCTTCGTCATATCCGACGAGCACCAGACAGTGCTCGCACGCGGTCCAGACAAATTCCGTGCCGTCCTCCAGATACCAGGATCTCCCCGCGTAGGATTTCTTCATGTACATGGTCGCCCAGATCAGCAGCGGCATATCCTGATCGATATATTCGCTGCAGAGCTCCGGCAGGGTTTTCCCGTCAATCTCTTCTGCACGGCATTCCGCACAATGGCCGTTTACCGCGCGCACGATCACAGGCGCAAAGCAGCCGTATGCATATTCGGAAAAAGGATTTCCGGCAAATACTTCATGGGGATCCGGTCCGTACAATCCGCGATCCGTCTCATAAAAATCTTCGCTGCGTTCCAGCCAGCCGCCCGCAAATTCCTCTGCCGTCACCGAAACACCGTAATACTGCAGCACCATGGCGGCGGAAACCGATTCGCAGCCCGTCGGAAGCTCCGGATACTGGCAGATCAGCGGCACATCGATGATCATTTTTCCATCCGTTTTTCCCGTTTTCATGCCGGAAATGAATTCTTCTATTCCGTCCGGGTCAAGTTCGGCATTTTTCACCTTTTCCTTTGAAAAGAAAAATACTGTAAGAACCGCAAGTGCAAACAACGGCAGAAGCCATAAAATCCTGCTCTTCATAAAAATAACCCTCCCATATCGTTTTTACACATGATATGAGAGGGATTTTTCCAAAAAGCACCCGGAGCCGTATCAAAATTGTATCTTTTTCTTTTCTTTCTCCGCAGTCTGTTTCTAAAATGATTTCCGCAAGCCGTTTCTGCAGTGATTCCCGCAAGCCGTTTCTGCAGTGATTCCCGCAGCCTGCTTCGATTCCCGGCTTTACGGAAGCAGCCACGGATTATCCGGATCCGGGTCGGTCGGATCCCAGCCGCAGTCCAACGGGATCTGCTGCGCCTCCGGCTTTCCCAGCGGCCCCGGATCCGGACTGCTGTATATCACGACAACCGTTCCCGAAGGGCAGTTATCGTAGATCCATTTTGTATCCGCAACGGTCAGGCGCACGCAGCCGGCCGAAGCCGTCTGTCCGAGCTTATTATACTCTTCTTCCCCTGTGCGCTTTCCTGCCCGTGCGCTTTTCACTCGTGTCCGCACATTTTCTTCACCCGCGCATTTCTCCCCGCGCGCGGCTCACCGGCGGATCAGAACCGCCTGTGATCCGAGCTCCCGGTATCTGCTTTCGGCAAGCTCTTTCTGATAAGAAACGGTTCTCCCCGATAACGGATCATTGAAAAAATAACGGTCATCGCTGTATCCGACCAGCACCAGACAGTGTTCTTTCGGATTCCATGTAAATTGCGCCCCGTCTTCCAGATACCAGACACTTCCCGCAGAGGACGGCTCCATATGTATGGTCGCCCAGACCAGTACCGGCATATCCCGATCGATATATTCGCTGCAGAGATCCGCAAGCGTTCTCCCGTCGATCTCTTCTGCGCGGCATTCCGTACTATGGCCGTTTACCGCGCGCACGATCGCAGGGGCGAAACAGCCGTATCCGTTTTCCGAAAAAGGATCCCCGACAAACACCCGGTACGGATTCGGGCCGCACAATCCGCGGCCGGACCGGTAAAACTCATTGCTGCATTCCAGCCAGTTTTCCGCAAATTCCTCCTTGCTGACCGAAAGGCCGTAATACTGCAGCACCATGGCCGCCGAGGTTGATTCACAGCCCGTCGGCAGCTGCGGATGCTGCCGGATCAGCGGCACGTCGATGATCTTTTTCCTAAGCTTTACAACGGTCAGCACGGCTTCTTTCCTCGTCTGGTTTCCGGCCGCGTCCGTGACAAGAACCGCAACCGGATAATCTCCGGGCGCCGTCTGGCCGATCTCTGCTTCAAACCGGTAAGACAGTTCCGTTGCATCTTCCGCAGATGCGATAAAATCCTGCGGGGATACGGCGTCGCCTTCATAAACCGTCAGATTCCGGACTTCCACTTCCGGAGCGGTAGTATCCTCGACCCGCAGCATCGTCGTATAGGCAATGCCGTCCACCAGAATATCAATCGCATAAATCCCCGGTTTTTTCGTATCCACAAGCGAAGGATCCGCGGCAAATTCCGCCTTCTGCCCGGCGTCTTTCAAAAAAGCCCCGATTGCCGGAAACGGTTCTCCCGCTTCCAGTTTCAGCGCCCGCTTCACCGGCTCATCATACACCGTAACGGCGTCCGCGCCCGGTTCATCCGCTTCAAAGATCTGCTCATCCTCTTTGAGAGAACCCCGGTGATAAAGCCATGCAGCGCCGAACAAAAGGGCGAGAAGGAGAATCCCGCCTCCCAATCCGGCCAGAATTTCCCATATTTCAGAACTATGCTTTTCCTGTTTTTTAACCTTTCGTTTCGGTTTTTCTTCTTTCCGCATCTTTTCATCAGCCGGTTTCGCTTCTTTCGCTTCCTTTACTGTTCGTTTTTCAAATGAAATTGTGCGATCGTATCCATCAGCGCCTGTGCGCTTTCCTTCAGGCTCCAGGAAATCGCAGTATTCTCCTGTGCGCTGGCCGCGTTGTTTTCCACCATCTCGCTGATCTTTTTGATGTTTTCCGCGATCCCGTCCATCGAGCGCTTCTGGATCTCGACAAAGTTTACGATCTCATCGACAAGCGCGGTATTTCCTTCGGAATAGCCCGCACTGTCGGATATCGTCTGATCCGTGCGCGCCACCAGTTCTTTTCCTTTTTCTACGGATTCCATAGAATGTTTGATCACTTCGCTGATCTTCGCGCTCGACTGCGAACTTCTGGCCGAAAGGTCGGAAATCTCATCCGCTACCACGGCAAAGCCTCTGCCGCTCTCTCCGGCCCGCGCCGCCTCGATCGAAGCGTTTAAGGAAAGCAGGTTCGTCTGGCTTGCGATTCCGTTGATCTCCGTGACAAAGCCCGCGATCTCGCCGTAGCAGGAGACGATATCGTCCATCGCCGCGACCAGATCCTGCATTTCCCGGTTTCCAAGCGCTAAGCAGTCGTTGACAACGCCGGTATTGTTTTTGATGGTAATTGCGGTTTCGGCGATCTTTTCCATATTTCCCGCAAGGGTTTTCATCTCCACGGCTGCACCCTGCACGGCGTCATTCTGCTGCGTCGCCGCATCCGCGACGCTTTCGCTGGTCGCGGAAAGATTATCCGAATACTCCAGAAGCGTCGCCGCTTGTTCGTTCATCCCCGCAAAACTCTCGTTGAGCACGACAAGGATATTGCTTAACGCATCCTTGATCTTTTCATAATCGCCCGCATAGTCGCCCGACACTTCAAAATCCAGATTTTTCTCGGAAATGGCGGTCACGGTATTGATGATCTCCGAAATATAATGCTGCAGTCCTTTCATGGTATCGTTCAAAGCGACGGACAGGGCGTTGACCTCCCGTGAGCGTTCGTCCACCTGAAAGCTGTAATCCAGTTCGCCGTCCGAGATCTTGCTTACGTTCGCCGCCAGTTCTTCGAGCGGGGTAAACATCGGGCTGATCCCGCTGGTAAGCTGCTTCTTTAAAAGGCCGCCCAGCACAACGCCGGCCGCCGCCGCCAGAGCAAGCGTCAGCACAACGACCGTTACGATCCCCGTCAGGGGAGTGACTGCCGCCACCGTCCAGCCGGTAGTTTCGGCGCGGTCGCTGACTGCGAATTTCGCCCCGCCTTTATAATCCCAGATGATCTTTGTTTTCAGAATATTTTCGCATACCTTCCGGTATTTTCCGCCCAGTGCCTCCGACACCGATGAGCTGTTTTCGGGGCTTAAGGCGATCTCACTGTCCGGATGCGTCAGGATCGTGCCGTCCGCCGATACCAGAAATACATAATTTCCGCCGTGGTACGAACCTTCGATCAAAGTAACCAGATCGTCCATATACATATCCATTCCCGCTACGCCGACAAACCGGCCGTCCCGGTAGATCCCCTTCGAGAGGGTGATGCAGATATTTCCGGTCTGTTCATCCGCATACGGTTCCGAAACGTAGATGTCGTCCGACGCTTCCGCTCCCTGATACCAGTCGCGGTCCGAAACCACAAAATCATCATCCGGCACCCAGCCGCCCGACATATACGTCATGATCCCGTCGGGATAGACGACATCATCTTCTTCCACGCAGACATAGACCGCGGAAACATCGTCGTAGAGTTCCGCCATGCTGTCCACATATCCGCTGTAATCCGTGCCCTTCGGCTGGGACGATGCGCCCGCCGCCACCGTATTGATAAATGCGGCTTTCTCGGACATGGTATTATCGATCTGCGACCGGTAGAGCTGCACATTCTCTTTATTGTCGCGCACGATGTAGTAGCTGATAATGATCATCATTGCCACGCCGGCCAGAAAGCACAGCCCTGTAATGATCCGCCGCACCAGCCGGTTCGCCTTCTGATTTACATTTGAACTTAATTTCTGCAATTCCATATCCTGCCGCCCTTTCGCTTCTGTCATCTGCTGCTTTCCATTCTGCCGCTCTTTTCCTGTCATCTGCTGCTTCTCATTCTGCCGCTCTTTTCCTGTCATCTGCTGTTTTTCCATTCTGTTCATCCCTGCCCTTCTTCCGGAAGCGCCGTTTCAATGCCGTACTGCGCGGCAAGGGAAGCGATCGTTCCGTCTTCCGATGCTTTTTTCAGAAATGCATTCGCTTTTCCGGTCAGATCCGAGCCTTTCCGGAAGCCGATGCATATGACTTCGTCATCAAGCGTTTTTTCAATTGAGAGCTGATCCATTTCCTGTCCGTCTCCGGTATAATAAACCGCCATCAGCCGGTCGATGACCGCCGCATCCGCTTCTTTGTCACGGACGCCCTGCAGGGCGCTAAGCTGCGTCGAATAAACGATATAGCGGTAACGCAGTTTCTTCAGCAGTTCTTCTCCCGTGCTGCCTTTCTCCACGGCAAACAGCATATGCTGTATTTTCTCTGTACTCGAAGGATCCGACAGCTGGTTTTTCTCCGCTACCACCACCTGAGAATTTATCAGGTACGGATCCGAACAGTCGATCGTCTGCTCCAGTTCTTCTGTCTTTGTCATCCCGTTCCAGATGCAGTCGATCTCCCCCCCGTTTAACAGTTCGGTCTTCCGGTTCCAGTCGATCACGACGATCTGCGCCTGTACGCCCAGCTGTTTGGCAAAAGCATCCGCCAGTTCCGCATCAAACCCGATCCATTCCCCGTTCTGCTGATAGTCCAGAGGGGCAAACTCCGTTACGCCGATCTTTAACACCTGTTTGGATTGTACATATTCCAGATCGCTCTGTCCTTCATGGAGCGGCGGCACTTCCTGCGCCCCCGTTTCCTTTCCGCATCCGCCCAGCGCCGCTATCAGCAGCGCAGCCAGCAGCAGCGCCGGAAAAAACGCCGCTTTCTTTTTCTTTCTCATTTTCCATTCCCCGCTTTCTGATGTCCCGTTATTCTGTCATTCCCGCAGTTGTTTTCCTATCTTCACAGGATTGGTCATTTCAGCATATACAAAAGCCCGAACGTGCCCGGCCCGCAGTTTGTCGCGATCGCCGGCGTCGCCTTCTGGTAGACCACCGTTTTAAACTCGATCTTCTGGCGCACCATCTCCTCGATCTCTTTGAGTTCCTCCCGGCTTAACCCGGCGTGGGTGATGAACAGGATCCGCCGATCCGCATCCGCCATGCGGCGGGATTCGGAAGAAACGTATTTTTTCCAGATCAGCTTCTTCGTTCCGATCCGGATCGCACCGACCGTCATGCTGCTGTTCTTCAACACGATCATCGGATGGAGCATACATGCCTTGCAGATCGTATGAATCCTTGGCGCGAGCCGCCCGGAGCGCGCCAGATATTCCGTGTCTTCCACGATGAAGCTGGTCTGTACCTTCTTTTGCAGGCGGCCGATCTCTTCCACGATCTCTTCGACGCTCATCTGCTGCGCCGCCAGTTCCGCAGCCCGCAGCACTAAAAGCCCCATTCCGCTGGAAAGGTGCCCCGAATCCACTACCGTGACATTGTCAAACGTCTTTGCGGCTTCCAGGGCATTGGCATAGCCGCCGCTGGCGTTCTTTGCTATAGAGATATGGATGATGCTCTGCGCCCTTGTCAGCTGCTCGGCAAAAAATTCTTCATAGGCTTTGACTTCCGGCGATTCCGAACGCGCATGGTGCCAGTCGTCCTTCAGATAGGACAAAACACCGTCGGTTTCGATCTCGACTCCGTCCATAAATTCGCCGCCGTCTGTCATGACGCGGTACGGTATCACGACGATCCGGTGCCGGTCGATCATGTCTTTCGGCAGGTCGCTGACACTGTCGGTCGTGATCATGATGGCCTGTTTCCGGGTGTGCTCTAAGATCGGCCCCTGTACGACGCCCGCATAGCCTTTCGTATTCGATAAAACGACAAGCTCCGGCGGAAGGTGCTTTAACAGCTCGGTTTCCAGCTGGATGCCGCTGACCGGCTTCATCAGGCAGCCGTCGAAGCCTTCCCGCTTGTAGAGCGCCATGTTTTCGCCGCCCGCGTTGGCCGTAAGGATCACCACCGGCGTATTCTGCGCGAGGCCGCCCATCTGCGAACGGATCTCATGCAGGCACTCGATCCCGTCCATTTCCGGCATCAGATGATCCATAAAGATCACGTCGTAGTGCTTCTCCAGCGTTTTTTTCAGGCATTCCGCGCCGCTTGCAGCCGTATCCACCTGAATCTTTGTCTTGCGCAGCAGCTTCTGCTCTACCATCAGGTTCGTCGCATTGTCGTCCACGATCAGCACATGGGCTTTCGGCGCCTCGAAACTCTGCTTGTAATGATCTCTTTCCTTTGCCACGCCGTGGCGGTTTTCCAGATCCAGTTCCCCGATCTCTTCCTCGCCGACGATCCCCTGCGGAATCGTGATCACAAAGGTGGATCCTTTGCTGTAGATACTGTTGACCGCGATCTCTCCGTCCATCAGGTCTACCAGCTGCTTGACGATGGAAAGCCCGAGCCCCGTTCCTTCGATGAAACGGTTCTTTTCCTCATCCACGCGCTTAAATGCGCTGAACAGATGCGGAATGCTCTCCTGTTTGATCCCCATGCCCGTATCGGCCACGGTATAAAAGATCTTCGCCTGCCCCGGCTCCGTCCGCTGGCACTGGATGGAAAGCGTTACGGAGCCTTCCTGCGTATATTTCACCGCGTTATTTAAAACATTGATCAAAATCTGCTTGATCCGCACTTCATCCCCGTAGAGATGCGCCGGAAGCGTTTCTTCCACATTGATATGGAATTCCAGCCCTTTTTCCCGCGCGCGCACCCAGATCATATTGACGATATCCGACAGCATCGCGCCCGAATCATAGGAAACCGGGACGATATCCATTTTGCCCGATTCGATCTTGGACATATCGAGGATATCGTTGATGAGCGTCAGAAGCATCTTGCTCGCGCCCTGAATATTCTTTGCGTCATCCGCCACTTCGTCCGATACGTCCTCCCGCAGGATCATTTCATTCAGCCCCATGATCGTGTTGATCGGCGTCCGGATCTCATGACTCATGCTGGAAAAGAAGCGGTTCTGCGCCTGGTTCAATTCCTCGATCTCCTTCTTCTGCCGGGCCGTCGTCTCATTTTCCATCCGGAAGATCTTCTTCTGGAACAGGATCATGCTGCTGACGATCACCGACACAACGGTCAGCGTAATGAACGAATCCGAATACGCCATTTCCAATGTATGCTGGACCACCAGCTGCGGATAGAAAAATTCGATCCCATAGCACGCCATATATACGAGAAAACCGCTTATCAGCAGGATCGATTTGCCTTTTCCCTCCACGGTCAGGCAGACAAATACAAATCCCACCAGAAACCAGATCGGTCCGCCTCCGTAGATTCCGCCGGATGTCAGGAAATTAAACGGCAGCACCACATAGATGATCAGCACCGATATGATGATCGAGCCGATCTGCACCTTGCGGAAATGGAACGTCGCATAGGAAATACCGACAAACAGGACAAACGCCGCGATCATCGGCACCAGATTCGTCAGAGCTTCCCCCATCACGCAGCCGCCGAGGATCCCGAGCGCCAGCCCGCCTAAGGAAAGCATGACAAAGAGCAAAAACAGCCGTTCCTCCAGCGTCCGGCTGTGGTCATACACTTTCTGGATCAGCTTCTGGATCAGTTTCATCATCTTCTTCACCCCTTTATCCTGTCAATCAGCGCCGCCGTCTTTTCCGATGCAGCGTCAAACTCGAACTCCTGCACATCCTTTTTGACCGCTTCAAGCAGCGATCTTACGGAAGTGTTCTGATAGACCATGGATTCTTTTTCCGCGATCAGTTCCTCGGCCTTATCCTCTTCAAAGGTATCGAGGCATTCCCGGATCGCTTCCAGCTGATTTAACAGTTCCTCTTTGGAAATCTCTTCGCCGCTTACCGCGCAGTCTTCCGGCTCCGCTTCCGAAACAGGCACGATCCCCGCCGCATCCGCGATCGCCTGAACGGCTCCGCGGTAGGCTTCCAAAAGCCCGTCGTGGTGTCCGTCGATGTAATCCGCGTCCAGATTCTTGGCCGCCTCTTCCGACAGTCTCGCCATCTCGGAAAGTTCATCCGCTCCGGTCATTTTCGACGTGCTCTTCAGCGCATGGACACGGATCCGGTAATCCGCATAATCCTTTTTCTCATAAGCCGCCTGGATCAGCTCCTGCTTTTCTGCGGCATCCTGCACATAGCTCTGCAGCAGTTCCCGGTAAAAATCTTCGTCGTTCTGGCAGTAGCCGAGCCCCGCATCGACGTTAAAGCCGCGCTGCGCAAGCGCATCCAGCCAGCCGCTTGCATGATTTGCTGCAGCGGCCGCGTCGGCTGCATTTCCTGCGCCGCTTGCATGATTTGCTGCAGCTGCCGCGCTCTTAGCGCCGCGCCGCCCTTTGGAACCCGCCTGTTTTGCTTCGTCGATCGGCACATATTCGATCGCGGTCTTTGGAAGCACTTTCTTTAATACGCGCTCTAATTCTATATGCTCTACCGGTTTGGAAACAAACTCGTCAAAGCCTTCCTGGATCAGCATTTCCCGCGCGCCGCTGACCGCGTTCGCCGTAAACGCGATGATCGTCATCGGATTTCCGGAAGCGGTCGGGATCAGCCGGAGGTTCTTAAGCGTTTCCACGCCGTCCATTTCCGGCATCATATGATCGAGGAAGATCAGGTCGAATTCCTCGTTCTCGCAGATCTGGATCGCTTTCCTGCCGCTTTCCGCTTTCCGTACCGTCATGCCGTAATCTTTAAAGATGCCCTCCGCTACCATCAGGTTCATCGGCTCATCGTCCACGACAAGCACGCGGAGTCCCGGACAGATCATCTGCTCTCCCTTGGCTTTCTCTTCATCCGAAATCTCGGCGTTTAAGATCCCCGCCACGGAGAAGCTCCAGAACGGCTTCGGCAGAAGCGTCAGGCGGCTGTCATGCGGCAGGGAGAAGCCCGTATCCGCTACGACTACGACATGCGTACTCGGATCCATGCTTTCAAAGTAACCGGTATTCTCTTCGTATTCTTCTTTTCCGATAAACAAATGCGTCAGCTGGTAAGAAGAAACCAGCTTTTCCAGTTCATCCAGCTCGAATACCCGGTGAACGGAAACATCCAGCCCGCCGACCATATTCGAGATCAGTTCGTTGTAGTAATTCCGTAATTCCGTAACCTTGTATTTTTCCGGGCGCAGATAGCAGGCAAGGCAGAGCTTCTCCTGATTCGCCACGGCCATAGCCGGAGACGCATCGACCACTTTCTGCGGAATGCTGACCGTTACCGTCGTTCCGTATCCTTCCCGGCTCTCAATCTGAACGAAGCCTTCCATCGCCGCAGCCATTCCCTGGACGATCGGAAGCCCCAGCCCCAGACCTCCGGCTTTCCGGTTCCTTCCGGCGCTGGACTGGTAAAACTTCTCCGAAATTTTCTCAATATCCTCTTCCCCGATCCCGATTCCGGTGTCGCTTACCCGGATGTACAGATTCGCGCCATACGGTTTCGGCAGGGTATGGATCCTTACATAGACTCCGCCCTCATGGGTAAATTTCATGGCGTTGTCGATCAGGTGCCTGATGATCTTCTTGATCTTCCGGACATCCCCGAACAGCATGGACGGGATCTTCGGATCGACGTCAAACACCAGTTCCGGCGCATCCGCCCGCTCCATGACGCGGCTTGCGGAAAGCACGTCGTTGACCAGCGATGCGATCATATAATTTTCCTCGCTGAGCTGCATTTTCCCGGTGTCGATTTCCGTATAATCCAGAATATCCTCGATCTGCCCGAACAGACGCATTCCTGCGTTCTGCACAGCAATCAGATCCTGTCTCTTTTCTTCATTGTCCTCATTTTTCAGCATCACAGACGTCAGGCCCGTGACCGCATTGATCGGCGTACGCAGCTCATGCGACACGTTGGTCAGAAAATCCTCCGTCCTGCGGTTGACCGCTTCCAGATCCGAGATCCGGTCCGTCATGTCCTTTAATTCCCGTCTCCTCTTCCGGACCAGATATTCCGACAGATAGCCCGTCAGAAAGACGACGCTGAAGTGCAGAAGCGTTCTCGAAACGGAAAGCGCGGAAAATTCAAACCGCCGCCCGAGCACAAAGATCAGATCGTAGGCCATCGTCAGAAAATAAACCAGCACGCAGTAACGGATCGCCGCATAGATTTCCGCCGCATAGTAGATCACGATGATCCCCGCCATGACCAGCGCGCTGTCGTAAATGCTGGTTTCGTGGATCCCGTAAAAAATGAAGGCGCACATCGTAAGCGCGAAGTAGATCAGCTGCCGCGCCGCCGCTTCCAGTTTCCCGGTGATATGTAAATACCAGCAGATGACAAGCCCCACCGCCAGCTGCACCACGATCCGGACATCCCAGTCCAAAAGCAGCGATTCCGCCGCCAGAATGCCCAGAAAGATCGTATAGCAGATCAATAATATCATATGAGAAGCCCGTTGTTTCTCCTGATCATAACCCATTCTAATTCTCCCTATTTTTCCCTCATCTGATAATCCGTATCTTCATCGATCATCGCCAGCATGATCTCGGCAAACGCCGGATCAAACTGCGTGCCTTTTCCCTTTTCCACTTCCCCGCGCACAACCTCCTGCGGCAGGACGTCTCGGTAGCTTCTCCGGGAACTCATCGCGTCATAGGCATCCGCAACCGCGATAATGCGCGCTTCCGGCGGAATCTCATCCCCGGCGATCCCGTCCTGGTAGCCCTTCCCGTCGTAGCGCTCGTGGTGCCAGCGCGCGCCGGTCACAAGCTGCGGAAATTCCGTGATATTCTTTAAGATCTCCGCGCCCATTTCCGGATGCTGCTTGATCACCCCGTACTCTTCGTCCGTCAGCTTCGCCGTCTTATTGATGATCGCATCCGGTATGCCGATCTTGCCGACGTCGTGGAGCAGCCCCATCATATAGATATCCTTCTGCGCGTCGCCGGAAAATCCCGCCCGCTTCGCGATCGCCTCGGAATACTGCGCCACCCGGACCGAATGTCCTCTCGTGTAGGTATCCTTGGCATCGATCGTGCTCGAAAGCGTCGTTACGATCTGCATGGAGATCCGTTCCAGCTTCTCATGCTGCTCTTTGATCTCCCGCGTCTTTGCCTCGACTTCATTCGCAAGGTTGTTCTGCAGCCGGAGCAGATCCAGCGTATGCCGGACACGCAGCAGCAGAACTTCCGGCACAAACGGCTTGCGGATAAAATCCATCGCCCCGGCGGCCAGCCCTTTCGTCTCCGTCTCGCTGTCGTCGTCCGCCGTCAGAAAGATCACCGGGATGTCCGCGGTATCCGGATTTGCCTTCACCGCCGCTATCGTATCAAACCCGTCCATTTCCGGCATCCGCACATCTAAAAGGATCAGATCCGGCCGGTTGGCCGCCAGAAAACGCAGCGTATCCTTTCCTGATTTTAAACAGCTCACGCGGATCTTTTCCGCGCTTAATGCGCGGCTTGCCATTTTCAGATTTGTCGTATCGTCATCCACGACCAATATCCATTCATCCATCTTTTTTCCTCACTTTTCTTCACGGGTTTCCCCGGTCATTCCGCGGCCAGATTCAGCCGGATCTGTGCAGTAAACATTTTTTCTTTCTCGTCATAACAGAACCGTGCTTCCCCGCCGTATTTTCTTGCCGTATATTCAATGCTTCCAAGTCCGTATCCGCCGCTTTCTTTCCGGCTCTGGAACGCGGCTGCGGGCAGATAGCGCCCGTCGGACCATTTCTTTTTCTGTTCCGGATCTTTCAGGCGGATCTCCTTGCAGGTATTGCTGATCTGGATCGCCAGCGAACCGCTGATCATCCCGATCTGAATTAAGATCCAGCGGTTCTGGTCCGCCTCCCGGCAGGCGCGGATGGAATTTTCCAGCGCGTTTCCGAGCAAAACGGTCAGATCCATCGGTGAAATATCCATTCTGCCGCATTCCGCCTGTACCTGGCAGCGGATATTCTCATCTTTCGCCATTCCCATATAATATTGAAGGATTCCGTTTACCACGGAGTTCTGGCAGTAGTTTCTGTTTTCCCGCTCCGACACCCTTCCCAGCACTTCGTCGAGATAGGCTTTCATCTCGCTGCTTTTGCCCTGCTCGATCATATCGGAGAGAGCCCTTAGATAATACTTCATATCATGGCGCAGCCGCCGGACGTATTCCATCTCGCTGGTGATATTCTTATATTGAAGCTGCTGGATCTCAATGGTTTTCTGGTACTCGCTGCTCCGCTTGTGGCTGATCGCCTCCCGAAACAGCACCCAGTAGAACGTATACAAAAGCCCGCTTATAAAAATCAGCGGCGGTGCCACCCACCACCAGAGGGAGAGCAGATCGATGTGGGTGGTGGAGTCATAATAGACCAAAAGCGCAATATATAAAACCGTGACCGCAAATACCGCGTTGAATTCCCGCTTGATATAGCCGATCTCGATCTCCTCCAGATAATGAAGGACGACCTTGCGCATCAGAAGCGCCTCTAACGGGAATAAAACCAGCGCGGTAACCGCTTCCAGCCCCAGGATCAGCGGCGGATACGGTTCCGTCAGCACCTGCGTTTCTTTCAAAAGCAGCGAGAAAAACAGATTGACCAGCAGATACTGGGTGCTTTCATAAAATATCGTCAGCACAAGCGCGACCAGTTTCCGGACTGTTTCCTCCTGCACGCACCGGAAATAAAACACGGAGCAGATCGCAATACCGGCCATCATATAGAGGTTCTCGACCAGCGAAACATACTTCCACAGAAACCGCATTGCGAACATCCGCACGATCGGAAACCCAAAACACAGGAGCAGGACGATCACGCAGCAATCCCTTACGATGCGCTTCAGCGGATAGCGGAACGATTCTTCGCGGAACGGAAGCAGCGCAAACGCGGCGCCTGTTCCGATCTGAAGCAGAAATCCCGCAAAACACCGTAAAAAAACACAGAGACTCACTTCCTCACCCCCCCGCGTAACCCTTCCCGCGGGAAAGGCTCTCAAACAGATAATCGTTATAGATCGCCCGGATCCTCGTGCGTTCCCTGCGGGCAAATTCCAGATTCGTGCCATCCTGCAGCACGCAGGAATCCGACCCGATCCGGTAGATCTGCTCCATATTCACGATCGTTCCCCGGTTGATCTTTAAAAAATGATGGTTCAGTTTCAATTCCAGTTCATCCAGCGACATCCATACCCGGACCTTGCGCCCGTCCGTCAGATAGATCTCTTTCGCGTGGCTGACGCTCTGCACATAGCAGATCTCATCCAGATAAATCGCGTAGCTTTCATGCCCTACCGAGACCGTGATCATGGTCCGTTCCTTCACGCGGAGCGTCTCCAGCCGCCGGAAGACTTCCGCGAGTCCTTCTTTGTCTACCGGTTTGACCAGATAGTGGACCGCGGAAAGAGAAAAGGCATCAACGGCATGTTCCCGGCTGACCGTAACAAACACCACATAGGTTTCCGGAGAACATTCCATTAATTCCTTTGCAATATCCATTCCGTTTTCTTCCGTAAGATAGACGTCCAGAAAGACTACGCCAAACGCCGGAGCTTCCTTTGCCGCGCGCAGAAGCTCTTTTCCGGTTGAAAAACATTCCGGTTCCGCCGTCGGGTATAATTCCCGCAGGGCGTTTACCATCCGTTTCTGTTCCTTTTGACTATCGTCACAGATTGCGATCCGCAAGCCGTTTCCTCCTCTATCCACAAAAAATAGACGTCGAACGATGCACGCCTATATCATTATAGCAGACATTCTGACTTTTTCCACAAAAATTCATGCGTTATTCTTATACCACTCGTGCAATAACTGCACTCCGCATAGAATAGAAAAACAGCAGGACGCGGCCCCGTCGCCGTATTCTGCTGCTTTTCTGTTAGGCTTTCATGGCGCTCTGCAGGATGCTTACGCACCGCTCCAGCCCGAGTTTTCCGCTGTCGAGCACCAGATCGTAATTGGAAAGCTCTTTCCAGCGTTTCCCGGTGTTCACATGGTAAAAACTGCTGCGTTTCTTATCAAATTTATGAAGGACGCTGTCCGCCATTTCCTTCGCGATCCCGTATTCTTCGATGGCCCTTTTCTTCCGGACGCTCTTATCCGCCGTGATAAAGACCTTCAGGACGTCGTCGCGGTCCGAGAGCGCGTTTTCCGCGCACCGCCCGACGAAAATGGCCGGGCCCTGCATGATCTTTTCCTTGATGATCCGCTGTTCTTCCACATACAGCCTGCCTTCGAGCGAAAGCAAATCGTCGGCCGCTTCCATCTGTTTTCCGATCAGGTAAATGGAATAAAGGAAGCTGTTCGTGGCTTTTTCCTCAAATTCCTCTAACTGGGAAACCGGCACCGAAAATTCCTCCGAAAGCTGTTCGAGGATTTCCTTGCCGTAGCACGGGATCTGCGCCGCTTCCGATAAGAGCGCCCCGATCTTCGTTCCGCCGCTTCCGTATTCCCGCTCGATCACCAGATAGTTGTATTTCATCGTTTTTCCCCCCTTACGCCGTCGCAAACTGCGACTGATACAGATCCGCATAAAAGCCGTTCTTTTCGATCAGTTCGTCATGGCTGCCCTGCTCGATGATATTGCCGTCCTTCATCACAAGGATCAGATCGGCATTGCGTATCGTAGACAGGCGGTGCGCGATGACAAAGGAAGTCCTTCCCTCCATCAGCTGATCCATCGCCGTCTGGATCAGCTGCTCGGTCCGGGTATCGACCGAAGACGTCGCCTCGTCTAAGATCATGATCGGATTATCCGCCAGGATCGCCCGCGCGATCGTTAAAAGCTGTTTCTGTCCCTGCGAGATATTCGACGCTTCTTCGTTGACGACCATCTGATAGCCGTCCGGAAGGGAACGGATGAATTTATCCGCCCGCGCTTTCTTCGCCGCTTCGATCACTTCCTCGTCCGTCGCATCGAGACGGCCGTAGCGGATGTTTTCCATGATCGTGCCTTTAAAGAGCCAGGTGTCCTGCAATACCATGCCGAACCCGCTCCGCAGGCCGTTCCGGTCAAATTCGTCCAGTTTATGCCCGTTTAAGCGGATGCAGCCGCTGTTGACATCGTAAAAGCGCATCAGCAGCTTGATCATCGTCGTTTTCCCCGCTCCGGTCGGGCCGACGATCGCTACGGTCTGCCCCTGTCTGACTTCGCAGTTGAAATCCTGAATGATGATCTTCGACGGATCATAGCCGAAGCGTACATGCTCGAAGCTGACCTCGCCCCGGATCACGGACGGAGACACCGGATCCTTAACGCTTTCCGTTTCCTCTTCTTCCTCCAAGAATTCAAAGATACGTTCCGCCGCGGCCGCCATCGACTGCAGCATATTGGAAACCTGCGCCAGCTGCGTGATCGGCTGGGTAAAGCTCTTGACGTACTGGATAAAAGCGGTAATATCGCCGATGGTGATCGTTCCGGCGCTGGCGAGCATCGCTCCCGAGATCGCGACCGCCACATAGCCGATGTTGCTGACAAAATTCATCAGCGGCTGCATCAGCCCGGATAAGAACTGGCTCTTCCACGCCGATTCATACAGCATCCGGTTCGTTTCCCGGAACCGGCCGACTTCCGTTTTCTCCCGGTTGAACGCCTTTACGATATTATGCCCGGAAAACGTCTCTTCGATCTGTCCGTCGATCTTTCCTAAATTCGCCTGCTGTGCGACGAAATATTTCTGGGATTTCTTCACGATCGCGGCTACGATCAGAAGCGACAGCGGCAGAATCAGCACCGTGATCCCCGTCATCAGCGGGGAGATCGACAGCATCATGATCACCACGCCGATCAGCGTGCAGACAGACGTAATGAGCTGCGTGATCGACTGGTTTAAGCCCATGCCGAGCGTATCCACGTCGTTGGTAACACGGGAGAGCACGTCTCCCACGGTATTTTTTTCGAAATATTTTAACGGCATCCGGTTGATCTTCTGACTGATCTCTTCGCGCAGACGGCGGCAGAGTTTCTGGGAAACCGTCGTCATCGTCCAGCCCTGGATAAAGGCGAACAGCGCGCTTGCCGCATACATGGCGATCAGTCCGAGCAGGATCCTGCCGATCTTGGCAAAGTCGATGCTGCCCTGTCCGGACAGTTTCCGGATCAGCCCGCTGAATAATTCCGTCGTGGCATTTCCGAGGATCTTCGGCCCGATCACGGTAAAGATCGTGGATCCCGCCGCAAAGATCATGACCACCAGGATCGCGATCCGGTATCCGCCCATATAGTGTAAGAGTTTCCGGATCGTTCCTTTGAAATCCTTCGCTTTTTCCCCGCGGGCGCCCCTTCTGCGCCCCATCGGTCTTGCAGGTCTGTTTTCCGCCATTATGCCTCGCCCCCCTTCCTTGCAGCCTGAATCTCCTCTTCGGACAGCTGCCCTTTTGCGATCTCCAGATAAACCGCGCAGTTTTCCAGCAGCTGGCGGTGCGTTCCCTTCCCGACGATCCTGCCTTCGTCCATGACAAGGATCTGGTCCGCGTGCATGATCGTTGCGATCCGCTGGGCGACGATCAGCACTGCCGCATCTTTCGTCTGTTTCGCCAGCTCCCTGCGCAGCGCGGCGTCGGTCTTGTAATCGAGCGCGGAAAACGAATCGTCAAAAACGTAGATCTTCGGATGCTTCGCGATCGCCCGCGCGATCGAAAGGCGCTGCCGCTGGCCGCCGGATACATTGGAGCCTTCCTGTGCGACAGCCGAACCGAAGCCCTCTTCTTTCGCTTCGATAAATTCCATCGCCTGAGCGGTTTCGGCCGCCGTTTTCATATCTTCGTCGGTGACAAAGTCCCCGGCGTATTTTAAGTTGCTTTCGATCGTTCCGGAAAA
The DNA here is from genome assembly GCA_947593655.1 of uncultured Lachnospiraceae bacterium. Taxonomy (GTDB): domain Bacteria; phylum Bacillota; class Clostridia; order Lachnospirales; family Lachnospiraceae; genus Roseburia. The sequence continues at coordinate 6,532 of CANQDS010000031.1, read as the reverse complement.
CAGCATCCCTTTCTGCGGAACGAATCCGATCAGATCGCGCAGACGCTCCTGACTGATCCGGCGGATATCGATTCCGTCGATCGTGACCGCCCCGGCCGTCACATCATAAAACCGCGGGATCAGGTTCACAAGCGTAGTCTTGCCGCAGCCGGTCGAGCCGATGATGGCCGTTGTTTTCCCCGGCTCCGCCCGGAAAGAAATATGCTCCAGCACGTTTTCCTCCGCGCCCTGATAGGCAAACGATACATCCTGAAATTCCAGAACACCGCTGCCGGAGAGCTTCCCGTCTTCCACGTCGTCCGCATCCTTTAAGGAGATCTCCGTTTCGAGCACTTCCATGATACGATCCGCGGCAACGCCCGCACGCGGCAGCATAATGGAGATCATGGAGATCATCAGAAAGCCCATGATGATTACCATAGAATAAGTAATAAACGCCGTCAGGTCGCCGACCTGCACCGTTCCGGCATCAACGCCTTTTCCGCCAACCCATACGATCAGTACGGAAATCCCGTTCATGACAAACATCATGGCCGGCATCATAAAGGTCATGGCCCGGTTGGTAAAGAGCTGCGTCTGAAACAGCGCCTGATTGGCTTCGTCAAACCGCTGTTCCTCATGCTCCTGCCGCCCGAACGCCCGGACCGGCATGATACCGGTCAGCATTTCCCGCGATACGAGGTTCAGCCGGTCCACAAGAGACTGCATGATCTTAAATTTCGGAAATGCAACGACCATTAAAATGCCGATGATCACGGCGATCACGATGACCGCCAGAATGATGGTCCAGCCCAGCCCCGCGCCGGTCTGTATGACTTTCACAACGCCCGCGATCGCAAGGATCGGCGCATAGGTAACGATCCGAAGCAGCATCACGATCAGCATCTGAACCTGCTGGATATCGTTCGTGCAGCGCGTGATCAGCGACGCCGTGGAAAAGCGTTCGATCTCCGCGCTGGTAAACGCCAGCACCCTTTCATAGAGCTTCTCCCGAAGATCCCGGCCGACACGCGCGGAAACGACCGCCGAGATCAGCCCCGCAATGATCGCGACCGTCATCATAATAAACGCCAGAAACAGCATGTGCGCGCCTTCCTCCAGAAGGTAGGCGTTCCGGATCCCGTCGAGATCCACGCCAATCGCTTCGTACTCGCCGGATACATAGGCAACCGCGATCTGGCTTAAGTACATATCCGACAGTTCCCTAAGACTGTCCAGCGGCTTTTGCATCTGCTTCAACAGTTCCGAGCGATCCAGCATCCCGGCCTGTACCGCTGTCCGCATCTGCTCTAGCATGGCGCTTCCTTCCTCGGTCCCGGCCATCTGGTAGACTAAGCTCTCCGGAATCGCGAGGATCTGATCTAACTTCTCCCGGTCGGCCTCCTCTTTTAATTCATAAGTTCCGTCGTCCGCCTCCCGGTAGGCGTTCTCCACGGTTTCGGCGTCTTCTTCTTCCAAAAACAGCTCCAGCGTTTCCAGGCTGTCTTTACTGATCCGGTCCGGCACGGCGTCTTTGATGCCGTTCTGCTGTAGGCCGATATTTAAGATATCGCTTGTGTACGCGGGCAATGCTAAGTCGCAGTACGCCTGCACGATCAACAGCAGCACGATCAGCGCAACATAGCCTTTGACCGTTCCCAGTAACCGAAAAATATTCTTCACTTCCGCTCCCTCCATTCTTGAAAAGCAGCCGCACGAGAACGGGCGGCTGAGATTTTCAGATTGTAGATTATTATATTCTTATTTGGGAGAAAGTCAATTGTTTTTTTGCATAAGAGATCCATCATAAGATTCCATCAGCAGCCTACATTTAAGAACTGCGCTTTTCCATGCAGTTTCAATTCCACACTGTCTGCCGGCACAAACAGGCAATCGCCTTTAAAAAAATTCATCGCAAAATCCGTTCCAAAAACCGCTCCGCAGCCGTCAATGCAAAGCAAGACATGAAAACTGTTCTGATCGGTCTGAAAGCTCGTCATTTCCCGGTGAAGCTCCGTATTGATCAGCATCCGTTCTGTCTGGAAATACCTGCACCGGCCTAAAAATTCACTTGCGCACCCGTTCCGGTACTTCAAAACCCGCATCGGCTGGCGCGGTGACGCACTGGAATTCAGATTCGCCGCTTCCAGTGCTTTCTCGATATGGAGTTCCCTGAATTTCCCGTTTTTATCTGTCCGTCCATAGTCATACAGCCGGTATGTAAGGTTGCTGTTCTGCTGGATTTCGGCAACGACCACGCCTTTGCCAATCGCATGAACCGTTCCCGGTTCTATGAAAAAAATGTCATTCTCATGAACCGGCACATGATTCAGATAGCGTTCAATCGTTCCTTTTTGTATGGCTGATCTTATGAGATCCGCGGTAACGTCCTGATTAAATCCGCAGACAAGCTCTGCGCCTTTTTTGGCCTTGAGCACATACCACATCTCTGTTTTCCCCATTGCGGCATTTTCATGTTCCGCCGCGTAGGCGTCATCCGGATGCACCTGAACAGACAGATCCCTCTTCGCATCGATTAATTTGACCAGAATTGGAAGTTCCGCTTTCCCGCCGGTTACTGCGAGCGCATGTTTTCCCAGAAATTCCGGATGATCCTTTAAGACAAGGCTGAGCGGATACCCTTCATATTCGCCGCCTGCAACCGTGCTGACCCCGTCCGGGTGGGTAGAACACTCCCAGGTTTCAGCCAGCGGAGAAACAGGAATTGCCTTTGCAAAATCGTCATTCAGCCTGTTCCCGCCCCAGAGGTAATCCTTTGCGGCAGGCTGCAGCAAAAACGGTTTGTTACGTTCTGTCATAGTTCCATCTCATACTTTCGCTTATCTTTTACGGTAATATTCTTTCCCAGCTGTACCTCAATAAGCTGCAGTTCCGTATCCGCGATCACCGTATGCCGGCATCCGGCTGCCATCGTGACCACATCGCCGGCTTTGACGATCTGTTCCATGCCGTCGACAACCGTTCTGCCCGAACCGGAAACCACGGTCCAGACCTCATCGCGTTTTTCATGGCTGTGGTAATTCATGCGGTGTCCCGGATTTAATGTGACCTTAATGGTCATGCTGTTTTCTTCCACATCTAAAACCCGGAAACTCCCCCATGACTTTTCGGCAAACATGATCTGCTGATCGATTTCGTCAACCAAAGGCTTGATATAGCTGCTCTGCTTTTTATCCGAAACCAGAATCCCTTCCGGGCTGGCGGCGACCACAACATCCCGAAGCCCCATTGCTATGATCGGTATGCCCAGTTCATTGATCACCTGAGTGTTTTCACAGGCGTCATTGAATCTCACATCACCGACGGCGTTTTCTTCCATCTCTTCCGTCAGGGTGTTCCATGTTCCGAGGTCTTTCCATTCACCTGCAAAACGCATGACGGCAATATCGGATTCATGCTCGGCTACGGCATAATCAAATGAAATTTTCTTCAGCGTATCGTACTTTGAAAACAGATCATCATACTCCGAAAAGCCAATCAGTTCACGGGCGCGCTGCAGAACATAGGAAAGCTTGTACGCAAAAACCCCGCCGTTCCATAACGCGCCCCGGCCGATGTAATTCTGCGCCGTTTTCTCGTCCGGCTTTTCTTTAAATGACGCGACTTTACTCACAACATCAGCGGTTTCCGGAATGATATATCCGTATTTTTCGCTGGGATAAGTCGGCGCAATGCCCATCAGCACAAGATTAGCGGTTCCATTCCGCGCAAGCTCCCAAAGCTTTTTGAGCGCTTCAAAATAATCATCATCTACATACGGATCAACCGGGCAGACAACTACAGCGTCATCTTTGCTGATCCCCTTGACGTCATGAAGATACGCCGTCGCAAGGGCAATCGCGGGGAATGTATCACGGCGGCAGGGCTCCACGGAAATGCCCACGCCTTCTCCAAGCTGATTGTAAAGCGCAGATACCTGCGATTTCGAAGTTGCAACCGTAATCTGCGCATCGGGATCGGCGCTTTTGATCTGGCGGTAGACGCGCTGAACCATGGATTCATAGGCACGGTCAGTGCCAGGCTTCCTGAAGATTTTAATAAACTGCTTGCTCCTTATATCATTGCTCAGCGGCCACAGCCTTTTCCCTGATCCGCCGGAAAGCAGAATCACATTCATATCCTTACCTCTCTGCCCTCATGGGATTATTAAGAAAGTCCTCATAAGCAAGCCGGATCCCGTCTTCAAGCTCGGTTTTATAGGTCCACCCTAACTTTGCAGCTTTGCTGACATCGAGCAGCTTCCTCGGCGTGCCGTTTGGCCGGGTCTCATCCCAGCGGATTTCACCGCTGTAACCGATTACTTTTGCAACAAGCCCGGTAAGCTCTTTAATGGTCAGTTCCTTACCGGTTCCGGCGTTGACGGTTTCGTTTCCGCTGTAGTTGTTCATCAGGAAAACGCAAAGCTCCGCGAGATCATCCACATACAAAAACTCGCGGAGAGGACTGCCGTCGCCCCAGCAGGTCACATACGGCGCATCCGCCTCTTTCGCTTCATGGAAGCGCCGGATCAGCGCCGGCAGGACATGGCTGTGCTCCGGATGGTAATTATCGTTCGGACCGTAAAGATTCGTCGGCATGACGGATATGTAATCGGTGCCGTATTGGCGGTTTAAAAATTCACAGTATTTCAACCCTGAAATTTTGGCAAGCGCATAGGCTTCGTTCGTCTTTTCCAGTTCCGATGTCAAAAGACAGCTCTCCGGCATAGGCTGTGGAGCCATTCTCGGATAAATGCAGCTGCTCCCCAGAAATTCGAGCTTTTTCACGCCGTTTTTCCATGCCGCATGAATGACATTCATTTCCAGAATCATGTTGTCATACATGAAATCCGCGAGCGCGGTCTGGTTCGCGGCAATCCCGCCGACCTTTGCCGCAGCAAGAAAAACGTACTCCGGTTTTTCGGCCCAAAAGAACAGCTCAACAGCAGCCTGATTTTTCAGTTCAAGTTCCGCATGGGTGCGGGTGATGATGTTCGTGTAGCCCTGCCGCTCCAGCTCTCTTACGATCGCCGAGCCGACCATTCCGCGGTGTCCGGCAACATAAATTTTCGAATTCTTTTCCATTATGATTCTGCCTCCAAAACGGCCTTCTGGCGTTTCGCAAGTTTCCGGTCGTGCTCCGCCATTTTCTTAACCAGTTCCTCATAGCTCGTCTTCTGCGGATTCCAGCCGAGGACGGTTTTCGCCTTGCTCGGGTCTCCTAAAAGGTTGTCCACATCGGTCGGCCGGAACCATGCAGGATTCACGCATACAAGCATTTTCCCGGTCTTTTCGTCATAACCTTTTTCATCAAGGCCGCGCCCTTCCCAGCGGATATGCATTCCGTTCTCTGCGAACGCACGCTCGGTAAAGTCGCGGACCGTGTGCTGGACGCCGGTTGCAATAACAAAATCATCCGGCTCGTCCTGCTGCATGATCAGCCACATGCACTCAACATAATCTTTCGCATAACCCCAGTCGCGGAGGCTGTCAAGGTTGCCGAGTTCCAGATGATCCTGCAGACCCTCGGCGATCCGCCCGGCCGCAATCGTTATCTTCCGGGTGACGAAGTTCTCTCCCCGGCGCTCGGATTCGTGATTAAACAGAATGCCGTTCACTGCAAACATTCCGTATGCCTCGCGGTACTCCTTCGTGATCCAGAAGCCGTACTGCTTTGCGACGGCATAGGGGCTGTATGGGTGGAACGGCGTAGTCTCCGACTGCGGAACCTCTTCCACCTTTCCGTAAAGCTCGGAGGTTGAGGCCTGATAAATTTTCGTTTTCTTCGCAAGGCCGAGTATGCGGACGGTCTCCAGAACCCGCAATATTCCGAGCGCATCCACATCGCCGGAATATTCAGGAGCATCGAAAGACACCTGAACATGGCTCTGGGCGGCAAGATTGTAAATCTCGTCCGGCTGCACCTCAGAGATAATCCGGATCAGCGAAGAGCTGTCCGACAGGTCGCCGTCGTGGAGCATGAGCTTATCCTTTATGTGGTCGATTCGACTGGTGTTTGAGATTGATGCGCGGCGGGTTATGCCGTGAATCTCGTAGTCTTTTTCCAGTAAAAATTCAGCAAGATAACTGCCGTCCTGACCGGTAATCCCAGTAATTAACGCGACTCTGCCCATCGCCAGTTCCTCCATGCTTGATAACTCCTTTCGCAAATGTCCTTCCTCAAAGCATATTGTTTTCTTTTTATTCTACCAATTTGTGTGCACAATAGCAATACTTATTATTTCTTAAAATTTCAGCTCCCGGATGGAGGCAAGTGTTTCCCCGTAAGGCCTGTCCTTGCCAAAGAGAAGCGTCGTGCCCAGCACAAAGCCCTTGACGCCTTTCGGCGCAAATTCCAGAATCCGCTGCGCGCTGCACGCGCCGTCCCACCAGATTTCAAAGTCCATATCCTCTTTAATGGCGAGCAGCTTCGTGATCTTCTTTCCGACATACGGAAGGTACATCTGACCCGCATTTCCCGGATTGACGGACATGACCAGCACTTTCTTTACGATGCGCAGCATCTCTAAGACCGTTTCGACGCTGGTTCCCGG
>CANQDS010000030.1 GCA_947593655.1 uncultured Lachnospiraceae bacterium | reverse complement strand
AACGGCGACGGTCAACAATCAGCTGGGCGATGTGGAACGGCTGACGAAAGAAGCGGCGGGGTTGAGCGCGGAGGTCCGCCAGCTGAATGAAATGATGCAGAAATTTATCGTATAGTCCGCGCGTAAGGAGAAGGAGGAGGTTATGTTTCAAAAGGATTTTATATGGGGCGCGGCAAGCAGCGCCTATCAGATCGAAGGATATGATCCGAAAGACGGGCACGGGGAATGCGTATGGGACGCATTTACAGAGGCGGGCGGCACTTATGAGGGGCATACGGCTTATACGGCCTGCGACCATATCCACCGTTACCGGGAGGATTTTGCCCTGATGAGAAATCTCGGGATCCGCAACTACCGTTTTTCCGTGAGCTGGTCCAGGCTGATGCCGGAGGGAACCGGGCGCGTCAATGAAAAAGCGGTGGAACTGTACCGCGATATGCTTCTTAGTATGAAAGAAAACGGGATCACGCCGTATATGACGCTGTTCCACTGGGAATATCCGCAGGCGCTTTACGAGCGCGGCGGCTGGCTCAATCCGGATTCGCCGGAGTGGTTCGGGGAATATGCGAAAGCAGCCGCGGAGAATTTCTCCGATCTGTGCAGCGATTTTATCACGATCAACGAACCGCAGAGCATGATCGATCTCGGATACTGCAAGGGACTGCACGCGCCGGGGCTTGCGCTTTCCCCGCGGGATACGTTTCTGATCGCGCACCACATGCTGCTGGCGCACGGAAAAGCCGTCTGCAGCCTGCGGAAATACGCGAAAGGACCGATCCGCGTCGGCTATGCGCCGACCGGGAGCGTGGCGTATCCGTATACCGATGCGCCGGAAGACATCGAGGCGGCGCGGGAGGCGTATTTCGGCTTCCTCAATCCGATGGAAAGCTGGTCGTTTAACGTCGCATGGTTTTCCGATCCGGTTTTTCTGGGGCATTATCCGAAAGAGGGGCTGGAAAAGTTCGCGGAATACCTGCCGAAGATCACCGAAGAGGATCTAAAGCTGATCCATCAGCCGCTTGATTTTATGGGACAGAATATTTATCACGGCTACCCGGTGCGCCGGGGCGCGGACGGGAAACCGGAACGGGTTCCGTTTGAACCGGGATTTCCGAAAACCGCGATGGACTGGCCGGTTACGCCGCGCGCGTTTTATTACGGGATCCGTTTCTTATGCGAACGCTATCCGCTGCCGCTTTACATCACGGAAAACGGAATGGGCTGCCACGACAATATCGCGCCGGACGGAAGGGTGCATGATAACGACCGGATCACGTTTCTGGACGGCTATCTGTCCGCGATGCAGCAGGCGGCGGACGAGGGAGCCGATATCCGGGGCTATTTCCTCTGGACGTTTCTGGACAACTTTGAATGGGAGAACGGGTTTAACAAGCGCTTCGGGCTGGTTTATGTGGACTACAGTACGCAGCGGCGCATTGCGAAGGATTCCGCGTTCTGGTATCAGAAAGTGATCGAAACGAACGGCGCGCCGCTCTCCTGCAATCAGGGCAGCAGGCAGATTTTGTTTCTGGAGCCGGTATGCACCCACAATATCTGGGGCGGCACGCGGCTTCGGGAGGAGTTCGGCTATCCGGAAGAAGGGGACGACCTCGGCGAATGCTGGGGCATCTCGGCGCATCCGAACGGCGACGGCACGGTCAAATACGGTGTGTATGCGGGCTGGAAACTGTCGGAAGTCTGGAAGCGGCATCCGGAACTGTTCGGGAATTTAAAATCCGACCGTTTCCCGCTTCTGACGAAGATCATCGACGCCCGCGAGGATTTGAGCATTCAGGTGCATCCGGACGATGCGTATGCGAAAGAGCACGAAAACGGCTCCTTCGGGAAAACGGAATGCTGGTACGTTCTCGACTGTCCGGAAAATGCTTCGCTTGTGATCGGGCACCATGCGAAAAGCAAAGAAGAGCTTCAGGAAATGATCCGGGAAGGAAAATGGACATCGTTCATTCGCGAAATCCCGGTACATAAAGGCGATTTTATCCAGATTAATCCGGGAACGGTCCACGCCATTAAAGGCGGGCTTTTAATTCTGGAAACGCAGCAGAACAGCGATATAACCTACCGGGTATACGACTACGGCCGACTTTCGAACGGAGCGCCGCGGGAGCTTCACATCAGGCAGAGTCTGGATGTGATCACCGTACCGGCGGCGCCGGCCGAAGAGAGCGTAAAACCGACGGGCGAGGGAACGCCGAATGTTCTGGAAGAGCTGTACCGGTGCGGCTATTATACGGTATTTAAGATGAACGTGGACGGCCGCGCGCAGTTTGAGCAGGAGTATCCGTTCCTCGGCGTGACCGTGACGGAAGGAGACGGCATCGTCAACGGGCAGCCGGTGCGGAAAGGAAGCCACTTCCTTCTGCCGTCCGGATTCGGGACGGTAGAGCTTCAGGGAAAAATGGAGCTGATCGCATCGACGGCAGGAGAGGCTTGAAGCAAAGGATCCGGCTTGCCGGATTCTTTGTCTGGCGGCCGGATTTCTTTGTTCCGGAGGGATTGCAGAAGAAAAAGGAGTATCAATGGTTATAGGTGGAATCGAAGCGGGCGGGACGAAAATGGTCTGCGCCGTTGGAGACGAGGCGGGGAATCTGAGCGACCGGATGACGGTCTTGACCGGTACGCCGGAGGATACCCTGCCCCGGATGATCCGTTATTTCAAGGAGAAAAAGGTCGAAGCGCTGGGAATCGGCTGTTTCGGGCCGCTGGACTTAGATCGGAAGTCGCCGGGGTACGGGAGCATTACAAGCACCCCGAAGCCGGGCTGGGCGGGCTGTGAGATCTTAAAAGTATTCCGGGAGGCTCTTTCGGTTCCGGTGGGGCTGGATACGGACGTAAACGGCGCGGTTTTGGGAGAAGTTCTGCTGGGCGCGGCAAAAGATTGTGACACGGCGGTCTATCTTACGATTGGCACAGGGGCCGGTGTTGGTGTATACTGTAATGGAGCGCTGCTGCATGGACTGGTTCATCCGGAAGCGGGGCATCTTTTGATCGGCAGAAAGAGCGGGGATTCGTTTCCGGGCGTCTGCCCGTTCCATGAGAACTGTCTGGAAGGACTGGCGAGCGGCCCGGCGCTGGAGAAGCGCTGGGGGCGTCCGGCCGCGGAACTTTTTGCGCGGGAGGAAGTGTGGGAACTGGAAGCGTATTATCTGGCGCAGGCGGTTTCAAACTATATCCTGGCATATTCGCCGCAGAAGGTGATCCTCTGGGGCGGCGTGATGCATCAGACGCAGCTGTTTGGGCTGGTGCGCGCGAAAGTGCGGGAACTGTTAAACGGCTATGTCCGCCATCCTGCGCTGGAAGAGGAACTGGACGGTTATATCGTGCCGCCGGGGCTTGGCGATAACGCCGGGATCATCGGCGCGATCCAGCTGGGACGCCTTGCGGCGGAACGAATGAACGGATGAACGGCTGGGCGGGCGAGTCGGATCAGGCAGATGAACGGCTGGACGAGTGAGTCGGATCAGGCAGATGAGCGGCCGGGCGGGCGAGACGGAGAAGGCAGATGAACGGCTGGGCGGGCGAGTCGGATCAGGCGGATGAACGGATGGACGAGTGAGGCGGATAAGGCGGTGAAGTGATGAAGTTCTTTCAGAAAATGCGGGAAACGATGCGCGGGATGACGGCACGCCAGAAAGCGGAATATTATCTCGAATATTACGGATGGCGGACGGCGGCAGTTCTTGCCGTGATCCTGATCACAGTGTTTCTTGCAGCCAGCTGGATCGGAAAGAAGCCGGTAGTCCTCGGAATCCTTGCGGTCAATACGGACGGGGAGCAGATCCGTGCGGAAGACGCCGGATATTTTGACGATTTCCTGCGGACGCACGGGATCAACCCGAAGCGCAGTACTATGATGGTGAATATTGCCCTGCATGTATCGCCGGATTACGAGGACAGCGTGAGCACGACGAACATGAACACGGTTCAAGTATTGCTGGATACGCGTTCCGCCGATCTGTTTTTTGCCGATAAAGAGTATTTCCGGGCGGTCGGACAGAGCGGTTATCTAGCCGATCTTCGGGATGTGCTTCCGGAATCCGTGATAGAAGCGCATGCAGAGGACGCGATCTATGTCACGGACGCGCAGAGCGGCCGGGAGATCTTAGCGGGGATTTGCGTGCATCCGGATTCGCCGTGGATGGCGGATACCGGATGGTATCAGTCGGATGCGGCTGTGGGGATCGCAGCGGCGGGCGAACACCGGGAACTGGCGCAGGAATTGCTGCTGCTCGTGCTCGGGTGAAACCGGGCAGGCATGGATGAATGCCAAAGAGCGTGAAACCGGGCAGGCATGGATGAATGCCAAAGAGCGTGAAATCGGAGAGGAGTCGATGGGATGGACAGGAAGAAAGACCAACAGGAGCAGAAAAACCGCAAGATCGAGGCGTTGTCGGAGAATCCGTTTTTAAATCTGTACCGCATCGATGCGTGTACGAAAAGCGGGCGTGCTTTTGACTATTTTTTTGCTTCGCGGAACAAAAAAGAGGCATTGAAAGCCGTGACCCGCAGCCGCTTACCGGAGGGAATGGCCGTTTATGCGCTGCTGCGGGACGATCCCGGAAAACTGGTGATGGTGCATCAGTACCGCTATCCGGTTGACGGCTGGATGTACGAACTTCCGGCGGGACTGATCGATCCCGGAGAAACGGCACAGGAAGCGGCCGTCCGCGAGATGCGGGAAGAGACGGGGCTTTCGTTTACCGTTTATGAAGGGGGTTCTCCGGTTTTCCGGAATCCGTTTTTTATGGCGCAGGGAATGACAGATGAAAGCGGTTCCCTGGTCTTCGGCTACGCGTCGGGCGATTCGAGCGCCGCGCAGCAGGAGGACAGCGAGGAGATCGAAACGGTGTTTGTGGACCGGAACGAAGCGCAGCGGATCTTAATGGAAGAGCGGGTTTCCATGCGGGCGGGGCTGATGCTCCTTCAGTTTCTTCATGCGGATCCGAAAGAACCGTTTGCTTTTCTGGATATTGAAATGCAGCAGAATAAAAATAAGAAAGCGAGGGAAAAGTCATGACAGAAGAGATCAAAAAACAATATGATTTATGGAAGGAGAAAGCCGTAATGGATGCCGATCTGACGGCGGAACTGGCGCAGATCGCAGGCGATGAGGAAAAGATCAGCGATGCTTTTTACCGCAGCCTGGCATTTGGAACGGGCGGTCTGCGCGGCGTGATCGGCGCGGGAACCAACCGCATGAACATGTATACCGTTGCGAAGGCTTCCCAGGGGCTTGCCGATTATGTGAATAAGAATTTCCCGGAAGGGAGCAGGAGCATTGCCGTCAGCCATGATTCGCGCATCAAGGCGGATCTGTTTGCGCGGGTGGCTTCCGGCGTGTTTGCCGCAAACGGGATCGAAGTGTGGATCTATCCGGAACTGATGCCGACGCCGTGCCTGTCTTTTGCAGTACGCCATCACGGCTGCGCGGCGGGCATTATGGTAACGGCCAGCCACAATCCGGCGAAATACAACGGTTACAAAGTCTACGGCGCGGACGGCTGCCAGATCACGACGGAAGCGGCGGAAGAGATCTTAGGCGAGATCGAAAAACTCGACATTTTTGAAGATGTGCGCTTCGGCGATTTTGAGGAATACAAAGAGAGCGGGAAGATCCGCTGCATCCCGGAGGAAACCTACACGGCGTTTGTGGAAGAAGTAAAGAAACAATCCCTGCTTGGCGCGGACGATTCGATCGACCGGAATGTGGCGATCGTTTATTCGCCGCTGAACGGAACCGGATTAAAGCCGGTAACGCGCACGTTAAAGGAAACCGGTTTTACGAATATCACCGTGGTCAAAGAACAGGAACAGCCGGACGGGAATTTCCCGACCTGCCCGTATCCGAATCCGGAGATCAAAGAGGCGATGGCGCTGGGGATGGAATATGCGGCAAAAAACAACGCGGATCTGCTGCTGGCGACCGATCCGGACTGCGACCGCGTCGGGATCGCGGTCAAGAATGCGGACGGGGAGTATGTGCTTTTGTCCGGAAACCAGACCGGCTGCCTGCTTTTGGACTACGTCTGCGCAAGGCGTACGGCTAACGGGACGATGCCGGAGGATCCGGTGATGGTCAAGACGATCGTAACGACTGACCTCGGGGAGCAGATTGCGAAGCATTACGGCGTAAAAACCGTCAATGTGCTGACCGGATTTAAATTTATCGGGGAGCAGATCGGAAAGCTGGAGGCGAAAGGGCGCGCGGATTCCTATATTTTCGGTTTTGAGGAAAGCTACGGTTATTTAAGCGGCTCCTATGTGCGCGATAAGGATGCGGTGGACGCATCGTTTCTGATCTGTGAAATGTTTGCGTACTATAAGACGCAGGGGATCAGCCTGCTGGAAAAACTGGAGGAATTGTACCGCACTTACGGCTATTGTTTAAATACGCTGTATTCGTTTGAATTTGAGGGGGCTTCCGGCCTTGCAAAGATGCAGGAGATCATGGCAAAATTCCGCAGCAGCACGGATTCCCTTGCCGGCAGAAAGATCGAAAAACTCTGCGATTACGCGCAGGGGATCGACGGGCTTCCGAAGTCGGATGTGCTGAAATTTTATCTGGAAGACGGCGGTTCCGTCGTTGTGCGTCCGTCCGGAACGGAGCCGAAGATGAAGCTCTATATTTCGATCAGCGGAGAGGACGAGGCACAGGCCAAAGAGGCGGAGGGTGCGCTTGCCGGTGAATTAAAGCAGTTTATGAGGTAAAGAGAACAATAATTAAGAATAGTAACAAGAATAGAAATAAGCAATAGTAACGAGAATAGCAACACAATAACAGCGAGAACAAGGAAAAGGAGCGGCAGAACAATGAGGGTTACCATTGAAAATGAAATTCTGAGCGTAGAACTGGAAAGTTACGGCGCGGAGATCAAATCGGTAAAGAACAGGGAAAGCGGAACGGAATATATGTGGAGCGCGGATCCGGCATACTGGGGAAAAACCGCTCCGATCCTTTTTCCGTTTATCGGGAAATTAAAAGACGGGCAGTATATGTCCGGCGGACAGGTTTACCCGATGGACAAACACGGATTTGCGCAGCGCATAGAGTATGCAGTCGCAGGGCAGGAGAAAGACCGGATCGTGTTTGAACTCCGGGATACGGAAGAGACGCGGAAAAAATATCCGTTTTCTTTTCGGCTGGAAGTGGAGTACGCCTTAAGCGGGAACAAGATCCGGGAAACGTGGCGCGTGCATAACGAAGATGAGAAAGAGATGTTCTTTTCCATCGGCGCGCACCCGGCGTTTGCCTGCCCGCTGCGGAAGGAAGAGGGAACGCGCGTCGGGCAGAAGATCCGGCTATCGAGAAGTGAATGCGGAGGCGCTGGCAGAGCGATCAGCGGAGAGACTGGCAGTATGATAAGTCGCCGGTTGGATGCGGACGGGCTTTTGACGGAAGAACTGCTGGATGTGGAACTGGACGACGGCTGCATTACCATAACGGAACATCTTTTTGATGGGGATGCGCTGATCTTTGAAAACGCGCCGTTTGATACGGCGGCGCTTCTGGACCGAAACGGCAGAGAGACCGTGCGGATCTCCTGCGCCGCTCCGGTATGGGGGATCTGGAGCAATCCGGACAGCGGCGCTTCCTATGTGTGCTTAGAGCCGTGGTACGGGATTTCCGGATCGGAAACGGACGACGGGCAGGCCGAAAATTATCCGTTTACGAACCGGACCGCGCCGGGGGAAGTATGGGAACGCTCGCTGGAAATGTGTTTTCCTGCAGGGAGCCAGTTATGAAAAATGTATTTCGGACGGACGGCTGGTTTTCACGGATAGCGGATTTTCTGGTCGGATGCATCGAGGTCAGCCTGTTATGGATCCTCTGTTCCATCCCGGTGGTTACGATCGGGGCGTCTACGACGGCACTGTACGATACCGTGCACCGGAACGTGCGCGACGGGAAAGGATATGCGGCAAAAACGTTTTTCGGATCGTTTTGCGCCAATTTTAAACAGGCGACCATCATCTGGCTTCTGCAGCTGGCGCTTCTTCTGCTTTCGGCGGCGGATCTGTTCATCTGCCGCAGCGCGCTGATCGAGAAAGGAATCGTAGGCGTATTTTTCGTCGGGGCGCTGGTGCTGTTTTTGTTTACGGCGGTCTGGATGATCGTTTCCTGCTGCTATCAGGCGCGGTTCGAGCAGACCGTTAAAGCGACGATGAAAAACTGCGCGGTCATCTGCATCGGAAAAATGAACTGGTCGTTCGTGATGCTCCTGTTTCTGCTTCTGACGCTGTTTCTGGGGTATCTGATGCCGTTCTTGTGGATCATTCTTCCGGGGCTTTTGTTCTGTCTGTATCAGGGGATCATGGAGCATATTTTCCAGGATTACCTGACGGCGGAGAAGAAAGGGCAGGAGGATTGAAAGCGCAATATATTGGTTCAAGGTTACAGGTGCTGTGTACGATAAAAAGACATCAACTTGGACATTATCATAAAATGTTTGACTTAGTCTCATCCAGTCTCAACATAGTCTCATGAGATATGATACTGGGTGAGACTGGAAAAAGTTGCAGAAATGCGGTTAAGTCGGCATTTTTGAATAATAGTGAGACGGTTTGTCTCAAGTCAGTCTCATGAAATTGCGAAATCAAGTGAGACTAAGCTGATACTTGCGAAACGACAAGAAAGTTTCCATGATGCAGCATCGGTGGAAGCGGAAGATTATTCGATCGGCGGACTTCTTCTGCCGACGCGGACAACAGTATGTGCGATTTTCCGGCCAAAAGCGGAAGTTCCCCAAAGAGCAGCAGCTTTTGGCCTCGGATGCAGCAGAATAAGCCTGCGTCGTAGTCGGCACTGGCCGAGGCAGCGTCAGAATAAATCAGGGCTGCTGCCGGGGGACGCTTCGCCCAGCAGTTCCTGAAGAGAAACGCGCAGTACTTTTGATAAGGCAAGCAATTCAATATCGGTAACAAAACGCTGTCCGCTTTCGATCCGCTGGACGGCGTTTTTGTCTAAGTCGATCCCCTGCAGCTGCAGCTGATCGGCCAATTCGCGTTGGGACATTTTCGGCAGCCGGGCTTTCCGGATTTCTTTCACCTTGGAACCGCATAGATTGTTGGAGGAATGGTTCTTATTTTTAAACATGATCCGATGTTTCACCTTTTTGTTCATGGAAACCATGATATTTTTGATTGTGCAGAAAAATGACATTTACTGATTGTCAATAAGGATAGTATATGATATAATCCTCATGAAAATGACATTTAGTGAATGTCAAAATTAGTTTCGCAAAATAGTAGAAAAGGAGGTAAACTATGATGAGAAACAAAGCACTAAACGGAGGTTGCCGTATTTTTCTAAGGCGTACCGCCGCACGGATTTTGCAGTGCTTGCAGCGTGTGCAGCGTACAAAACCATGACGGCACAGAAAGCAAAAAAACTTTCTGTGCCACTTTTATGATGCTTTATTATGTTACGATCATGTACGAAAATGCTATCCTGTCAAAAATGAAACCAAAAACGACTCTTCCATTAATGATATTCTAAAACCGCGACGCCCCACGGTTGCAAGATCAGTTCTTCATTCTGCGCTACCTCCGTTTCCGAAAGCAGTTCGCGGGCAGCCCCTGCGATATTTCTTGCGCGCTGCTCCTTTCCGGAATAATTCAGGAAATACAGGATATGGCGTCCTTCGTCATTGACGCCCTGCTTTACGGCAACCGGATACTGCGCGTCAAACGGCAGTTTCGCCGTTTCGCTGAAACCGATGACCGTAAAGAAATGGGAAAAGATTTCCTTTAAGGTATCTTCCCCGAAAAGAGCGGCCAGATAGAGCGCATGGCCTTTTCCGTAGCAGTTCTCCGTTACCGCGGCATAGCGGTTCCATGCCGTATGCCCGTAATGGGCGAGCGGCCGGGCGGTATCGCAGGTGACAAGCTCCATCCATTCGGACGCTTTTGAGCAGACGTTGTTATAGGAAACCGTAACATTTTTCGGATAGGTAAACTGGTCATAATGGATCCCGAGCGCCCGGTGCAGGATATGCGGCTGGGTATCGGCGTAGATCTTAAGGTGCTCATCGGAAAAAGCGCTCTTAAAGGTCATGATCAGGTTCCCGCCCTGTTCGACGTAGGAATCAAGCGCCGAAAGCAGGGATTCCTTTGCCGTATAAAGCGCCGGTACGATGATGCAGTCGTACTGGTTCAGCAGCGTTTCATCGGCAGGAATGATGTCAAATTCCAGATTCATCTCAAACAGCGCCTTTGCTGCCCAGCGCAGGATCACGTTGTAGCGGTCGGCAGCAGGCGTCTGCGTCGGGAAATTGATCAGCGCGGTCAGAGAATCGTTGTCCGCCATAACGGCGATCTTATTGGTTTTCTTTAAATTCTTTAAGCGGGAGCCGACGCGCTTCCATTCCTGCCCGATCGTGCAGCAGTCCCGGTAGGTTTCGTTCTCCGCAAGGTCGTGGGAAAGCACGCCCTTCCAGTAGCTTTCGATCGCATTGTGGAGCGAATGCCAGTGCCAGTACATCACGGAATTGGAACCGTTTGCGATATGGCTGTATGCCTGCAGGCGCAGCTGCCCCGGATAAGGCAGCCATGCCTGATTGCCCTGCGCCTCCGTTTCGAGGATCAGATAGTTGGAACGCTTGATCGCGCGGGCGATGTTTCCGCAGAGCGTGATCTCGAAACCGGTCAGATCGTCCTGCGAAGGATGGTAGATGTCGCAGCCGGCGACAGTCATGCACTGTGCCGCTTCAAACTGGTTCACGAAAGGCTGGAGCCCGAACGAATAATCGTGCCACTCAAAATCAAAGTTCTGCGTGATGAACTGGTCCGGCCGTTTGTATTTCGATACGATCTGCGCCTGCCATGCGAGAAAATCCGTTACCAGACTGCGCTGGAAGCGGGAAAATTCCGCCGCAAGGCTCTGGTTGATCGTGCCGCGAACGTCCGGAAAATCGTCCCAGTTGTCTACGCGGTTGCTCCAGTAGTCGAGGCCGAATTCATGGTTGAATTCCTGAATGTCCGGGAACTGTTTTTTCAGATATTCCACAAACATCTGCTGGACTCTCGGGCCGCAGGTGTCGTAGTGCTTCGTTTCGTTGTCGAGCTGGAACCCGATCACATGCGGACAGTCCCGGACTTCTTCCATCAGTTTCTCGATCAGGATCTGCGCGTGGTGCAGATAAACGGGATTGGTGATGTCCATGATCTGCCGCCGCCCGTAGATCTGCGGGCCGTTATGCGATACGATTAAAATATCGTCTGATTTCTTCGCGAGCCATGACGGAATGGCGTAAGTCGGGGTGCCGACGATGACGGAAATGTGGTGGCGTCCGGCCGCATCCAGCATCCGGTGCAGATGCGTAAAATCAAACTGCCCCTCCTGCGGCTCCCAGGTGCTCCAGGTCGATTCCGCGATCCGGATGGTGTTCATTCCGGCGCGTTCCATCATTTCCATGTCCGTTTCGATCCGGTCATAGGGCATGTATTCGTCGTAATACGCAGCCCCGTAGTAAAGCCTGTCTGTGTTCAAAATGTTTTCCTCCTTTTTCTGCGCGTTATGCTTATCCGCATTATAACATAAGGATCCGGCTCTTTGCCATAGATAATGGAATAGTTGCATTTTTATAATTGTCTTAATTGAAAATACTTTGCTGATTTGATATAATTATCTAAGAAATCAACAATTCAGTGATGATATGTTAAGAATCAGTCACCCATATTGCGATAAAGGCGGCAGTTACCGAGCAGAAGCGGAAAGGACAGGAAGATGAGCAGAGAAGAGAAACCAATTACGATATCGGATGTTGCAGAGGCGCTGGGCGTATCCAAGACCACCGTAAGCCGTGCGATCTCCGGGAAAGGAAGGCTGAGCGCCGCAACCCGCCAGAGGGTTCGCGATTACATCGAAGAGCATCATTACATGCCGAATGTGGTGGCCAGGGGGCTTGCGCAGTCGAAGACATTTAACATCTGCGTGGTGATGCCGGGCACCTATGCGCTGGTCGATCTTCCGTTTTTCCAGAAAGCGGTCATGGGAGTCTTAGAGATCGCGGGAAACGCGGGTTATGACATCCTGCTCTGCGTCTGCGGGGAAAACGACGTATCCGCCTTAAAGCGGATCATCCAGAACCGCAAGGTGGACGGCGTGATCCTGCTGCGGACCTATGTGAAGGATGAGCAGATCGAATTCCTGTCGGAAGAGAAGATTCCGTTTGCGGTGATCGGAAGCACGGATTACCCGGATGTCCTGCAGGTGGATTACGACCATGAAACGGCGTGCAGGGAACTGACCGGGCGGATGTTAGAGCGCGGGATCAGCAGGATCGCGCTGCTCGGGGGAAGCGGGACGCATGTCGTGAACCAGAAACGCCGCCGGGGATTTGAGAAAGCCTTTGAAGAGGCGAACCTTGCGCCGGATCCGGAACTGGTTTTCATGGATCTGGAAGAGAAAGATGCGGTCAGCCGCGCCGCAAAAGAAGCGGTGCGCAAAGGGGCGCAGTGCATTTTCTGCATGGACGATGCGATCTGCGGCCATGTGCTGGCCGGACTGCGCACGCAGGGGAAATATGTGCCGGAAGATATCCGCGTGGCTTCTTTCTACAACAGCTCCGCCCTCGAAAACAGCATTCCTTCGATCACCTCTCTGTGCTTTGACGCGGGAGAGCTGGGGAAGGCGGCCGGCCGGCTTCTGCTCGGACGGCTGGAAGGAGAGGAAGTGCTGGAAACGCTGGAATGTCCGCAGCTGGCGTATGAGATCCGGATGAGTGAGTCTACCCGATAGTAATTAGTAATATTTCATAAAAAACACCCTCCAAAATGTAACACATTTACCAAGTTTCGAATATTTGCGAAAATTGTCTTGCATTCTGAAAATGCAGGTTATATAATAGCATTGTAGGAACTGGAAACGTTTCCAGTAGGTTAATTTTTTCTAAAAAAAGGAGGAAAAATATGAAAAAGAAAAAATTAATGGCACTTGCCCTTACCGGCGCGATGGCAGTATCCATGCTGGCCGGATGCGGCGGAAGCGGCGACGGCGGCAGCGACGATACTTCTAAGGGGGGGCAGTCGGAAGCGAGCGGTAAAGTTTACTATCTGAACTTCAAACCGGAAGCAACCGACCAGTGGAAGGCCCTGGCGGAGACTTACACCGAGGAGACGGGAGTTGAGGTAGAGGTTGTGACTGCCGCTTCCGGAGAGTATGAGACGACGCTGATGAGCGAGATGAGCAAGAGCAGCGCGCCGACTCTGTTTCAGGTAAACGGACCGAACGGTCTGAAGAACTGGAAGGATTACTGCTATGATCTGAAAGGGACGGATGTTTACGGAGAACTGACAAGCGATGATTTTGCCCTGCAGGAAGACGGAGCTGTTTACGGAATCGCTTATGTAGTAGAGTCTTTTGGACTGATCACCAATAAGACGCTGCTCAAGCAGGCGGGCTATACGGTAGAAGATATCCAGTCTTTCGATGATCTGAAGAGGGTAGCGGAAGATATCACCAGCCGTTCGGCGGAACTCGGATTTTCCGCGTTTGCGTCATCGGGAATGGACTCTTCGTCCGACTGGAGATTTAAGACGCATCTGGCAAATATGCCGATCCATCTGGAATATCAGGCAGATGGGATCTCAACCACAGAGGCGATCAAGGGAACTTACCTTGACAACTACCGTCAGATGTGGGATCTGTACATTAACAACAGCACCTGTGATCCGAAAGAACTGGCAGGCAAGACCGCGGATGACGCTTTAAGCGATTTCAAGTCCAGCAAAGCGGTATTTTACCAGAACGGTTCCTGGGCTTACGGCGATGTGAGCGGCACGTTCTCGGACGACGAACTGGCGATGATCCCGCTTTATGTCGGCGGAGAGGATGAAGCGAACCAGGGCCTGTGTACCGGTACGGAGAACTTCTGGTGCGTAAATAAAGAAGCAAGCGAAGAAGATATTCAGGCGACTCTGGATTTCCTTTATTGGTGCGTAACTTCTGAGGAAGGCACGAAGGCAATGGCGGAAGATATGGGATTTGTCATTCCGTTTAAGAATGCGCAGGAATCGCAGAACGTATTTGTAAAGCAGGATGTGGAGTACACCAATGCCGGAAAAACTCGGGTTTCATGGGACTTCCCGACGATTCCGTCCGAAGCATGGAAGGATGCGGTAGGTACGGCGCTGACTCAGTACGCGGCGGATCAGACCGATGCGAACTGGGATGCGGTTAAGACGGCGTTTGTAGACGGCTGGGCGACCGAGTACCAGTTGTTGGCACAGTAACAGACGCTGACAGAGAAGAATTCCTCAGGGGAGGGCAGGTCCTGCCCTCCCCTATTTCTTTCCCGCGTCGGCTTTTTCCGGCAGCGGGGCACCATTTTATAGAAAGGAGCATATGATACGCGCCGTATGGAGCGTACATAGATGAATCTTATGGAAAAAGCAATTAAGCGCTATTCTCCTTTATTTGTACTGCCTACCTTCCTTGCTTTTGTGATCGGTTTTATCGTGCCGTTCTGCGAAGGACTTTATCTTTCCTTCTGCAAGTTTACGACCGTAAAGAATGCAGCATGGAACGGGCTGGCCAATTATAAGAATGCACTGACGGACGCGTCTTTCGGCCATGCGTTCGGCTTTACCGTGGCTTTTGCGGTTGTTTCGATCCTTCTGATCAATGTGATCGCTTTTGTGTTTGCGTTATTATTGACAAGACAATTAAAAGGAACGAATATTTTCCGGACGGTTTTCTTCATGCCGAACCTGATCGGCGGAATCGTCCTGGGTTATATCTGGCAGATTCTGATCAACTGCCTGCTTTCCCTCAGCGGCGCGCCGCTTCTGATGTTAAACAGCAAGGCCGGCTACTGGGGACTGATCGTACTGATGTGCTGGCAGCAGATCGGTTATATGATGATCATTTATATCGCGGGGCTCCAGACCATTTCGGACGATCTGATCGAAGCCGCGCAGATCGACGGGGCGAACGCCTGGACGACGCTCTGGAGAGTCAAGATCCCGATGGTCATGCCGTCCATTACGATCTGCGTCTTTCTGACGCTGACCAACTCGTTTAAGCTGTTTGACCAGAACCTGGCGCTGACGGGCGGCGAACCGGCTCATGCGACGGAAATGCTCGCGCTGAATATTTATGATACGTTCTATGCGAGAGCCGGTGCACAGTGGAAAGGATACGGGCAGGCGAAAGCCGTACTGTTCTGCATCCTTGTCGTTGCGATATCCATGATCCAGCTGAAAGCAACCCGTTCAAAGGAGGTGCAGCAGTAATGAAAGAGAAGAAAAAAACAAGTGATATCATATGGTCCGTTGTACTGGCGGTTTTATCGCTGCTTTATATTTATCCGATCGTAATGATCCTGCTGAATTCCTTTAAGCAGGAAAGCGCGATCACGACAAACAGCGCTTTCCAGCTTCCGACGGCGGATTCGTTTGCGGGACTGGAAAACTATGCCAACGCCATTGAAGCACAGGGCTTTTTGAAGAGCCTTGGATTCAGCCTGTTCATTACCGTTTCCTCGGTAGCGGCGATCCTGCTTTTCTGCTCGATGTGCGCGTGGTTTATTACGCGGGTTCCGGGGAAGATCTCGAAGATCCTGTATTTCCTGTTCGCGTTTTCCATGGTCGTACCGTTCCAGATGGTAATGTTTACCCTGTCGCAGACGGCGGATACGCTGCATCTGAATACGCCGTGGGATATCTGGGTGATCTATCTGGGCTTCGGTGCGGGGCTTGCGGTATTTATGTTTACCGGATTTATGAAGGGGATCCCGCTGGAGGTCGAAGAGGCGTCCATGATCGACGGATGCAATCCGCTTCAGACATTCTTTTTAATTGTACTGCCAATGATGAAACCGACGATGGTTTCCGTCGGGATCCTGGAGGCGATGTGGGTATGGAACGATTATCTTCTGCCGACGCTGGTGCTGGATATCAAGAAATACAAGACCATTCCGATGCTGATCCAGTATTTCCGCGGAAGCTACGGCCGCGTGGAGATGGGGCCGATGATGGCCTGCATCATGCTGACGGTCATTCCGATCGTAATTATCTATCTGGCAGGACAGAAGCATATTATCAAAGGAGTCGCTGCAGGAGCAGTAAAAGGTTAAAATATGACGATCAAAGACATTGCCCGGGAATCCGGTTATGCGGTTGGGACGGTTTCCAGAGTGCTGAATGACCATCCGAATGTTTCGGATACGGCACGGGAAGCGATCATGCGCGTAGTTGAGAAATATAATTTCCGTTTGAACAGCAATGCCAAACATCTCAAACAGCATGTGAGCAGAGAAATCACGATCATTGTCAAAGGTTTCCGCAACATGCTGTTTGCCGATATTCTGGAACGGATGCAGGTACAGGTTAAACAGAAAGGGTACGCCTGCCAGATCTATTATATCGGCGAGTGGGAAAACGAGGTCAAGCAGGCCATCCAGATCATACGGGAACAGCATCCGCAGGGCGTTGTGTTTCTGGGAAGCAGCAGGGAATTTTTTCAGGAATCGTTTGCGGAGATCTCGATTCCCTGCATCCTGATCACGAACTCCGCCGAGGGCATGGGGTTTGCCAATTTATCCAGCGTCGGGACGGACGATGCGAAGGCGGCGGAAACCGCTATGGATTATCTGCTTTCGCTGGGGCATACCCGGATCGGGATCTTAGGAGGCCGGATGGAACATTCCCAGGCGGCGTCCGGACGGTATTTGGGATGCGGGCGGGCGTTTGATGCGCACGGAGTTTCGTTTTCGTTTGAGCAGCAGTACGAGAGCGCGTATTTTACCGTTTCAGGCGGATATCAGGCAATGGAGCAGCTGATCGGGCGGATGCCGGATCTTACGGCCGTATTTGCGATGGCGGACGTGATGGCCGTGGGGGCGATCCGCGCGCTGAACGACCGGGGCTTTTCGGTTCCGGATGATATTTCCGTCGTCGGGTTTGACGGGATCTCGGTCGGGGAATTCCATACGCCGAGGATCACGACGATCCGGCAGGAGTGGGAGCAGATCGCGGACCGCGGCGTGGAGATTTTGTTTTCCTGCATCAACGGCGGGGAGGCCGTCCATGAGGTCGTTTCCTACCGTTTTCTTGAGCGCGAGAGCGCAAAAAGGCTGAACGGGGTTATTTTTTCCGATGCACCTGCCGATATAGTAATAAATAATAAGTAACCATTAGTAGAAATGGATTTCACTATTTTTTTCAGGGAGGAAAAAAGCATGGGTAATGTAGGACAGGTGGAAAGCTCTGCGGCGTCGGCCGTTTATGAGAGCGCACAGACGGAACAGGCCGCACAGGAGCAGAAGAAGACGCGGGTGTCCGGCAGGACGATCGGGGAACCGCAGCTGAGCGAGAATGCGGCGAAGTATTACGAGGAGCTGAAACGGAAATACGGCGGCATGGATTTTATCCTGGTCAGCTCGGAGATGAAGGAACTGGCGAAGCAGCAGGCGGGGCAGTACGCGAATCCGAACCGGATGGTTGTTCTGATCGACGAGGAGAAGATCGAGCGGATGGCGGAGGATGAGGAGTACCGGAAACAGTACGAAGGGATCATCAGTTCGTCGGCCGTCCAGATGGAGATGATGAAGAGCCGGTTGAATTCCGCGTCCAATGTCAAGACGTACGGCATTCAGGTCAACGACGGCGGAAACGCGTCGTTCTTTGCGGTGATCGACAAGTCGCTTGCCGCGCAGCGGGAGCGGATCGCGGACAAGAAGGAGAAAGCTGCCGCGGACAAGAAGGCCAGCGCTAAGAAAGATGCGAAGAAGGCGGCGGAAGAGAAGCGGATGGAGAAAGCCGGCGAACGCAGGAAGGCGGATCGCGCGAAAGAGGAAGTGGTCGTGACGGCGCCGACGATGGAAGATCTGCTCCGAAAGATCGAGGATGAGAATTATGCGGGACTGAGCGATTCCGTCTGGAGCGATCAGGAGCGCATGGTCGGGCAGAGTATTGATTTCAGAGGTTAGTTTGTTCGCGAGGCGGTCATCGCCTTCACGGCAGCTTTTCTGGATTCAGGCAGTAAAGCAGCGGATTTGTTTGTATGGAAAACAATCCGCTGCTTTTTCTTTATACAGAAAGCCTGCTAGTATCGTTTCATTATGTGGCGAGATCCAGCTGCTGCATCGTCCCGCTGCTTCCGTCTTCATAAAGGAACATGCCGGTTCGGCGGATGACGCCGTTCGTATTGTTGGCTGCGTCTTTCAGCGAAAACTCGGTATCGGCGCTGCCAAGATAAAGCGCTCCGACGCCGGCTTCTTTCAGATCCATCAGCCGGTCCTTTCCGTTTTCGTCTTTGGTCCAGACTTTCAGGCGCTGGAAAATCGCGTCCGCTTCATCGATCCAGCCGTTGCCGTCCTGATCGTAGGCGGCAAGGTCCGCAAAGCCGTTGCCGCTTGTCGTGCCGAACAGTTCGGATCCGTCGTTGATGACGCCGTCGCCGTTTTGGTCCAGTGCAAGGAAGCCGCTTCCGGAATTGAGCTGGGAAATCTCTTCCTCGGTGCCGTCGCCGTCCAGATCAAAGAAGAATTTCTGATCCGAAACGGCGGAAATATTGGAATCCAGATTGATGACCAGCGGATCGCAGAGAACCGGCTGGGTAAAGTCGATATAGCTGCCCGCGGTCTGCGTAAAGGAACGGGACATTTCCAGGCCGATGTTGAAATCGATCTCGCGCCCGTCCGCGGTGACAACGCTGCCTTTGGCGTTGAAGTTCGTCGTTTCGTTTTCCGAATAGGTAAAATACGACGTATAGCGCGTGGTCTGCAGGGTAAGTCCGCCCATTCCCGTGCCCGTTCCGGAGAGTACATCCATCGGTGTGCCTGCGCGGCTGGAATTTCTGCCGAAAAGCATATCGAACAGATAGTTTAAAGTCTGCTGGCGGATCTGGTCGAGCGCGCGGAGGCGCTCCTGCATGACGCTGCGCTTTACGCCCTGCGTAGACTGGAAGCTCTTTACCATTTCCGAGAGCGTATCGGCATTTTCCGTCTTTGGGCGGGAATCCGTGCTTTCTTCCGCGGCATTTCCGAAATTGGCGCCGAGGAAAGAAAAACTCTGGCTTTCCAGAAAGTTCGCAGCGCCGGAAGAACCGGATGCTTTCGCGGAATTTCCGAGCACTTCGCTGCGCGAGCCTGCCGAGCGGGTTTCGCGGTAGCTTCTTTTGGCATGCATCTGCATATTGTCTGATTGTATGATCATGGTTTCACCCCTCTTTAAAAGAACTGCACCGTTTATTTCTGTTTTTGCATCCTTTCAAAAAGAAATAAAAAACGGCGGTCAAAAAGAAATTCCGTTTTCCTTCTGAGTCACCGTCCCTGGCTTGTTCATATTTCATTGGTCTGCGGTTTTACGGCCGGTTCAACCGCTACATTCTCTATATCGGACGCGGCGCGGGAAAAATGAAGAGAAGCCTGCCATCTTCTTTTATGTAATTTTGTTGCATGAATCTCCCGATATGTTGCAATTTTGCGATCGCATCTTGCAAAGGAAAAATCAAACGGTATAATAAAATCATAGGGTTTTACCTGTGAAAAAAAAGAAAAAGGAGAAGAATTATGATCGAACAGGAAGTATTGGCAAAGTTCAAGGAGTTATTTGGGGACGAAGGGGAGATCGGCGTTTATTTTGCACCGGGACGCGTCAATATGATCGGCGAGCATACCGATTATAACGGGGGACACGTATTTCCGTGCGCACTGACCATCGGTACATACGGCGTGGTACGGAAGCGGGACGACAACAAGCTGCGTTTTTATTCCATGAATTTTGAGCAGCTGGGGATTTTGGAGGCAAGCCTCGACGATCTGAAACCGGAGAAGGAAGCGGACTGGACGAACTATCCGAAGGGCGTGATCTGGGCGTTCGGCGAGAAAGGCATGAAGGTGGAGCAGGGAATGGATCTTCTGCTGTTCGGCAACATTCCGAACGGTTCGGGCCTGTCGTCTTCGGCATCGGTGGAAGTGCTGACCGGATATATCTTAAAATCCCTGTACGGGTTTGATGTGACCAATCAGGATCTGGCGCTGATCGGACAGTATTCCGAGAACAATTTCAACGGCGTCAACTGCGGGATCATGGATCAGTTTGCGATCGCAATGGGGAAGGAAGGACATGCGATTTTTCTGGATACCGCGACGCTGGATTATACCTATGCGCCGATCAAGCTGGAGAATGCGAAGATCGTGATCTCCTGCAGCAATAAGAAGCGCGGGCTGGGCGATTCGAAGTATAACGAGAGAAGAAGCGAATGCGAGACGGCTCTGGCGGAGATCCAGCAGGTGGTCGGCATCAATTCCCTCGGAGATCTGACGGAAGAACAGTTTGAACAGTACAAATCCGCGATCAAGGATGAGACGCGCGTAAAACGGGCAAAACATGCGGTATATGAGAACCAGAGGACGATCAAGGCGGTAGAGGCGCTGAAAAATAACGACCTGAAACTGTTCGGGGAACTGATGAACGCTTCCCATGTTTCGCTGCGGGACGATTATGAAGTGACCGGAATCGAGCTGGATACGCTGGTAGAGGAAGCATGGAAGGTAGACGGCGTGATCGGTTCGAGAATGACGGGCGCGGGCTTCGGCGGCTGCACGGTCAGCATCGTAAAAGATGAATCGGTCGATGCGTTTATTGCGCAGGTCGGCAAAGCGTATGAGGAAAAGATCGGGTATGCGGCGGACTTCTATGTAGTGGAGATCGGAGACGGCCCGCGGAAACTGGCATAGTACGTTGGGAAATATAGAAAAAGGAGAGGGGAAAATGATTCAGGAAAGAATTTTGGAATTGACCGAATACGGTCTGGTGACCGGTCTGGTTGAGCCGGACGATCAGGTATATACGATGAATCGTCTGCTGGAGCTTCTGGAAGTAGACGATATCGAGGATGAAGTGTTCGAGGCGTATGAGAAACGCCCGCCGATGACGCAGGAGAGCGCGGAGAATGCACTGGAAGGCATTCTGGAAGAGATGATGGAATACGCCTATGAAAAGGGCATTATGAAGGAAAACAGCATCGTTTACAAGGATCTTTTCGATACGAAGATCATGGGATGCCTGGTTGCGCGTCCGAGCGAGATCCGCGCGAAGTTCCGGGAGCTTTATGAAGGAACTTCCGCACAGGCGGCAACCGATTACTTCTATAAGCTGAGCTGCGACAGCAATTATATCCGCCGCCAGCGCATCAAGAAAGACCAGAAGTGGATGACCGATACCGAGTTCGGGAAACTGGATATCACGATCAATCTCTCGAAGCCGGAGAAGGATCCGAAGGCGATCGCGGCAGCCAGAAATGCAAAACAGAGCGCTTATCCGAAATGCCAGCTCTGCAAGGAGAACGAGGGCTATGCGGGGCGCGTCAACCATCCGGCAAGACAGAACCACCGCATTATCCCGGTGACGATCAATAACAGCGACTGGTTTTTCCAGTATTCGCCGTATGTATATTATAACGAGCACTGTATCGTGTTCAATTCCCTGCATACGCCGATGAAGATCGAACGCGCGACGTTCGGAAAACTGCTGGATTTCGTTACGCAGTTCCCGCATTATTTTGTAGGTTCGAACGCCGATCTTCCGATCGTGGGCGGTTCGATCTTAAGCCACGATCATTTCCAGGGCGGGCATTACACGTTTGCCATGGCAAGGGCGGAGATCGAAAAGGAACTGACTTTCCGGGGATTCGAAGATGTAAAGGCCGGAATCGTAAAATGGCCGATGTCCGTTATCCGGATCAGCGGTCCGGATAAGGAGCGCCTGATCGATCTTGCGGATAAGATCCTGGCCGCATGGAGGGGCTATACCGATGAAGCCGCATTTATCTTTGCGGAAACGGACGGCGAGCCGCATAATACGATCACGCCGATCGCAAGGCGGCGCGGCGAGGATTACGAACTGGATCTGGTGCTCAGGAACAACATTACCACCGAGGAGCATCCGCTGGGCGTTTACCATCCGCACGCACCGCTCCACCATATCAAGAAGGAAAACATCGGCCTGATCGAAGTCATGGGACTTGCCGTGCTTCCGGCGCGTTTGAAGGACGAGATGGCGGAACTGGAGGATGCGATCTTAAACAAGAAGGATCTGCGTTCGACCGATACGCTGGCTTCCCATGCACAGTGGGCGGAGAGTTTCCTGCCGAAATACGATAACATCACGAAGGACAACATCACGGATATCATTCATAATGAGATCGGTCTGGTATTCAATGAAGTCTTAAAGGATGCGGGCGTATACAAGTGTACGGAAGAGGGAAGAGCAGCTTTCGGGCGTTTTGTGGATGCTGTGAACCAGAAGTAAAAAAGGTAAAAAGCGCCATTAGGTAAAACAAGCGATATAAGATTAAGAAGAAATTAAGCGGCACAAAAAGGAACAGGCTTCTAAAACAGGATCGGGGACTGCGTATGCAGATCCCCGATTTTGCATTGACGGAATCATCTTATCCTGAATGACCATCAGTTGGCAATGAATCGTCTGTTTCATGATTGACATTTTATCAGCTTTCAGCTGGCTGGGTACGGTACTGCTGCATCTGCTTCTGCAGGCGGTGCAGGACATGGAAGTACGCCGGGATGAGGAAGCAGTCCGCCAGGATCCATGCGGCCGGGCTGGCGAAGCAGACCGCGGTAAAGCCGAATATCGGGACAAAGAACAGCCCGACCAGAGCGCGTGCGATCATTTCGAAGACGCCCGCAAATACGGCAAAGCCGGAATAGCCCATTCCCTGAATCGTAAAGCGCACGATATTGACGAGCGACAGCGGGAAGTAAAACGCCGCGTTCGTGATCAGAAACTGTTTCGCCTGTGATACGACGACCGTCTCGGACGGAGAAACAAACAGGTAGATCAGCCGGTGTCCGAGGAAGATCAAAAAAATCAGGATCACAACGGCGTAAACGGCTCCCAGCAGCGTGGCGGAGCGGATGCCTTTCCCCAGGCGGTCCAGCTTGCCGGCGCCTACGTTCTGTCCGCCGTAAGTCGCCATCGTGGAACCGAGCGCGTCAAACGGGCAGACCATAAAGATCGAGATCTTATTGGCGGCCGTCATGGAAGCGACAGCAGTCGAACCGAGCGAATTGACAGCGGCCTGCAGGATGACGCTTCCGATCGCGGTGATCGAATACTGGAAGCCCATCGGAAGCCCCATCGTGATCAGCACGCGGACATAAGGACCGTCCAGTTTCCAGTCGGAGCGCTCCAAATGCAGGCTCTCGAATTTTTTAATAATATAGATCAGGCAGAGGACGCCGGAAACGCCCTGCGCAAGCACCGTGGCAAACGCGGCTCCGAATACGCCCATTTGAAATGTCACGATAAAAAGCAGATCCAGCCCGATGTTTAAGCAGGCGGACAGCACCAGAAAGACGACCGGCGTCACCGAGTCGCCTAAGGAGCGCAGATAGCTGGAAAGCAGATTGTACAGGAATACAACCGGGATTCCGGCAAAGATCACGACAATATATTCATAGGACTGCCGGATGATGTCCTCCGGCGTCTGCATCCACTCCAGAATGGAATGGCAGAGGAGGACGGTAAGCGTGGTCATGACTACGGCGATGATCACGGAAAGCAGGGCGGAATTGCCGACATATTTCCGCAGACCGTTATAGTCCTTCGCCCCGAACCGCTGTGCGACCGGAAGCCCGAAACCGCTGCAGACGCCGAGGCAGAAGCCGATGATCAGGAAATTGATGCTTCCGGTGGCGCCGACGGCGGCGAGCGCTTTCACGCCCAGAAAACGTCCGACGATGATCGTGTCCACCAGACTGTACACCTGCTGGAACAGAAGGCCCAGCAGCAGCGGCAGGGCAAAGCCCAGGATTAGTTTCATCGGCGAACCTTCGCTCATATCTTTGGTGGAATCTTTAGCCATGAATTTTCCCTCCTAAATTTACGATACGATATGGAATGAAAAGCATACCATATCATTAATGCGAAACTTATTATAGCGCAATTTTTAAAAGGTGCAAGATGTCTGGGAAAAGTTTTTCCGGAAAAGTTGCAGCCGCTTCCTTTACAATCCTCTTGAAATAAGGTAAAGTTGAGTGTGGCTGTGGAAAAAGGGCCAAATGGCGTTTAGGAGGAAGGAAATCTTATGGGAAAATGGGAAGACAATGTGCGCCGGGTTGTCCCGTACACACCGGGGGAACAGCCGAAGAAAGCGCATATGATCAAGCTGAATACCAATGAAAATCCGTATCCGCCGGCACCGGAGGCGGCGGAAGTGCTTAAGAGTTTTGATGCGTCCGATCTGCGGCGCTATCCGGATCCGGCGGCGCAGGATCTGATCTGCGGGATCGCGGATTTTTACCATGTGAAATCGGAACAGGTATTTGCCGGCGTCGGCTCCGACGATGTGCTGGCGATGATCTTTCTGACGTTTTTTAATTCCGGGCGGCCGGTGCTGTTCCCGGATATTACGTATTCTTTTTATGATGTGTGGGCGAAAATGCTGCGGATCCCGTATGAAACGGTTCCGCTGGATGCGGATTTCAGGATCCAGAGCGAAGATTACAACCGTCCCTGCGGCGGCGTGATCTTTCCAAATCCGAACGCGCCGACCGGTGAACTGCTCCCGCTTGCTTCGATCGAGGCGGTGATCCGGCAGAATCCGGATGTCATTGTCGTGGTGGATGAAGCGTATATTGATTTTGGAGGGGAGAGCGCCCTGCCGCTGATCGAAAAATACGACAACCTGCTGGTCGTGCAGACGTTTTCCAAATCGCGCGCGCTTGCGGGCTCCCGGATCGGGTATGCGTTCGGAGCTCCGAAGCTGATCCGCTATCTCAACGATGTGAAATATTCGTTTAATTCCTATACAATGGACCGCGTTACGATCGAAGTGGGAGCTGCCGCGATCAAAAACCGCGCTTATTTTGAGGAAACCATCAAAAAGATCGTTGCAACGCGGGAATGGACGAAGGAGGAGCTTCGGAAACTGGGATTTGTATTCGGGGATTCCAAGAGCAATTTTATTTTTGCGGCGCATCCGAAGATCCCGGCGGAGGAGCTGTTTGAAGCGCTGAAAGAGGCGGACATCTATGTGCGCCACTTTACAGAGCCTGAGCGCATCCGGAATTATCTGCGGATCACGATCGGGACCGATGCGGAAATGCAGGAATTGATCTCATTTTTAAAACAGTATGGAAAGGACAGGAGATTATGCTGAAAGATTATTTGTGGATATTTTTCATTTCGATGGTGCCGCTTGTGGAACTGCGCGGGGCGATCCCGGTTTCCCAGGTGATGCATCTGCCGGTCGTGCCGTCGTATCTGGTCTGCATCATCGGAAACATGCTTCCGGTTCCGGTCATCTACCTGTTTGCGCGGAAAGTGCTCGTCTGGGGCGCGGATAAGCCGGTGATCGGGAAATTCTTCCGCTGGTGTCTGGTCAAAGGAGAGAAGGGAGGGAAAAAACTGCAGGAAAAAGCCGGGCGCGGCCTGTTTATTGCGCTGCTCCTCTTTGTCGGGATCCCGGTTCCGGGAACCGGCGCATGGACCGGAACGCTGGCCGCAAGCATCCTCGATATGGATTTTAAATCCACCGTGGCGGCCGTTATGCTCGGCGTGCTGCTTGCGGGCGTTATCATGCTGGTCTTAAGCCTGCTCGGCGTAAATATTGCAAATATTTAAAATAGTTAATTGTTAAAGATGCTGCGTTTCCGGCGCAGTCCCTTTAAGATTGTGCCTGTGAACGAAGCCGTTTCTGTTCCTTGCGTTTTCCGCCGAAATAAAACAGCAGAAAGCCGAAAGAGAGCGAGAGAATCGTGCTGCCGATCATCAAAAGGATCAGCAGGGTTTCGTCGATCCCTTCCAGAAACTGGGAGATTATGGTTCCCCAGAAGTTGAAGAGGAAATGCATGAAGATCGAATAATAAATGCTGCCGCCCCGGTAGCAGACATATCCTAGGACCAGCCCGAGCGCGAATGCGTAGCAGCCCTGGATCATGTTCATATGGAAGATGCCGAACAGCAGCGCCTGCATCGTGTTGGCGAGCCAGAACGGGAGCGCCCGGCGCGCACTCTGCATGATGACGCCGCGGAAGATCAGTTCCTCGCAGATCGGGGCAAGGATAACGGCGTAGCAGAGCATGATCAGGGAAATATCATTGGCAAGCCCGGCGCTTTCCACCAATTCTTCATAATGTTCCAGCCAGTCCGGAAAGATAGCGGCAAG
>CANQDS010000029.1 GCA_947593655.1 uncultured Lachnospiraceae bacterium | reverse complement strand
CTTTCTTGTAGAGGAACGCGTCCAGGATCCCCACAACGATCCCGAACAGATACAGGCCGGTCATGATAAATCCGCCCTTCCCCGGGAAGAAGGCGTTGACAAAGAATGCGTAAATCGGCAGCTTCGCGGTGCAGCTCATGAACGGCGTCAGCAGGATCGTCCTGCGGGCGGGCAATTCCATCGAAGCCGACAACATCGGAACGGAGATGGGGACGGCGACGGTGCTCGAAGTCGGCGTGGAACCGGCGAAAAAAGAACGCTATATCTTTCTCGGCAAGGAGATCGCCGAGAAATCAAAAGAACTCGAAGACAATCAGGTGATCTTAAATACCTACCGGGAGCGCATCAAGAAAGGCGACCGCCTTCCGAAAGACAAGATGCAGTATGTGCAGTCCCTCTTGACTTCTTACAAGGAGATCCAGACGCAGATGGAACAGTGGAAGAAAGAGCGCGACCTGCTGCACGAGGAGATGTTAGCTTCCGAGAAGTCCTATGTTGCAGTAAAGAAAACGATCTATCCGGGCGTCAGCATCGCGATTTCCGATCTGACTTACAATGTCAAGGATGTGCGGAGCTGCTGCAAGTTTAAGAAGCAGGACGGGGAAATCCGACCGGTAACTATGTAAAGGCAGGGTGTAAGATGACAATTCGACCAGTGGATTTTAGCGGAATGATCCAGCGTACCAACGATATCGGCGTATTAAAGCATCAGGAGGATGTCAAGCCGCAGGTAGACCAGCAGAACATCCAGACGCAGATGGTGAAGAAAGAGGATGAAGTGCGCCATCAGGTGAACGAATCCAAGCGGCAGGAAGAGCTCGAGAATCATGCCGATGCCAAAGAGGAAGGCAAAGGCTCCTACTTCGGCCAGCGGAAGAAGAAACCGGCAAAGAAGCAGGAGGAAGGCAAAGTTATCGTCAAGAATCAAAGCGCGGGCTTTGACATCAAGATTTAGAGGGATAGTCAGATGACAGGGGTGGAGATCACATTACTTATTATCGGGCTGATATTTCTGCTTGGCAGTTTTTTGGTCCATGACAAATTATCACAGAAAGACATCGATCAGATCGCAAAGATGAGCGAGACCGAGATGCAGGTAATCGTGGAAAAAGAACTGAAAGACGCGTCCTCCAAGGTGGAGGAGGCGATTTCGGGAACGCTTGATACGTCTATGGAAGAAACGAAGCGGGAGATGGAAAAGACCACCAACCAGAAGATCATGGCGATCAGCGAATACTCGGATACGGTGCTCGAAAACATGAACAAGACGCATAACGAGATCGTATTTCTTTACAATATGTTAAACGACAAGCATACCGAGCTTACCAATATGGCGGGGCAGCTCCAGCAGTTTACGGAAAACATCAAGACCACGGAGCACGAAGCGCTGCGCAGGATTCAGGAAACGGCGGAGGAACTGCAGATTAAAATGCAGTACAGCGCCGCAGCACCGCAGCCGGCGGCACCGGCCGCGGGAATGCCGGATCCGGAGCCGGAAGAAGCCGGAGACGGAGTACCGGAAGCACCATTGCCCGCAGCGGAGGATCCAGAAAGCAATAAAAACGCATGGATCTTAAGCCTCCACCAGCAGGGAATGAGCGATGTGGATATTGCCAAGGAACTCGGCTGCGGACTCGGAGAAGTGAAGCTGGTCATCGGTTTGTTTAAAGGAGAAAAAGAAATTGAGGCTTAAATATTATTTAAGGGGTCTGGGACTGGGAATCCTCTTTACCACCTTGTTTCTTATGATTTCCTTCCGCACGCGCGAACCTTCGATCTCCGACGCGGAGATCATCGAGCGGGCTGAAAAGCTCGGAATGGTCATTCCGGAGACGCAGGAGGCGGAAGACACCGAAGCGCTTTCCGTACTGGAAAACGGCGGAACGGAAGCGGAGACGGAAGGAACGCCGGAACCGGCGGACACGGAGAATGCGGAGCCGCCGCAGGAACCGGATGCACAGACGTCCGCAGAACAGCAGCAGCCGCAGCAGAACGCTTCCGAATCCCAGGAACCGGGTGCAGGGGATTCCGGAGAGGCGGCGCCGCCGGAAGGCGGGGAGCCGCAGCAGACGGTAACAATTACGACAACTCCCGGTGAAACGTGCAGACAGATCGCGGAAGATTTAAAGAGCCACGGTCTTGTGGCCGATGCGGAAGATTTCCGCCTGTATATGTTCCGGAACAATTATGACGAAAAGATCCTGCAGGGCAGCTTTACGATCCCGGCTGGGTCAACCTATGAGCAGATTGCAGCGATTCTGACCACGCGGTCGCAGTAGACGGGCGTTCTCGCGCTGGAGGGTACACCAGTTCAGCCCACGCCCAATTCGCAAAAACGCGCTGACGCGCTCTCCGCTGCTTGCGCAGCTACTTTTGCTCATAAATGGGCGTTCCCTCAGCCGGAAGCCGATAAGTGTCGTTCATGCGAGCATGACGTCACTTATCGGCTTCCGGCTGGCTGAACTGGTGGAAAAAAGTACTTGCACAGCATTTTATCTTATGATAAAATGCTGTTTTGGAACTATGAATCACATGTGTGGAGACAGGCTGGTGTCGGATATACGCTTGTCCGATGGCTCGTTATTTGGAAGCACATGGAAGAATCAACCGAATGGAGGTAGAAAAATGAGCGTAATTTCAATGAAACAGTTACTCGAAGCAGGTGTGCATTTCGGACACCAGACCAGAAGATGGAACCCGAAGATGGCTCCGTATATCTATACGGAACGCAACGGCATCTACATCATCGACCTGCAGAAGTCCGTCGGCAAAGTGGACGAAGCTTATGATGCAGTATCCGATATTGCGGCGCAGGGCGGTACCATCCTGTTCGTAGGAACCAAGAAGCAGGCGCAGGATGCCATTAAGGCGGAGGCGGAGCGCTGCGGTATGTTCTATGTCAACGAGAGATGGTTAGGCGGAATGCTGACCAACTTCCGGACGATCCAGAGCCGTATCGCGAGACTGAAAGCGATCGAAGCGATGTCCGAAGACGGTACGTTTGACGTACTGCCGAAGAAGGAAGTAATCGCGCTGAAGAAGGAATGGGAGAAGCTGGAGAAGAACCTCGGCGGAATCAAGGAGATGAAGCGGATCCCGGATGCGATCTTTGTCGTAGATCCGAAGAAGGAGAGAATCTGCGTACAGGAAGCGCAGGCGCTCGGCATTACGCTGATCGGAATCGCGGACACCAACTGCGATCCGGATGAACTGGATTATGTGATTCCGGGCAATGACGATGCGATCCGTGCCGTAAAACTGATCGTTTCCAAGATGGCGGACGCCGTGATCGAAGCGAACCAGGGTGCGGAAGCACTTGTACCGGAAGAAGCTCCGGCAGAAGAAGAGGCGGCACCGGAAGAAGAATAAGAGAGAATATCGAAAATATCGGAGGATAGAAAAATGGCAATTACCGCTGCTATGGTAAAAGAACTGCGTGAAATGACAGGCGCAGGCATGATGGATTGCAAGAAAGCATTGAACGAGACAAACGGCAATATGGATGAAGCCGTAGAGTTTTTAAGGAAGAACGGACA
This sequence comes from uncultured Lachnospiraceae bacterium, assembly GCA_947593655.1. GTDB lineage: Bacteria > Bacillota > Clostridia > Lachnospirales > Lachnospiraceae > Roseburia. The sequence continues at coordinate 23,577 of CANQDS010000029.1, read as the reverse complement.
GGCGAAGGCGGAGAAGAAAGCAAGCCGTATCGCCGCAGAAGGACTCTGCACCGTCGTATTGAAGGACGATCAGACCGCGGCTGTTGTAGAAGTCAATTCCGAAACCGATTTCGTTGCAAAGAACGATACGTTTAAGGACTTCGTTACGGCAGTAGCGAATCAGGCCGTTAATTCCAACGCAGCCGATCTGGATGCGTTCATGGAGGAAGCGTGGCTGGAAGACAATTCCAAGACGGTTAAGGACGCTCTGGTAGAGAAGGTTGCCGTGATCGGCGAGAATTTAAAGATCCGCCGTTTCGAGAAAGTAACCGCAGAGAACGGCTGCGTGGTTTCCTATGTACACGGCGGCGGACGGATCGGCGTTATCGTAGAAGCCGAGACTTCCGCAGTCAACGACACGGTTAAGGAAGCGCTGACCAATATCGCGATGCAGATCGCGGCATTGAATCCGAAATATGTCTGCCGCGACGAGATCAGCGCGGAATATATCGCGCATGAGAAGGAGATCCTTTTAGCACAGATCATGAATGATCCGAAGGAATCCCAGAAGCCGGAGAAAGTCATCAACGGAATGATCGAAGGCCGCGTGAACAAAGAACTGAAAGAGATCTGTCTGGTCGATCAGGTTTATGTCAAAGCGGAAGACGGCAAACAGACCGTTGCCAAATACCTCGAGCAGGTATCCAAGGAGGCGGGCGCATCCGTTTCCGTAAAGCGCTTTGTGCGTTTTGAGACCGGAGAAGGTCTAGAAAAGAAAAACGAGGACTTTGCAGCAGAAGTTGCAGCACAGATGAAATAAATTGTCTTGATTGCGGCGGCAGCGCAAAGAGCTTATCAAACGCTGGAAACAAGCATGTTTCCAGCGATTTTTTAAATAATAAGAGGGGAAAACGTGAAAAAGACAGCCTGGATAATAATAACCGCTATTCTGGTAACGCTGCTTTTGGGATGTACGCCGCAAACCGGCGGGGATACGGAACAGCGTGCATCGGAATCCGGCGGAAAAACCGAAGTTACCATGATGTATATGATCGATCTTCCGGAGTTTGAAAAACTGGTGGAAGAGACGTATCCGGATATTGATCTGAAAATTGAAAGAAGCACATGGGCGACGCTGGACGGGGAAAGCGAGCGGCGCTTAAAGAACGGCCACGGCACGGACATCATTACGACCATGATGCCGAACGGCGGCGTACAGGACTATGCGATGGATCTGAGTGCGGAAAGTTATGTGGAAAATTACCGTTCTACCATTATGCATTCGATGATGACAAACGGGAAAACCTGTTTTCTCCCGCTTCCGGGACAGTATCTCGGCTATATCTATAACGAGACGCTGGCGGAGAAGTGCGGGATCACGGAATTTTCGGAGGAGCAGGATCTGCTGGAGTTTCTGGACCGCGCGAAGGAGCAGGGGCTCGGAAGCGAGGGAATGACAGTCGGGCTCAACGAAGCCTCGAAGAGTGCCATCGCCTCCTATATCATCGGTACGCAGGTTCCGGATTTTCTGGGACTGGCGGACGGGATCACATGGAGCAGCCAGATGCAGAAAAGGGAGGGAACTTTTGCTGCAGGGATGGGGAACTGCCTGGACTTTTTCCTGGAACTGGTAAACCGCGGCTATCTGGATCCGGAAGATTTGTCCGACACGCACAATGCCGTTCCCGTTGAGGAGCGGATGCTGGACGGAAGTATGCTTTTCGCCTATGGAAACGTGCTTTTACTGAACCGGCTGAATGAATCCGGCGGGGATTATCAATATACCATGATCCCTTTTTTAAGCGGGGAAGGAAACCGTTCATGGACGGTTGCGGCTCCGGATGCCTATCTGGGGCTGAACCGTTCGCTTCAGGAGGAAGGACAGGAAGAAAAGCTGGATGCCTGCAGCCGCGTGCTTGCGCTGCTTTCGACGCCGGAAGGGCAGACGGCATTCGTTTCGAATTCGGGAGCGGCGGAGACTTATCTTTCGCAGCAGATCTATAACGAAGAACTGATCCCGGATGAGATCGAAACCTGCATTAAGGACGGCTATGTGTACAATATCCGGATCCCGGCAAAGGTACTGCGTTATTTCGGCGACCGGATGTGCGCCGTTTTAAGAGGGGAAGAGGAAATAAACGACGCGCTGGATGAGGTAGACCGGTATTATCTGGAAGGGGACGACGGGATCGACTATGACCAGTCGATCATCGGAACCGTAGGAAAAGATATGCTTTTTCTGGATTACAATGTCCGGCTGGAAGAAACCGAGATCGGAGATCTGGTCGCAGATGCGGTGCTGGATGCTTCCGGGGCGGATATGGCGTTTGTAAACGGAGGCGGAATCCGCGCAAGCCTCTATGAGGGGACGGTTTACGGCGCGGATCTGGATGCCGTCTGCCCTTATCCGAATGAGATCATTGTGCTGGAGGTTCCGGCTGACACGATCGAGCGGATGCTGGAAAACAGCCTGACGAAAATGACCGGAAACAACGGGATTCCGGGCGGCCGCTTCTTACAGGTTTCCGGACTGTGCTATACGTTTGAAAAGCCGGAGGGCGACACACCGGCGCGGCTTTTGTCCGTTACGCTGCCGGACGGTTCTCCTCTGGACAAAGAGAAGACCTACCGGATCGCAGTCACTGACTATATGGCAGGAAAATCCGGCTATGTAGACAATAACGGAGACGGCTATACGATGTTAAATGTGTATGATGAGAATTCTCCGATGGAGGAAAATGTGAAACTGGTAAAAGAAACAGGACTTTTTTATGCGGATGCCCTGCAGAAATATTTTGAAAAACATGCGGGAGAGCTCATTACCTGCGAGCTGGACGGAAGGATAAAGGCGGTGGAAAATGACTGAGAAAAGCAGGCGGAAGAAATGGAAACCCATATACCTGTTATTTGCGGCGCTGATCCTTGTCATCTGTACCGGCTGCTTTCTCTGGATGAATCTGGAAACCAAAAAGGTGGCGCTGAAAGCCACGACGGAGATGAACAGCCTGTACTTAAAGGAAATGACGGGGCAGATCATCAACCACATGGACACCAGCTTAACCGCGCGTTTTTCCAATTTAAAGACGGTTGCGGGAAGCCTGACGGAGGACGATCTTGCCGGTGAAGCGGCGCTTGGCGTGTTCCTTGAGGAAACGAAAAACTACAACGATCTGGATTTCCTGGCGTTTGTCGATGAAGAAGGGTGTTATTACAGCAGCGACGGAAGGCATCCGGGCGCTTCCCGGATCAGTTTTCTGGCGGATCTTCTGGGCGGAAAGGACAATCTGATTTCCTACAATGAAACGATCCTGTCGGAAAACCGGATCCTGATGGGCGCGCAGATCCATCCGGTTTCGTTTCAGGAGCATACGTTTATCGCGGTCCTTGCCGGATTTGAAAGCGGGGATTTTAGCAGCCAGCTGGCGCTGAAAGAGGAGGAAAGCCGCACCTATGCCAGCATCATTACCAAAGAGGGCAGCTATATCATACAGAATACCGATAATCAGGAGCTTCCTCTTGGAACCAATGTTTTTACCAAACTGGAAAAATACATGGACTTTGACAACGGATATTCGCTGGAAACATTTCAGAAGCATATCAAAGACGGAAAATCCGGACTGATCGTCTATGAGGCTTCCGGGAACCATCAGTGCCTGTATTATGCGCCGATCGACGGAACCGAGTGGTATATGCTGGTGGAAATTCCATATGATATTGTAGACAACATGGTAGGCGAACTGACCGACCGGCTGAACCGGAATGCGCTGATCGTCTTGGGAGCCATTATCCTGCTGATCCTTATGGTATTTCTGATGTATTTCGTGAATATGAGAAGGCATGAGAAGGAACTTTTGGCCGCCAATAAGGCCGCCAGGGCGGCGCAGATGGAAGCGGAGAAGGCAAGCTATGCCAAAAGCGAGTTTTTAAGCCGGATGAGCCATGAGATCCGGACGCCGATGAACGGGATCATCGGAATGAGCGAAGTGGCGCTGCGCAACATCCACAATCCCGAAAAAACCGCGGACTGCCTGCACAAAGTCACTTTATCATCGAAGCATCTGCTTTCCCTGATCAACGATGTGCTGGATATGTCGAAGATCGAGAGCGGGAAAATCGAGATCAAACGGGATGCGTTTGATTTTGACGTATTCTTAGAAGGGCTGGAAAACATCTTTCAGGCGCAGGCCCGGACAAAGAAGATCTCTTTTTCCGTGGATCGGACACAGGCGAAAGAACAGCGTCTTGTGGGAGATTCGCTGCGGCTGAACCAGATCTTATCCAACCTGTTGTCGAACGCGATGAAATTTACGCCGGAGGGCGGTACGATCCGGCTTTCCGTCGCGGAATGCGGCCGGGAACCGGAAAACGAAACGGTCCGGCTGCGGTTTGAAGTCCAGGATTCCGGCAAAGGGATCAAAAAAGAGAATTTTGAAAAGATTTTCCAGTCCTTTGAACAGGAACACAGCGGGATCGCGCGCGAATACGGCGGAACGGGGCTGGGACTTGCCATCGTCCGTAATTTTGCGGGGCTGATGGGAGGAAGCGTGCGGGTAGACAGCGTACTCGGCGAAGGAAGCACGTTTACCGTGGAACTGCCGTTCGGGCTGCCGGAGACAGAAGAAGTGGAAGCGGAAATAAGCGCTCCGAAGGAAGAAGCAAAGCAGCAGGAAAAGCCGTCTGCGGGGTACGATTTCCGCGGAAAGCATATCCTTCTGGCGGAGGACAATGAGTTGAACCGGGAGATTGCCGTGGAGCTTCTGGGAAATGCAACCGGAGCCGTTATGGACGAAGCCGAAGACGGCGTGGAAGCGGTGCGTCTGTTTGAAAGCTCGCCGGAGGACTATTACGATCTGATCCTGATGGATATCCAGATGCCGAATATGAACGGATTCGAGGCGGCAAAGGCCATTCGCGAAATGAAGCGGAAGGACGCAGAAACAGTGCCGATCTTTGCGCTGACGGCGGACGCGTTTGCGGAGGATATCGAAAAGAGCCGGCAGGCCGGGATGAACGATCATGTCTCGAAACCGCTGGATGTAAAGGTCATTTACCGGAAAATGAACGAGATTTTCGAGGAAAAATAGCGTCCGAAGGCCGTTCCGTGTGCAAAAGTTCTTTACAAAAAAGCAAAATGTGATAAGATAAAGAAGGATATTATTCATGGAGGAGCAAAGTAGGCGCGATGGAACAGGGGAAGAAAGGCCAGCAGAGGGTCAGGCGGAGCCGCATTAACCGGATGAAGAATATCATCATTTTTACGATCGTTTTCTGGATGGTCTTATCGCTGCTGGCGATCATCGTCTTGTCTGCGGAGGTCTTTCTGCTGAACCGGCGGCTGGACCGCTATGAGAAGATGAACCTCGTCGTGCCGGAGAGCGGCACGGAGCAGCTTCGGGAAGGCGGCACGCAGGCAGCGGATACGCCTGACAGCGCGGCGGGAGACGATTATTCCGGAGTGATCAAGGGAATCGATTCGGAGGAGAATCTGGCCGCGGAGGGCGATGCGCATCTGGTCTACCTGACGTTTGACTGCACTCCGGGGGCGAATACGGAAGCAATCTTAGATGTGCTGAATGAATATCAGGTGAAAGCCACTTTTTTTGTGACCGGGAATCCTTCCGAAGAAGCAAAGCCGCTCTACCAGCGCATTGTAAATGAAGGGCATACGCTCGGAATGCACTCGTATTCCAACCAGTACAGCACGATCTACGCGTCCGAAGAGGCTTTTTACGAGGATTATAAGCAGCTTTCGGATTATCTGTATGAGCTTACGGGGGTGCGGAGCGCCTATTACCGGTTTCCCGGCGGAAGCAGCAATGAGATCAGCAATGTCAATATGGCAGAATTTGTCAGGATCCTCAACCAGGAGAACGTCACATACTATGACTGGAACGTATCGGCGGGCGACGCCGCGGCGGATTACACGGTAGAGGACATTGTTTCCAATGTGACGGATGGAGTCGCAAAATACAAGACATCGGTCGTGCTTCTGCATGACGATGAAGACAAGTCAACAACGGCGGAAGCTCTGGGACCGTTGATCCAGGCTTTACAGGCAGAGAATGCAGAGTTTCGGCCGATTGATGAAAATACATACGTCATCCAATACATCAAAGCGGATAGTGTTGGATAATAACAAATGGAGGAATACAAATGGGACTGTTTAAAGATTTCAGAGAGGATTTTTCACAGGCGGTAAACGAGCTTGTGCCGGGTGCGGAGGAGACGGAGACGACAACAGCGAACAACGACAGCCTTGTTGTGGATACGATGGATGAGGAAGTGGATGTACAGTCTGAGTTATCCAAATTAGACGGGCTTTTGGAGCAGGTGACGGAACCGGCGAAGCCGAAGGCTGCTGCGGCGGCGAAAGAAGCGCCGAGGCATACGAGCGCACCGAAAGAGAACGCGGACGGAGCATTCGCAGAGAAAGCAGGAGAATCTGCATCAACGATGAAAAAGGAGAATAGACAAATGAGTGAAACAATGAACAGTACTTTCAGGGCAATCGAACCGAGCGAGGCGACGGAGGAGACTTCGATCATTACCGCAAGCACGACGCTGACCGGTGATATCCATTCTTCCGGATCTTTTGATATTCAGGGAACGATCAACGGAAATGTCAGCTGCAACGGCAAGCTGGTCGTTACCGGAACGATCAACGGAAACAGCAATTCCGCGGAGTTCTTTGCGGATGTTGCCAAGATCGAAGGCGAAGTGATCAGCAGCGGCACCGTGAAAGTCGGCGCAGGCTCCGTGATCATTGGAAATATTTCCGCGGCTTCCGCAGTCGTAGCGGGCGCGGTCAAGGGCGATATCGATGTCCAGGGACCGGTTGTCATCGATACTTCCGCCGTTATCATGGGCAATATCAAGTCCCGTTCCGTACAGATCAATAACGGTGCGGTCATTGAAGGTTTCTGCTCGCAGAGCTATGCGGACATCGATGTCCAGGGGCTGTTTGAGAACAAATAGAAAGGATTTCGTTTATGAAGCGGATCTTATTAAAACTGAGCGGGGAAGCGCTGGCCGGAGAGAAGCATCAGGGCTTTGACGAACCGACCGTTACCCGTGTCGCATTACAGGTGAAGCAGCTGGTCGAGCAGGGAATCGAAGTCGGCATTGTGATCGGCGGCGGGAATTTCTGGCGCGGACGCACCAGCGAGAACATCGACCGGACGAAGGCGGATCAGATCGGGATGCTCGCGACGGTGATGAACTGCATTTATGTTTCCGAGATCTTTCGTTCCGTCGGGATGAAGACGCAGGTGCTGACTCCGTTTGAATGCGGTTCGATGACGAAGCTGTTTTCCAAAGACCGCGCGAACAAATATTTTGCACATCAGATGGTCGTTTTCTTTGCGGGAGGAACCGGGCATCCGTATTTTTCAACGGATACGGCGACAGTCCTGCGCGCGGTGGAAATCGAGGCGGATGCGATCCTGTTAGCGAAGGCGGTCGATGGAGTGTATGACAGCGATCCGAAGATCAATCCGGACGCGAAGCGCTACGATGAGATTTCAATTGAAGATGTGATCGCGCAGAAGCTGGCCGTCGTGGATCTGACTGCTTCCATCATGTGCATGGAGAACCGGATGCCGATGCTTGTTTTTCGGCTGAATGATGAGGACAGCATCGTAAAGGCGGTAAACGGCGGAGCCTGCGGAACAAAAGTAACCGTATGAGGAGGGGAAGAACATGGATGAGAAATTAACCGTTTATCAGGATAAAATGGAAAAGTCGTTAAAGAATCTGGAGGACGATTATGCATCGATCCGTGCAGGACGCGCCAATCCGCATGTGCTCGATAAGCTGCGCGTGAATTACTACGGAGCGCCTTCCCCGATCCAGAGCGTTGCGAATGTCAGCGTGCCGGAACCGCGCATGATCCAGATTCAGCCGTGGGAGCCTTCTTTGGTTAAGGAGATCGAGAAAGCGATCCTTACTTCGGATATCGGGATCAATCCGACCAATGACGGAAAGGTGATCCGTCTGGTATTTCCGGAGCTTACGGAGGAGCGGCGCAAGGATCTCGTCAAGGAGATCAAGAAAAAGGGCGAGGCATGTAAGGTTGCGGTCCGCAATATCCGCCGCGATGCGATTGATCATTTCAAGAAGACAGGAAAGGCCGAGGATCTCTCGGAGGATGCAGTCAAAGATCTCGAGGACGGCATCCAGAAGCTGACCGATCAGTATGTTGCCAAAATCGATAAAGCAATTGATGCAAAGTCGAAAGAGATTCTTACGGTTTAGCAGACTTATGAGGGGCATTGCCGAAACGGAATGCTCCTTTTTGTTTCACACAGGCGCATAGAAGGAGGAACTATGAATATTCCAAAACATGTGGCGATCATATTGGACGGCAACGGAAGATGGGCGAAAAAGCGGGGGATGCCGCGCAATTACGGCCATACGGCGGGCGCGAAGAATGTCGAGCCGGTCTGTCAGGCGGCAGATGAGCTGGGGATCAAATATCTGACGCTTTACGCGTTTTCCACCGAGAACTGGAACCGTCCGTCCGGCGAAGTGGAAGCTCTGATGAAACTTCTGGAGAGCTATCTGAAAAACTGCATTAAAACCGCCGAGAAGAATCACATGCGCGTGCGCGTGATCGGGGATATCACGCGGCTGAGCGATTCGTTCCAGAGGAAGATCAAAGATCTGGAGGAGGCTTCCAAAGACCACGACGGGTTAAACCTTACGATCGCCATTAATTACGGAAGCCGCGACGAGATGATCCGCGCCATGCGGCGGATGGCTAAAGACTGCCGGGACGGGAAGTTTTCTGCGGATGAGATCGACGAAGCGCGTTTTGCCTCGTATCTGGATACTTCTGATCTGCCGGATCCGGACCTTCTGATCCGGACCAGCGGGGAGCAGCGGCTGTCCAATTATCTGTTGTGGCAGCTTGCGTACAGTGAATTTTATTTTACCGATGTGCCGTGGCCGGATTTTCATAAAAAGGAATTGGAACTTGCCATCGAGGCGTATAATAAACGTGACCGCAGATACGGCGCGTTAAAAGAGGAACAGTAGGAGGAACACGATGTTTAAGACAAGACTGCTGAGCGGGATCGTACTGGTGATCCTTGCGCTGGTTCTGATCCTTTCGGGCGGGGAGGTTCTTCTGGTATCGACGCTTGTTATCTCACTGATCGGGATGTTTGAACTTTACCGCGTCTTTTCCATGGAGAAATCTTATCTGGCGGCGGCCGGTTATCTGGCGGCGGTGCTGTTTTACGCCGATATGAAATGGCATTATCTGCCGGAGCCGATGCTTCTCGTCATGGGATTTTTGACCGTGCTGATGTTCATTTATGTGTTTTCGTATCCGAAATACCGGGCGAAACAGGTGCTTGCCGCATTTTTTGCGCTGTTTTACGTCGCGGTCATGCTCTCTTATGTGTACCGGATCCGCACGTTAAAGCACGGCCTTTATCTGGCGTTTCTGATCTTTCTGTGCTCGTGGGGATGCGATACCTGCGCGTACTGCGTGGGAAAGCTGATCGGAAAGCATAAGATGTCCCCGAAACTCAGCCCGAAGAAGTCGGTGGAAGGAGCCGTGGGCGGCGTTCCGGGAGCCGCGCTTCTGACAGCTGTTTACTGCCTGGTCTTTCAGGCGAAAATGGGGCTTGACGCACCAGAGATCGGAATTTTAGCGGCGATCGCGGCCGTGGCCGCGCTGATCTCGATGGTCGGCGATCTGACGGCGAGCGCGATCAAGCGGAATTACAATGTGAAAGATTACGGTCATCTGATCCCGGGGCACGGCGGGATCCTCGACCGTTTTGACAGCATGATCATCACCGCGCCGATCATTTATTACCTTGCCTTGTATTTTATGCAGTAGGAGAAACGTTCGAATGAAGAAAATTGCGATTTTAGGTTCTACCGGCTCGATCGGGACACAGACGCTTGAAGTGGCGGCGGCAAACGGGGATATCGAAGTGGCGGCGCTTTCCTGCGGGAAAAACATCACGCTTCTCGAACAGCAGATCCGCCGTTTCCGTCCGAAACTGGCCAGTGTGTGGGAAGAAAAGGATGCGAAAGAATTAAAGGAGCGGATCCGCGATCTGGATGTTGCGGTTTCCTGGGGAATGGAAGGAATGCTGGAGACGGCCGTCTGCCCGGAAGCGGACATTCTGGTTACGGCCGTCGTGGGAATGCTGGGGATCCGCCCGACGATCGCGGCCATACGCGCCAAGAAGGCCATCGCGCTCGCCAATAAGGAGACGCTGGTCACGGCGGGGCATCTGATCATGCCGCTGGCGAAAGAGATGGGCGTTCCGATCCTTCCGGTAGACAGCGAACACAGCGCGATCTTTCAGGCGCTGAACGGGGAACGGCCGAATCCGCCGGCAAAGATCCTTCTGACCGCCTCCGGCGGCCCGTTCCGCGGACGGACGAAAGAGCAGCTTGCGAAGGTCCGTCCGGAGGATGCGTTAAAACATCCGAACTGGAATATGGGAAAGAAAGTTACGATCGATTCCTCGACGCTGGTCAATAAGGGACTGGAAGTAATGGAGGCGAAGTGGCTGTTTCATGTGGACGCGCAGCAGATCCAGGTGGTCGTCCACCCGCAGAGCGTGATTCATTCCGCCGTGGAATTTTCCGACGGCGCTCTGATCGCGCAGATGGGAACGCCGGATATGCGCCTTCCGATCCAGTACGCTTTGTATTATCCGTATCGGAAGCTGCGTTTCGGGGAGCCGCTGGATCTTTTCCGGCTGCAGAACCTGACGTTTGAAAAGCCGGATACGGAGACGTTTCCGGGGCTTGCGCTTGCCTACCGCGCGATGGAACGGGGCGGCAATCTGCCGACCGTCTTTAATGCGGCAAATGAGCGGGCGGTCTCGCTGTTTTTAGAGGAGAAGATCTCCTATCTGCAGATCCCGGAGATCATCGGCGGGGCGATGGATGAGTGCCGGTTCCGGGAAAATCCGAATCTGGATGAAATTCTGGAGACGGAACAGGAAGTATATGAATTGATTGATAACAGGTGGTAGTATGAGTATCATAATTGCAATCCTTATTTTTAGTCTGATCGTGATCTTCCACGAATTCGGGCATTTTCTGCTTGCCAAGCTGAACCATATCCGCGTCAATGAATTTTCTCTGGGGCTGGGGCCGACGATCGTCGGTTTCCAGAAAGGGGAGACGAAATATTCCTTGAAGCTGCTGCCGTTCGGCGGGGCCTGCATGATGGAGGGAGAGGACGAGGAATCGGCGGACGAGCGCGCGTTTAACCGGAAATCCGTCTGGGCGCGCATCAGCGTGGTGTTTGCCGGGCCGCTGTTTAATTTCATCCTTGCCTTTCTCGGCGCGTTTATCTTAATCTGCTGCGAAGGCAGCGATATTCCGCGCTTAAGCGGCGTACTGGAGGGCTATGCGGCTGAAGAAGCCGGATTGCAGAAAGACGATGTGATCGTAAGGATCGGCCATAAAAACATTCATTTTTTCCGTGAGATCAGCCTTTACTCCGCGCTCTATCCGGGGGAAACCGTGGAAGTCACTTATGAGCGGGACGGGGAGCGTTACCAGACGCTGTTAGAGCCGACGTATGACGAGGAATCCGGAAGCTATTATTACGGATTTACCAGCTACGGGCGTGTGAAGTGCACGCCGGGCGAGGCGTTTATCCATTCGTTTTACGAAGTGAAATTCTGGATCTATTCCACGGTGGAGAGCCTGAAAATGCTGTTTACGGGCGGAGCCTCCTTGAATGATCTAAGCGGCCCGGTCGGGATCGTCAAGAATATGGGCGACGTATACGAAGAAGCATTGGAAAACGACGGCTATTATTATGTCTTTTTAAATATGATGAACTGGATGGTGCTGCTGTCGGCCAATCTGGGGATCATGAACCTGCTCCCGCTTCCGGCGCTGGACGGCGGGCGGCTGGTGTTTTTGATCGTGGAGGCGGTCCGCGGGAAGCGCGTCAGCCCGGCAAAGGAAGGAATGGTGCATCTGGTCGGGATCACTTTGCTCCTTCTTCTGATGGTTGCGGTCATGTTCAATGATATCCGCAAGTTGTTCATTTGATCTGACGGAAGAACTGCAAATGACGGAAGAACTGCAAATATCAGGACAGAAACAATGAGAATGACGGAAGAAATGTAAATGACAGGAATAGAAATAATAGAAATGACGGAAAAGATGTAAATAGCAGGAAATAACAGGAATGGCGGAAGAGATGCAAATGACAGGAATAACAGAAACAATGGGAATGAAAAGAAGAAAAACGAGAGAAGTCCGGATCGGAAACCGCGTGATCGGCGGCGAGAACCCGGTTCTGATCCAGTCGATGACGAATACGAAAACCGAGGATATTGCGGCTACCGCAGCGCAGATCCAAAAGCTTACGGCTGCCGGGTGCGAGATCATCCGCTGCGCGGTTCCGACGATGGAAGCGGCAAAAGCGCTTGCCGAGATCAAAAAGCAGATCGAAATTCCGCTGGTGGCGGATATCCACTTTGATTACCGGCTGGCGATCGCGGCGATCGAAAACGGTGCCGATAAGATCCGCATTAATCCGGGAAATATCGGAAGCCATGAACGCGTCCGGGCGGTTGTGGATGCGGCGAAAGAGCGCGGTATCCCGATCCGTGTCGGCGTCAACAGCGGTTCCCTGGAAAAGGAGCTGGTGGAAAAATACCACGGTGTCACGGCGGAGGGAATCGTGGAAAGCGCCCTCGGACAGGTGCATCTCATCGAAGACATGGGCTATGACAATCTGGTCGTCAGCATCAAATCTTCGGATGTGCTGATGTGCGTGCGCGCGCATGAGCTGATCTCCGGGCGGACCGATCATCCGCTTCATGTGGGGATCACCGAAGCGGGCACGCTGATCAGCGGAAATATCAAGTCCGCGATCGGGCTGGGGCTGATCTTAAATCAGGGGATCGGCGATACGATCCGCGTTTCGCTGACCGGGGATCCGCTGGAAGAGATCCGTTCCGCGAAGCTGATCCTGCGCACGCTTGGCCTTCGGAAAGGCGGGATCGAAGTGGTATCCTGTCCGACCTGCGGGCGGACGCAGATCGATCTGATCGCACTGGCGGATCAGGTCGAGATGCTGGCGGCGGAATTTCCGCTGGATATCAAGATCGCGGTCATGGGCTGCGTGGTGAACGGGCCGGGAGAAGCCAAAGAGGCGGACTTAGGCGTTGCGGGCGGAATCGGGGAAGGACTTATCATCCGGCACGGAACGGTCGTCCGGAAGGTTCCGGAGGGCGAGATCCTTTCCGAACTCCGCCGGGAATTGGAACACTGGGGTGAAGAAACAGAATGACAAAGGGTTCAAAGGGTTTTACGGAAGTTTTCCCGACGCTTCGGATGGAAGGGGAACTGGCGGCTCTGTTACATACGGTCGAAGTGACGAAGATCAGCGCAAACCGCGAGAAAAGCCATGCGCGGATCTACTTAAACGCCAGACGGCTGATCGGGAAAAAGGATATCTGGAAGCTCGAACGCGAGATCAAGAAGCAGATCTTTCCGAAAAACGACATCCAGATCCAGATCATTGAGAAATTCACACTGTCCGGGCAGTATACCGCCCAGAACCTGATGGACGAGTACCGGGAGAGCATTTTAGACGAGCTGAATGAGTACAGCGCGCTCGAATACAATCTGCTGCGGAAAGCGAAGATGGAATTTGACGGACCGCATCATTTAAACCTCACGCTGGAGGAAACGATCGTCGCCAAAACAAGGGCGGATGAGATCGTATCGTTTCTGGAAAAGGTTTTCTGCGAACGGTGCGGCATGGATCTGATCGTTACGGTATCCTATGCGAAACCGGAGGAGAGCCGTTACCGGAAAAATGCTGAAAAACAACTGCGCTCCGAAGTCCAGACCATCATGGAACGCCTTAAAATGACGGATAAGGGAGCCGCGGCACCGGACGAGGATCCGGAACAGAAAATGATAAAACCACAAGATATTGTGGTACAAAAACCGTCAAAATCTACAAATCGTGCAGACGAAAATGATGCAAAATTGTCAAAAAGTGACGGAAATTATGCAAGAAAAAAACCGCAATTTGAGAAAAAAGGCGAATTCCGCAAAAAGTCCTCCAATCCGGACGTGATCTACGGGCGCGATTTTGAGGAAGAAGCGGTTTCCATCGATAAAATCGACGGCCCGATCGGAGAGGTCGTCATCCGCGGACAGATCTTAAGCGTGGAAACGCGCGAGATCCGCAACGAAAAGACGATCGTGATCTTTACGCTGACGGACTATACGGATACCATCTGCGGCAAGATCTTTTCCGCCAACGACCGGCTGCAGGAACTGCTGCAGGGCATCGCAAAAGGCGCTTTCATCAAAGTTAAGGGAATCGCGGCATTGGATAAGTTCGACAGTGATCTTACGATCGGTTCGATCACCGGGATCAAGAAGATCGGGGACTTTACCGCGATGCGCATGGACACCAGCCCGGAAAAGCGCGTGGAACTGCACTGTCATACCAAGATGAGCGACATGGACGGGATCTCCGATGTGAAGGACATCATCAAACGTGCCGTAAAATGGGGGCATAAGGCGATCGCGATTACGGATCACGGGAATGTGCAGGCGTTTCCGGACGCCAACCACGCCATTGAAGGAAACGACGATTTTAAGGTGATCTACGGCGTGGAAGCCTATCTGGTGGACGATCTGAAAAGCATCGTCACAAACAGCAAAGACCAGCCGTTAGACGGCTCTTATGTGGTATTCGACCTCGAAACGACGGGATTTTCCCCGAAGAGCAATAAGATCATCGAGATCGGGGCGGTCAAAGTGGTAAACGGCACGATCACCGACCGTTTTTCCACGTTTGTCAATCCGCAGGTGCCGATTCCGTTCCGGATTGAGGAACTGACGTCGATCCGGGACGATATGGTTCATGATGCGCCGACGATCGAAACCGTGCTGCCGCAGTTTCTGGAATTCTGCGAAGGGTGCGTTATGACGGCGCACAATGCGGATTTTGATATCAGCTTTATCCGGGAGAACTGCAGCCGGCTGGGGATCGCCTATGATCCGACGGTTGTCGATACCGTGGCGGTTGCGCGTGTTCTGCTTACGAACCTGAACCGTTTTAAACTGGATACGGTCGCAAAGGCGCTCGGGATCCCGTTGGATCACCACCACCGCGCCGTAGACGACGCCGCCTGTACGGCGGAGATTTTCGTGAAATTTATCCAGATGCTCAAAGAGCGGGAGATCTTTTCCCTGGATGCGTTAAATCATCTGGGAAATTCTTCGGACGATCGGATCCGCAAACTGCCGACGTATCATGCGATCATTCTGGCGGCGTGCGATCAGGGGCGCTCGAACCTGTACCATCTGATCTCCGAGTCCCACCTCCGCTATTACCACAAGCGGCCGCGTATCCCGAAGAGCGAATTCTTAAAATACCGGAACGGGCTTCTGATCGGTTCCGCGTGCGAGGCGGGGGAACTTTATCAGGCCATTTTAAAAGGGCTGCCGCAGGAGGAGATCGCACGGCTTGTTTCGTTTTACGATTATCTGGAAATCCAGCCGCTGGGAAATAATGGATTCATGCTGCGCGGGGACGATCCGGTCTTGGCTTCCGAAGAAGAGTTAAGGGAGATCAACCGGACGATCGTCCGGCTGGGAGAAAGCTTCCAGAAGCCGGTCGTAGCGACCTGCGACGTGCATTTTCTGGATCCGGAGGATGAAATTTACCGCCGCATCATCATGTCCGGCTACGGCTACAACGATGCGGATATGCAGGCGCCGCTTTATCTGCGCACCACGGAAGAGATGCTGGAGGAATTTTCCTATCTCGGCAGTGAAAAGGCGGAAGAAGTCGTCATTACCAATCCGAACCGGATCGCGGACATGTGCGAGCGCATCTCGCCGGTGCGTCCGGACAAATGCCCGCCGGTGATCGAAAATTCCGATCAGATGCTGCGCGATATCTGCTATAAGAAAGCCTACAAAATGTACGGCGATCCGCTTCCGCCGATCGTGCAGGAACGGCTGGAGCGGGAACTGAATTCCATTATTTCCAACGGCTATGCCGTGATGTATATTATTGCGCAGAAGCTCGTGTGGAAGTCCAATGAGGACGGCTATCTGGTCGGCTCGCGCGGTTCGGTCGGAAGCTCGTTCGTAGCGACGATGGCGGGCATCACGGAGGTCAATCCGCTCCATGCGCATTACCTGTGCGAAAACTGCCGCTACAGCGATTTTGATTCGGAACTGGTGAAATCCTTTTCCGGGCGGAGCGGCTGCGATATGCCGGATCGTGTCTGCCCAAAGTGCGGAAGCCCGCTGAAAAAAGAGGGCTTTGATATTCCGTTTGAGACGTTCCTCGGTTTTAAAGGAAACAAGGAGCCGGATATCGATTTGAATTTTTCCGGCGAATACCAGAGTAAGGCGCATAAATACACCGAAGTGATTTTCGGGGAAGGACAGACGTTTAAGGCGGGAACGATCGGCACGCTGGCCGATAAGACCGCGTTTGGATATGTGAAACGTTATTACGAGGAAAGCGGCGTCCACAAGCGGCGCTGCGAGATCGAGCGGATCGCCGCCGGCTGCGTCGGCGTGCGCAGAACCACCGGGCAGCATCCGGGCGGGATCATCGTACTGCCGATGGGAGAGCAGATCGATACGTTTACGCCGGTGCAGCATCCGGCGAACGATATGACGGTCGATATCATCACGACGCATTTTGATTACCATTCCATCGACCACAACCTCTTGAAGCTGGATATCCTCGGGCACGATGATCCGACTATGATCCGTGTGCTTCAGGATCTGACGGGAATCGATCCGACGAAGATCCCGCTGGATAACAAGGAAGTCATGTCGCTGTTCCAGAATACGTCCGCGCTCGGGATCACGCCGGACGACATCGGCGGCTGCCAGCTCGGGGCGCTCGGGATCCCGGAATTCGGCACCGATTTTGCGATGGGAATGCTTCTGGACACCAAGCCGAAGGAGTTTTCGGATCTGATCCGGATCGCAGGGCTTTCCCACGGAACGGATGTGTGGCTGGGAAATGCCCAGACGCTGATTCAGGAAGGGAAGGCGACGATCTCCACCGCGATCTGCACCCGCGACGATATCATGATCTATCTGATCGGGATGGGGCTTGACAGCGAGGAATCCTTTACGATCATGGAATCCGTCCGCAAGGGCAAGGGCTTAAAGCCGGAATGGGAAAAAGACATGATCGAGCACGGCGTTCCGGACTGGTACATCTGGTCCTGCAAGAAGATCAAGTACATGTTCCCGAAGGCCCACGCCGCCGCTTACGTCATGATGGCGTGGCGGATCGCCTACTGCAAGGTTTTTTATCCTCTGGCGTATTATGCGGCGTATTTTTCGGTGCGGGCCAACAGCTTTAACTATGAACTGATGTGCCAGGGGCGCGACCGGCTGGAAATGCATATGGCGGACTACCGGAAGCGCAAGGACAGCCTTACCAACCGGGAGGCGGACACTTATAAGGATATGCGGATCGTGCAGGAGATGTATGCGCGGGGATTTGATTTCCTGCCGTTGGACATCTATACGGCGCTGCCGCACCGCTTCCAGATCATCGACGGAAAACTGATGCCCGCGATCAACACGATCGACGGACTCGGCGACACCGCCGCGGTTTCCATCGCGGAAGCGGCCAAAGACGGGGCGTTTTTATCAAAAGACGATTTCCGCGAACGGACCAAAGTTTCCAAGACGTCGGTGGATATGATGGACGATCTGGGGCTTTTGGGAAAGCTGCCGGAATCCAACCAGCTGTCGCTGTTTGATTTCGGGGCGTAAAACCGCAGAATAATGGGGGAAAACATGAAAGATTTACTGGAATTAAGAGAGAAGATCGACCGGATCGACGCGCAGATCGCGGCGCTTTACGAAGAGCGGATGGAAGTTTCAGAGTCGGTTGCGGAATATAAGATCCGGACCGGGAAGAAGGTCTTTGACAAAGAGCGGGAGCAGGCGAAACTGCAGACGCTTTCCGGGGGCGCGCATTCGGAATTTACGAGAAAGGGGATCCGCGAGCTGTTCGACCAGATCATGTCGATGAGCCGCAAACGCCAGTACCAGCTGCTGCGCGAGCACGGGATCATGGAAGATCTGGGTTTTGCGCCGGAAGACCTTGCGGTTTCTTCCGACACCCGGATCGTATTCCAGGGGGTGGAAGGGGCGTACAGCCAGCAGGCGCTGATCGCGTATTTCGGGACGGAGTGCAGCAGCTATCATGTGGACACCTGGAAAGACGCGATGGAAGCGATCCGGAACGGGGAGGCGGACTTTGCCGTCCTTCCGATCGAAAATTCCTCCGCCGGGATCGTATCGCAGAATTACGATCTTTTAGTGGAATACGACAACTACATCGTGGGCGAGCAGATCATTAAGATCGACCATGCGCTGTTAGGGCTTGACGGCGCTGATGCAGACGGGATCCGCTGCGTATATTCCCATCCGCAGGCGCTGATGCAGTGCAGCTCCTATCTGGAGGAGCACCGGAACTGGGAGAAGATCAGCCTGAAAAATACGGCGATGGCGGCAAAGAAAGTCTGCGAGGAGAACGATCCCGCACAGGCGGCGATCGCAAGCAGCATTACCGCCGATATCTACGGGCTGAAAGTGCTTGACCGTTCGATCCAGAACAATCCGAATAATTCCACGCGTTTTATTATCGTAAGCGGGAAGAAGATCTACAGCCCGAAAGCGGCAAAGATCAGCATCTGCTTTGAACTGCCGCACGAAAGCGGTTCGCTTTACCGGATGCTTTCCCATTTTATCTATAACGATCTGAACATGACGAACATCCAGTCGCGCCCGGTGAAGGACCGCAACTGGGAATACCGTTTTTTCATTGATTTTGAAGGAAGATTTGACGATACGGCCGTGCAGAACGCATTGCTGGGATTAAAAGAGGAGGCTCTTTCGCTCCGGATTTTAGGAACTTATTAAGAAAATAAGAGGTGTTTTCATGACAGCGCAGACATTTGCATCTATTTATATCGGCTCCTATGAAGTGAGCCTGAAAGTGTTTGAACTTTCCGCAAAAAAGAAGCTCCACGAGATCGATTACATCCGTTCCCGGCTGGATCTGGGGCGGGACGTTTACCAGAGGGGCGCGCTCGGCTATGAGATGGTGGACGGGCTCTGCGATACCCTGTCCCGTTTTTCCACCATCATGGATACCTACCGCGTGGACGCTTACGAAGTGTATGCCGCGGCGGTCCTGCGGGATGCGCAGAACGAACTCTTTGTGATCGATCAGGTTCTGATCCGCACCGGCTTTAAGATCAAGGTCATCAGCAATTCGGAATACCGTTTCATGACCTACCAGTCCGTGGCGGGGCGCCCGCAGTTTGAAACGATGATCGAAACATCAGCCGCGGTCGTGGACGTGGGCGGTTCGGGCATCCAGATCACGATCTTTCGGGAGGGAAGCCTGATCACAACCCAGCATCTGGACATCGGGACGGTGCGTCTGCGGGAACTGCTCTATGCAAACGGGCAGTCGCTGCGGATGTACGAAATGCAGATCCAGGAGTACATCGATAAGAAACTGGAGGTTTTTTCCTCCCTGTACGCCGAAGAAAGCGTGGATCATGTCATCGTCATGAGCGATTACTGCGAAAACCTGATGCGCAGCATGGACAAGAAAGAAGACGGAAACGTCGTAAAATCGGAGAAATTCATCAAATACACGGAGAAGCTCCTGAAAAAAACCGTAGAGGAGATCTCGCAGGAACTGAATCTTTCCAGCGACAGCGATCCGCTGATCGTTCCGGCGCTTCTGCTGTTTAAATCGCTGGTACAGGTCATGCGCTCGGAAAAAGTGTGGGTTCCGGGCGTCAGCATCAGCGACGGGATCGCTTATGATTATGCGCGGAAGAACCGGCTGGTGAAGGAAACCCATGATTTTGACGCGGATATTATCTCGGCAGCACAGAATCTTTCCCGGCGGTTCCACTGTTTTTCTCCGCATATCGAGGCTCTTTCGAAATTGTCCGCGAAGATCTTCGATACAATGAAAAAGAGCCACGGCCTGAATAAGCGGCACCGGCTGCTCTTAGAAGTGGCGACGATCCTGCACGACTGCGGGAAGTATGTCAGCATGGCAAACAGCGCCCGATGCACCTATGAAGTGATCCTTTCGTCGGAGATCATGGGGCTTTCCCATCTGGAGCGGGAGATCGTCGCGATGACCGTGCTTTACCACAATCTGCCGCTGGACAGCTACGAAGACGTTTCCGACCGGATCGATCAGGACAGTTATCTGGTCGTCGCCAAGCTTTCCGCGATCTTATGCGTCGCGAATGCGCTGGATCAGAGCCACCGGCAGAAATTCCACGATCTGCGCATTTCCCTCAAAGGAAAAGAGCTGGTGATCACCGTGGAATCGCTGGAGGATATTTCATTGGAACAGGCGCTGTTTGTTTCCAAAACGGCCTATTTTGAGCATGTATTCAGTTTGAAGCCGGTACTGAAAGAAAAACGGGTTTACAGTTACCAATAAGTAGGAGGGGAAATCATCATGGAAGGCAGAATGAATTATGAAAATCCGGAATATTACGAGAACCGGGAATTAAGCTGGCTCAGGTTTGACCAGCGCGTGCTAAGCGAGGCCAGGGATAAGAACATCCCGCTGTTGGAACGGCTGAAATTCGTCAGTATCACGTCTTCCAATCTGGATGAATTTTTCATGGTCCGGGTAGCGTCGTTAAAAGATCTGGTACATGCGAATTATACGAAGAAAGATATTGCGGGAATGACGGCGCCCGAGCAGCTGGCCGCGGTCAATCAGGCGACAAGGGAGCTGGTGGAGGCGCAGTACAGCACTTATATGCGTTCGCTGATCCCGCTTCTGAAAAAAGAGGGAATCTCGATTCTGGACGCGCATGAAGAACTGACGGAAGAGCAGGCGGAATTTGTGGACCGCTATTTCATGGAAAGCGTATATCCGGTCCTGACTCCGATGGCGGTGGACTCTTCCCGCCCGTTTCCGCTGATCCGCAACAAAACGTTAAACATCGCGGCGCTGCTTTTGAATAAGCAGTCGAAGAAAAAAGAAACGGTCTTTGCGACGGTCCAGGTGCCGAGCGTGCTTTCCCGGCTGGTACGGATTCCGGATCCGGAAGGTGCGATGACGTTTATCCTTTTAGAGCAGATCATCGAGCGCAACATCGACCGCCTGTTTTCGAATTACAAAGTCCTGTGCGCTTATCCGTACCGGATCATGAGAAACGCCGATCTGACCATCGATGAGGACGAGGCGCCGGATCTTCTTAAAGAGATCCAGAATAAGCTGAAAATGCGCCAGTGGGGCGAGGTCATCCGTCTGGAAGTCGAAGATAAAATGGATAAAAAGCTGCTGCGTTTTCTGCGGTCGGAATTGAAGGTGGCGGAAGAGGACATTTTCCGTATTGCGGGGCCGATCGATCTGACTTTTCTGATGAAAATGTACGGGATCGAGGGCTACGACAGGCTGCGCTATCAGGCGTATGTGCCGCAGCGCGTCCCGGAGATCGAGCCGGGCAGCGACATCTTTGCCGCGATCCGCAAAGGCGATATTTTTCTGCACCATCCGTATGAAACGTTTGAACCGGTCGTGGATTTCATCCGGCAGGCGTCCGTGGATCCGGACGTGCTGGCGATCAAGCAGACGCTTTACCGCGTCAGCGGCAATTCCCCGATCGTAAGCTCCCTTTCGCAGGCCGCGGAAAACGGCAAGCAGGTCACGGTTCTGGTGGAGCTGAAAGCGCGTTTTGACGAGGAGCATAACATCGTCTGGGCCAAGAAGCTGGAACAGGCGGGCTGCCATGTCATCTACGGTCTGGTGGGCTTAAAGACGCACAGCAAGATCGCGCTCGTCGTCCGCAGGGAGGAAGAGGGCATCCGCCGCTATGTGCATCTCGGAACGGGAAATTACAACGATTCGACGGCGAAGCTCTATACGGACTGCGGGATCTTTACCTGCAAGGAAGCCATCGGCGAAGATGCGACGGCAGTCTTTAACATGCTTTCGGGCTATTCCGAGCCGCGCTCGTGGAACGAGCTGGTTCTCGCGCCGTACTGGCTGCGGAATAAATTCTTAGGCTTCATCCGGCGGGAGGCGCGCTGCGCGGAAGCGGGAAAAGAGGCGCATATCATCGCGAAGATGAATTCCCTCTGCGACAGGGAGATCATCGCCGCTTTGTACGAAGCCTCGGCGAAAGGCGTAAAGATCGATCTGATCGTGCGGGGAATCTGCTGTTTAAAGACGGGGATCCCGCAGGTGAGCGAGAATATTACGGTGCGCTCCATCGTCGGAAACTTTCTGGAGCACAGCCGCATCTTTTACTTTGAAAACGGGGGAGAGCCGGAGATCTATATGGGAAGCGCGGACTGGATGCCGCGGAACCTAGACCGCCGCGTGGAGATCATCTTCCCGGTCCTCGAAGAGGAATTGAAGGAAAAAGCGTTCCATATTCTGGAGACCGAGCTGGCCGACAATGTGAAGGCGCGGATCTTGAATCCGGACGGCTCTTATGAAAAGATCGATAAGCGCGGGAAACAGCTGGTCAATTCGCAGGAGCAGTTCTGCGTGGAGGCGAAAGAGGCGGTTCCGAAGCACAGTATTAACAGGGAGCGCCGGTTTATTCCGGAGGAGCAGAAATAGCTCTTGACAATCGTTTGCACTTCTGTTAAATTAGTGAGGTGTCATTCAAAAGACAAATTTTATTTGAGGGGGGGAGATTGAAGATGAAGACAATGAAAGCAATGAAGAAGGCGGCTCTGCTTCTGGCATGTACGCTTGTTGTGGGACTTCTTAGCGGATGCGGCAGTTCCTTTGATGCAAGCGCGTATCTGAAAGCGCTGCTGGACAATTCCTACAAGAATGACTCTAAGGATTTTGTCGATCAGAAGATCGGCACGGCGGAAGAAGCCGAGGAACTGTATGTTGAGGGAATCGACGCAGAGGTCAGCGCGGCATTGAGCGGAGCATCTGTGAGCGATGATCTGAAGACCGGTTATGAAGAGACATTCAAGAACCTGTTCAAGAATGTCAAGTATACGGTCGGCGACGCGGAGAAGCAGAGCGACGGTTCTTATGTCGTTACCGTAGAATACGAGCAGCTGCAGGTATTCGGATCGGCTTACGACGCATGGATGAGCGATGTAGAAGCATATCAGGCGGAAGTGATCGCAGATGGCGGAGAGGTCGATGAGACGGAAATGATGAACAAGCTTTATGAGCTGTTAAAGAACCAGCTGGATACGGCTCTGGCAAGCCCGTCTTACGGCGATACCCAGTCCACGACGATTACGATCGAGCTCGAAGATAATGTTTATCAGCCGAGCGAATCGGATATTGCGAAGCTGGAAGGATTGCTCATCGATATTGATGCGATGACCGCACAGTAATGCAAAGATTGAATTGTTACTTGGATTGTCAAGCAAAAAAGCGCTTGACAATCCTTTTGTTTTCTCAACATCGGCGGAATTTAACGGATAACTGCTCAAAATACTGGACATCCGAGGCAATGTGTTTACTAGAATAAAAATTGTTGTTGAATGTATGCGTGAAGTATGGTATAGTGTTATCAGAAAAGGAAAGCACCCACTCCAAAGTGGATG
>CANQDS010000028.1 GCA_947593655.1 uncultured Lachnospiraceae bacterium | reverse complement strand
GGCCGTTGATAAAAGATGTCACGGCCCGGCCGGATAAGGTGAGCACCTTCTTAAACATCCGGTCATAGATATCATTCAATGGTTCCTGCTTCCTTTCTTCCGTACTTTCTTTCACTTCCAAATTGATCCCCCTTTTTTCTACTTGTTTTTTTGTTCTTAGTTACAACTTCCGCACTTTCATGATTTCTGTCGCAAATGCCGCTCTGTTCCCGCAAAACCGCTCGCTCTAAAGTTCTGAAAATCCTTCGTTTCTCTAAAAATACACCCCAAACGAAATACTCTCCATTTAGAAATGAAAGCCATTTTTCTATGCCTTCTTCTGTTATAAAATCCATATTGTCCGGGATTCTGCAGGGATTTTCCTGCCCGCGATCTGCTGAATATCTCCAGTTTAAATAAATCTATTCTTTCAAAAAGCACTCGGAAATGGTGAAGAAAAAATGCGCTCCCGCGCATTCTTTCATAGATCCGATTCCATTACAAGAGCTGTCTAGGGGACTTGAACCCCCGACCTCCGCCTTACCAAGGCGACGCGCTACCGACTGCGCCAAGACAGCATCGTCAAGCAGAAAAATTACTGCATCAACTGCTTTAATATACAATACAAAAATGCAATTGTCAAGATGAAAATCACAACTTTTCCAACTTTTTAGTAACAGTTCAGCCTTCCGCTTCACAGTTACAGAATCCGGCTCATTTCAAGTTTGTCTTCGGCAAAGAGCCGGATTCCCACTCGGCAAAATTTACACGTTCTTACGGACTTTGCAGCAAGTGCAAAGTCCTAAGCTGAACTGTTACACTTTTTATTGCTATTCAACACCGTTCGGAAACGTTCTGGAAAAAGCCATCGTTCCATGCTATAATTTAGAAAATAAATTTTCCGGCAGAAAGGGAGAGGGATCATGAAAAAACGCACGATTTCCGGCACTGTTTTTACAATTGCGATCCGGCTCATGGGAATGATCTGCTTCGTTTCCGGGCTACGTTTGATGGGGACCGGCGTATGGAATTACATCGATCAGCACAGGCAGACGGACTGGACTTTTGCGGCCGCAGAAGTTGTTGATCTTTCCAGCCGCGTGGAGAGTTCCGGAAGGCACCATTCCAGCCATACGGTATATGATATTACTTATCAATATGAAGTAAACGGAAATTTTTATTCGGATACCCTGTATAACCGGAGCGAACCGCTTCTCTTAGGGGACACCGTTTCCATCAAATACGATCCGGACGCCCCCGAAAATTCCACCGATATCCTCGCCCCTGACATCGGCAATCTGATCGTATTCCTTGCGGCCGGTGCGGTTTTTACCGTAATCGGATTCTTTCTTTCCGGCCTCTGGGCGCTGATCGGGTGGATCCGGAGAAAAGGACAGCCTGTGGAGGAAGAGATCCTGCCGCCGGAAGAATACGTCCGACCGGAAGAAGTACCGGCTGACAGACTCCGAAATCCCGCCGCCGCGCTCGGGATCCGGATTGCCGTGATCGTCCTTGCCCTCGGCGCTCTTTTCCTGTCGTTTCAATTTTTGCCGGGCTGAATCACGATCTGTATCCTAAAGAAACCGCTTCCGTGTACGCGGCCAAAATCCGGGTGGGAAACACGGTCATTTTTCTTTCCGCCCTGCCGGAAAACAAGGAACAGGCGGCTGATTTCCTGAAAGAACCCGGATGCTGAAAAAAATAACCTTACAGCATCTGTAAGTGGTGCTCTGCGCCTTCCTTTGATAGAATAGCGGCAGAAAAGGAAGGAGGAACCTTACAAAATGAACGCAAACAATGATATTTTACAGGTGGAAAGCCTTACAAAAACCTACGGCAGAGGCGAAAACCAGACCGAAGCCTTAAAAGGCATTTCTTTCCGCGTGCTGGAAGGAGAATTTTTAGGGATCATGGGAGCCAGCGGCTCCGGAAAAACCACGCTGCTCAACTGCATTGCCACCATGCTAAAACCCACATCGGGGAAGATCCTTCTCCGGGGGCAGGATATTTCCGGCTTCCGGGGCGGAAAACTGGCGGATTACCGCGGCAGGGAGATCGGATACCTGTTTCAGGAATTTGAACTGCTCGACAACCTGACCGCAAGGGAAAACATCATGCTTCCGCTGGCGCTGCACGGCATCACGGAAAAACAGGCCAAGTCCCGGATCCAGGCGGCCGCTTCCCTTCTGGACATCGTTCCGGTTCTGGATAAATTCCCGTCGCAGATGTCCGGCGGACAGAAACAGCGGGCAGCAGCGGCAAGGGCGCTGATCTCCGATCCCGATATCCTGCTCGCGGACGAACCGACGGGCGCGCTCGACTCCCGGAATTCCAGAATCCTGCTGGATAAACTGACAACGATCAACCGGACGCAGAACAAAACGATCATGATGGTGACGCATGACGCAAACGCCGCAAGCTGCTGCTCACGGATCCTCTTTATCCAGGACGGCCAGCTTTTCCACGAACTGCGCCGGAACCCGGAGCACGAATCGGCGGCAGAATTTTACGAACGCATCGTCACGGTTATGGCACAGCTGGGAGGAGGGAGCGCAAATGTTCTTTAAGCAGATCCGGCGCAGCGCCGCCAGAAACCGGAAAGGGAACGGATTATTTTTCGGTTCCCTCGTAACCGCCATCATCGCATTTTATACGCTCCTCTCCCTCGGACGTCAGGATGTGGTGCAGTTTCTCAACACGATCGAGAGCGACGCGGTGCGAAAACTGATGCAGATGCTTCCTGTTGTATACGCAGTTTCCCTGTTCTTCGTATTTTTTCTGGTCTATTTTGCCTGCCGCTACCAGACCGACAGCCGCAGGCGGGAGCTCGGACTGTACCTGATGCTGGGAATGAAACGAAGCCGCCTGTTCGGGATGCTTTTTTGCGAAACGCTGTGGAGCAGCATGGTTTCCCTGCTCATCGGCCTTCCCGCCGCGCTGTTTCTGACCGAAGGAATCAGCCTTGCCACGGCAAAGCTCACAGGGCTCGGGATCATCGGCCACCGGTTTTCCTTCTCGCCGGGTGCGTTTTTGTGGACGGTGTGCGGTTTTGTCCTCGTGCAGCTTTTCTCGATGCTGATCATCTGCATCAGCCTCGGACGGACGGAACCGGTGGATTTCTTCCGCTCCGGAGAGATCCGAAAACAAGCTGTTCCTTCCGCCGGAAAAAGCACGCTCTTTTTTGGCGCGGGACTTGCGCTTCTGCTGACCGCATACGGCCTCGGACTGTTCCGGCTGCGGACGCTGGAGCTTGCCGTTCCGCCAGCCATTCTCCTTTGCGGGATCACCGGCACGTTTCTTTTGTACCGCGGGCTCGGCGGCTTTCTGGGGCTTTTCATCCGCCAAAAAGCGCCCGATGCGGCGGGGCTTTCAACTTTTACGGCAAGGCAGGTACAGGAAAATGTCCTTTCCCAGAACAAGGCGCTGGCCGTTTCTTCGCTGCTTCTGATGACGGCGCTGGCCTGTATTTCTTTCGGCATCGCTATGGGAATGGCCCGCTCCACCGCCAGCCGCAGCGTGGATTTTTCCCTTTTCGGGGAGGATGCGCAGATCGACGCGGTACTGGCGCAGGAGGAAATCCAAAAGATGACCGGGGAAAGCTATCCGCTTTACCTTTCGATGATCAAAGACGGGTATTTCGCAGATCAGGAACATGCTTTTGATATCGGGGAATTAAAAGAGGCTCTTTCCCGGATCGAAGGAACGGAGCCGATCATCGAATCCCTTCATATTGACTATGTGATCGCGGAAAGCTCCTACAACAGGATCCTGACGGGGCTTGGCCGAAAAACGCTCCATCTGTCCGGCGGAGAGGCCGCACTCTATTCTTCGACTGCAAGCGACGGTGATTTCGGCACGGCGGTACAACAGGCACTGAAGGAAAACATTTCGATCGGCATTGACGGAACCGCCCATGCGCTCCTGCCCGTGCTTTACTGCGACAATGTCGTTGCAGACCGGGCCATCACCCTTTCCCTGGGGCTGATCGTGCCGGATGAGCTGTACCCGCAGCTTGCCCGCGAAGAAGAACCGTACTGCCGAAATGTGCGGCTTAGCGACGACGTGACGGAAAAATCCGGGCTGATGCAGGCCGTCCGGGAGGCGGATGCCCTGTTTGCCGCAAGCGGGATCGAATACGACAGCTACCTCGGCGGGATCGGCCGGAACCTTTTTTACACGGTCGCGGCAAGTTATCTGACGATCTATCTCGGCGTGCTGTTCGGACTGATTGCTAACACGGTCATCGGGATGAAATACCTGATCGGCCAGCGGCGTACCCGGCACCGCTATGAGACGCTTGCGATGCTGGGCGCGGATCTGCCCTCCATGCGCCGTTCGGTAAAAAAACAGATCGATCTTTATTTCCTGCTGGTGCTGATTCCGGCGCTCGCCAGCGGTACGGCGGCTGTTTTTTCCATGTTTACCAGCTTTGCGAAGCTGCCGATGGGCGTATCGCCGGTAACAACCATCCTGCTTTCCATCGCGGCGCTGATCGTTTTCGCCGGACTGGAAACGCTTTATATCTGTATTGTGAAGCGGACGGCCTGCCGTGAGATCAGCCGGCTGGCCTCCGCCGACCGGAGGTGATACCCATGTATCGGATCGCAGTTGTGGAAGACGACGATTATCTGCGGGAAGAACTGCTCCATACGTTCCGGAAAGCAGGCTACGAGGCTGTTTCCCCCGCTTCTTTTGAAGCGGTGGAAGCCGAGATCGCGGCGCTTGCCCCGGATCTTGTCGTGCTGGATGTGAATCTTCCGGGAAAATCCGGGTACGACCTGTGCAAAAGCATGAAGCTTCGCGCTTCCTTCCCGATCCTGATCTTAACGGCGCGCGATACGCTTGCCGATGAACTGCACGCGCTCGGTCTCGGGGCCGACGATTTTCTCACGAAGCCCTGCCATCCGAACCGTCTTCTGGCAAGAACCGAACGGCTGCTTCGGACCTGGAACCGCTTCCGCTCGATCCTGACCGCCGGTTCCCTGTCCTTAGACACGGACACCTATAAACTGGCTTACCGGGACCGCGTGCTGCTTCTGCCGGAAACCGAAGGAAAAATCTTAAAGCTCTTGATGGAACGCTGCCCGGATATCGCCGGGAAAGACGAACTTTTTTCCGCTGTCTGGAATACGGAGGAATTTGTCGATGAAAATATCCTTCAGGTCAATATGAGCCGCCTGCGGAAAAGCCTCGCAAAAATCGGACTCGGAGACGCCGTGCAGAATATCCGGGGAAAAGGGTATGTCTTAGAATTGGAGGAACTATGAGATTTCTGATCAAACGCGCCGCCCACTGGCTGCTTTTGTTTCTGCTGACGGATGCGGCGGCACTCTTTGCCGTATGGATCCTGCGCCCGGAAGCGTTTTGGTATCTGACGCTGTTTCTGTTCCTGTTTACCGTCATTTCGCTGGCGGCGGGGATTTACGCGGAATACCGCAGCAGCAGAAAAGACGCGGCGCTTCTCTCTCGCTTTTTCGAAACACCGGACGAACAAAACTGCGCGGAACTTCTGGCGCACTTTAACGGCAGTAAAACCGCCGCCGCCCTCTGCCATCAGGTTCTCTCCCTGCAGGCGCTGGCGAATGAAAAGACCGTCGGGCTGGCGGAATACCGCAGCTACATCGAGGGCTGGGTTCACGAGGCGAAAACGCCGCTGGCGCTTTCCACCATGCTTCTTGAAAACCACAAAGACGAGATCCCGCCCTATCTTTACACGCGGCTTTCGTATGTACAGCATCAGCTGAGCCAGGATGTGGAGCGGATCTTATATTACGCGCGGCTGCAGGCGGACCACCCGGATATCCGTTTCCAGCGTTTTTCCTTAGATGAGTGCGTCCGGGAAATCTTCTCGGAATATGAGCCGTTTCTGAAGGAAAAACATATTTCGGCCGCGCTTTCCTTAAACCCGGCCGAAGTGGATTCCGATCCGAAGATCGTTTCGTTCATGCTGTCCCAGCTTTTGTCCAATGCCGTCAAGTATGCGGATCCCAAAGACGGGAAGATTTCGGCAGGGATCCGCGAAGCAGACGGCAGCGTTTCCCTGCTCCTCTGCAACAACGGCGCCGGAGCGGCTTTGGAAGATGAACCGTTTCTCTTTGACAAGGGATTTACGGGCAGCCGTCCGAACCAGCAGAATGCGACCGGAATGGGGCTTTATCTTGTCCGAAAATACGGACAGAAGCTGTGCGTTACGGTGCGCCTCAGCAGGGAAATTCCCTATGAGAGCGGATTCGGGATCGAAATGATCTTCCGGCAATAGGAAAAGCTGCACATCCCTTATGCTTTTTTTAAGAAACCGATCCCAAGCGGATACGGGCCGGTGTGAACGGCGATTCCGGCTCCGATCTGATACATCTGAATCTGATCCACATCCAGAACGCCGCGGAAACGCTCTTTCAATTTTCCGAGAAACTCCTCCGCTTCCGGGATGTCATAGCCGTATCCCACATCCACCACATAATCCGCCATGTCCTCTCCGGCGGCCTGCAGGGATTTGATATGGGTATCCAGCAGCTTCATCACGGATTCCAGGGATTTGCGGCGGGCTCTTGAAATCCCGGACGGGAAGATCTCGCCTTCCTTCAGCGTGATCAGCGGCCGGATCCCCAGTACGGAGGCTGCAAGGCCGGACAGCTTCCCGATCCGCCCGCCGTGCTTTAAGTACTCTACATTTCCGACCGTAAAAAAGATCCTGCCGCTCTCCCGGATGTCTAAAAGACGCTGGACGGCTTCCTCATACGACACGCCCTGATCTCTCAGCCTGACCGCTTCCAGAACATACATGCCCTGCAGAACGGTATCCACCATCGAATCGATGACTTCGATCTTCGCATCCGGATACGTCTCCAGCAGAATATCCTTCGCGCTCATCGCCGCCTGATAGGAACCGCTGAACTTCACGGTGATGCAGATGCAGATGACCGGAATCCCCTGCTTCACATATTTTTCAAAAGAAACCATGTAATCTTCGATCGATGGAAGCGATGATCTGGGAAAAACAACATTCTCCTGCTCCACCATCAAATCATAAAATTTCCGAATCGGCATTTCGCTGATTTCCTTATAATAAGTCTTTTCGTCGAAAGAAACGTAAAACGGGACGACCTCCACGCCCTTGTCTTTCGCCAGCTGCTCCGGCAGATCGCATGATCCGTCACTGATGATCTGATACATAAATTTCTCCCCTCTTATTTTCTCATACAGTAAACCGTGTGATTTAGTTTTTGTTTTTCTGTTACATAGTTTATTGTACTACATGTGACGGATTTTGCAAGCTGAAATATGCCGGTTCGTTTTGCTGCAAAAAACCGGCGGTGAATTGCAAGTCGGGAGCAAGAAACCGGCCTTCTTAGAAAAATACGGCAACCTCCGTTCCTTTCCCTTCTTCGCTTTTCAGTTCGATCTTTGCACCGTGGATTTCTACAATATGCTTGACGATGGCAAGGCCGAGGCCGGTTCCCCCGGTCTCTTTGGAACGGCTTTTATCCACCCGGTAAAACCGCTCAAAAACCCGCTGGCAGTCTGCTTCCGGAATCCCGATCCCATTGTCCTTTACGATCAGCCGCGGGGAATCTCCTCCCGCAGCCTCCACCCAGACGGAACCGTTTTCCCGGTTATAGCGGATCGCATTCTGCACCAGATTGTCGATCAGTTCCCGGATCATCTCCCGGTTCCCGCGGATGATGCAATGCCCGCCGGAAAAATGAAGCGCAACCTGCCGTTTCCGGGCGCTCACCTTCAGCGCCTCTAAGCATTCCGCCGCGGCATCATACAGATCCAGCGCTTCAAAGGCCGGTTCCTTCGGGCTCCGGTCCAGTTCCGAAAGGCGGATGATATCGTCGATCAGAACGAGGAGCCGGTCCGCATTTTTCCGGATCTCCCGGATGAAATGCCGCTCCTGCTTCTGATCCGCCATTCCGCTGTCGATCAGCTCCGCATAACCGGAGACTGCGGTCAGCGGCGTCTTCAGTTCATGGGATACATTCGCCGTAAAATCCTGCCTTGCTTTTGCCGCGGATAAGATATCCTCATGCTGCCTGCGGATCATATCGGCAAACGGCGCCAGTTCCCGGTAAGGCGGTTCTAACGCCGCATCCCCGATGTTTTCCGCCATCCGCTCGATCGGCCGGATCAGCTGGACGGTCAGCATATGGGAAAGCGCAACGGACAGTGCGACGGTAAACAGCAAAAGAACCGCGATCAATGGCGCCGCGGTCAAAAAGACGGACCAGATGCTTTCCGCTTCCGCGGACACCCGCAGCACCGTTCCGTTATCCAGAAGCAGCGCATAATAAAACGTGTTTTTATTCATCGTATCCGACCGGCGGACCGACTCTCCTTCCCCTTTGGCAAACGCCTGCCGGATCTCCGGGCGGTCTGCATGGTTTTGCAGTTTTCCGGCCGCCTGATCGTTGTCATAAAGGACGGTTCCGTCCGCGCCGATCCATGTGATGCGCAGTTCCTCCATATCCGCAGAAAAATCGATTTTCCCCGCACCGGCATCCGCTGCAGCGGTATCCGCCGGATCAAAATAATGCGTATCCTTTAAAAGCTCCGCGCTGACCTTAAGGTCATTTCTCACCCGCTCCCGGAACATGCGGTAATATGCAATTGTCGTGCTGCCCGTTGCCGCGGCCATGACTAAGAGCGCGATCAAAAGCAGCCTTGCGTTGATCTTCCGTTTCATTCGATCACATACCCTACATTTCTGACGGTTCTGATCCTGCCGCCGTAAGTTCCAAGTTTCTGCCTTAATGTCCGGATATGCATGTCAAGCGTCCTTGACTCCCCCTCGTAGAGGCTCCCCCAGACATTTTCCATAATGCTGCTTCTTTCCAGAACAATTCCCTGATTGAGCAGCAGATAGGCAAGCAGCTCATATTCTTTAAACGTCAGGTCGACTGCCGCCCCGTCCACCGTAACTTCATGTTTTTCCCGGTTCAGCGCCAGATCATCCAGCCGGATCACTTTCGCCGCCTCCGGTTCCGTTCTGCGCAGCAGCGCTTTCACCCGCGAGATCAGTTCCATCACGGAAAACGGCTTTTTGATATAATCATCCGCCCCGTCCTCCAGCCCTTTCACCAGATCCAGATCGGCCGTTTTGGCTGTCACCATAATCACCGGAAGCTTTCTGGTTTTTCCGTTTCCCCGAAGCTTCTTTACGATCTCGTTTCCGCTTGTATCCGGCAGCATGAGATCCAGCAGCACCAGATCCGGAAGCCGCTGTTTTATCTGCGAAAAAAAGCTTCCGGCGTCCGCAAAGCCCAGCACCTTATGTCCTGCATTTTTCAGGGCAAATTCTTCGATTTCCCGGATGTTTTCATCATCCTCCACAAGATAAACCAGCGCCATGTCATTTCTCCTCTATAACCGTAAGTTTATATCTGACTCCGGCCGTCGGATGCCGGTACTGCCATCCACGCATTCCGTCAGCCGGCCGGAAATTCACCATCAAGCTGGTAGATCACCCACTCCGCGATATTCGTCGCATGATCCCCGATCCGCTCAAAATACTTTGCAACCAGCAGAAGATCCACCGCCTCTTCCCCGTCCTTCGGATTTTCGAGGATCAGGCGGATAATGTCCTGCTTCGTCTTGTCAAACAGCGCATCCACAATATCGTCATGCCGGATCACATCCTGCGCTTTCTTCCTGTCCCGCTCCACATAGGCTTCTATGCTCCAGTTCAGCATCATCACCGTTTCCGACGCCATCTGGTCGATGTGGGAAAAATCCGCGGCATGGCTGCTTTTCCCCATAAAAATGGTCATCTCCGAAATATCCGCGGCGTGATCCCCGATCCGCTCCATATCCGTGACCATCTTCATGGCCGCCGTGACCGTTCTTAAATCCCCCGCGACCGGCTGCTGCTGGATCAGCAGATTAAAACAGATTCCTTCGATCTTTTTCTGGCACTGGTCGATCTCCATATCGCCTTCCATGATCTGCCGCGCCAGCTTCTCATCCTTTCTGCCGAGCGCCGAAACTGCCCGCGCGATGGAGGATTCGATCATGGTTCCCATCCGGATCATCTCGCTGTTCAGTTCAAAAAGCTGTCCGTCAAATTTACTTCTCATTATGCTCTCCTAATCTTATACCAATTTCCCGCTCTCTGCAACCGCCGGTCAGCCGAACCGCCCGGTAATATAATCTTCCGTTTTCCGATTCTTCGGATAGGAAAACAACGTTTTGGTATCCGCAGACTCCACCACCATTCCGACCAGAAAAAACGCCGTATAATCCGATACCCGGACCGCCTGCTGCATATTGTGCGTCACGACGGCGACTGTATACTTCTTTTTCAATTCTTCCATCAGTTCCTCGATCTTTGATGTAGAGATCGGATCCAGTGCGGAGGTCGGTTCATCCATTAAAAGCACTTCCGGCTGCACGGCCAGCGCCCTTGCGATGCAAAGCCTCTGCTGCTGCCCGCCGGAAAGCCCCAGCGCCGATTTCTTTAAACGGTCTTTTACCTCGTCAAAGATCGCCGCTCCTCTTAAGCTTTCCTCCACGATCTCATCCAGCTTCGCCCTGTTTTTGATCCCGTGTACGCGCGGGCCGTAGGCAATATTATCGTAAATGCTCATCGGGAACGGGTTCGGCTGCTGGAACACCATGCCGATCCGTTTCCTAAGGACGGTAGTATCCATTTCTTTTCCATAGATATCCTGACCGTCCAGTTTCACGCTTCCTTCGATCCTTACCCCGTCAACCAGATCGTTCATCCGGTTTAACGTCTTTAAAAATGTGGATTTTCCGCATCCCGACGGTCCGATAAACGCAGTAATCGCATTTTCATGAATATCCATGCTGACCTCTTTCAGCGCATGGTTTTCCCCGTAATACAGATTTAAGTCCCGTACCGCGATCTTGATCCTGCCGTTTCCGCCATCATTTTTTCCGCTGTTTATTTCGCCGCTCATCGGTTACCTCCTTTCCCGGTTCCTGTCGAACCGGCCTGCCAGCAGTTTTGTTCCCAGGTTGATCAAAAGCACAAGGACAAGAAGCACGACCGCGATCCCGAACGCCGTATCAAAATCGCCCTCGCTGGTCGCGGACAGATACAGCTGGACGGTCATCGTCCCTCCCGACCGGAAGATCTTCGGAAACAGATCCTGCAGGCCCTTAGGCAGGGCTTTTCCGCTTCCCGCCGTAAATAAAAGCGCCGCCGATTCGCCCACGATCCTTCCAACGGCAAGGATCACGCCGGTAATGATCCCCGGCATGGCCGACGGAAGCAAAATCGTGCGGATCGTATGCCATTTTCCCGCGCCGAGCCCCGCCGCCCCCGTCCGGTAACTGTCCGGAACCGTCTTTAACGCTTCCTGCGTATTCCGGATGATCAACGGAAGCACCATCAGAATCAGCGTCAGGGAACCGCTCAGCAGGGAATAGCCAAGGCCGAGCGTCTGCCCGAAAAACATCATCCCGAACAACCCGAAAATAATCGACGGGATCCCGGATAAGATCTCCGTTGCAAACTCGATGGCTGCGGCCAGCTTCCCCGGTTTTGCATACTCATTCAGATAGACCGCCGCCCCGATCCCGACCGGAGCCGCAATGATCATCGTAAGCAGAATGATCAGAAGCGTATTGACGATATTTCCGGCAATGCCGGCCGTTCCCCGCAAGACCGACGTCACTGTGGTTAGAAATTCCAGATCCACAGCCCCGATTCCCTTTACCAGCACATAACCGATGATCCCGAGAAGCATGGCCGCAGAAAAGGCTGCGCAAAGGCCGATCAGCCCGTACAGAAAGGCTTCCTGCACTCTTTTCGTTTTTCTCACCGCTTTTCACCGCCTTTTCGCATCCGAAACAGGATCAGATTGACCGCCAGGATAAACAGGTACAGCACAAGCCCGACGGTAAACAATACCCGCCTGTGAAGCCCCGAGGCATAGCCCATCTCGCTGACGATCTGCGTGGTCAGCGTGCGGACGGAGTGAAACGGCAGCGGCAGATTGACGGAACCGCCCGCAACCATGTTGACCGCCATCGCTTCCCCCAGCGCCCTTCCGATTCCAAGCACGATCCCGGTCAGGATCCCGGATCGTGCCGCCGGCAGCACGACCTGAAAGATCGTCTGCAGTTTTGTCGCCCCGAGCGCCAGCGACGCGCTCCTTAAGTGGTCCGTTACCGCTTTTAAGGAACTGGTGCTGACACTGATCACGGTCGGAAGGATCATGACCGCAAGCACGATCGCCGCCGACAGCAGATTCGCACCGCCGGTAAACTGATGGTCTGTTTTTCCCGCATAGATCAGTTTTTCCAGCCGGTACATCAACGGATTTAAGACCATCATTCCGATCAGCCCGTAGATCACGGACGGAATGGCGGCCAGAAGCTCGACCGCGCTTCCAAGACAGACGCCCAGTTTTCCGCCTGCAAACTCCGACAAAAATACAGCCGTTAAAAGCCCTATGGGAACGCCGATCAGGACGGCGAGGCCGGTCGCTGCGACGGAAGCTAACATAATATAGAAGATTCCGTAAGACGGCACTTCCGCCGTCGGCTTCCAGACCGTTCCAAACAGCAGATTCCGGATCCCGGCCTCTGTAAGCGCCGGCATTCCTTTCAGGATCATATAAACGGTTATGGAACAGACAGCAAGCGCCGCGATACCCGCGCAGAGCAGAAAGAGCGCCTGCGCAGATTTTTCAATCACCTGTTTTTTCATATGCGCACCTATTTCACGATCAGTCCGGCCGATGTGATCACATCCTGCCCTTCCTTCGAATGGATGTAATCAAACCATGCCTGCACCAGTTCGCTTTGTTCCGACACTTCCCCCTGAGTCGCCATGACAAACGGTCTCGAAAGCAGATAATTGCCCGCAAGGATGTTCTCCTCGGTCGGTTCCACGCCGTTTAACGCGACTGTATTGATCGAATCATCCACGACATCCAGCGAAACATATCCGATCGCTCCGGGCGTGGAGGCCACCTTCGCCAGAACGCCTCCCGTAGAATCCAGTTCTTGCGCATAGCGGCACTGGTCCGACGCTTCCAGAAGCTCTTCAAAAGCATCCCGCGTTCCCGAACCCGCCTCGCGCCCGATCACAACGATCGCTTCATCCGCTCCGCCGAGTTCGCTCCAGTTCGTAATCCCGCCCTGATAGATCTCTGCAAGCTCTTCCGTCGTAAGATCCGTTACGCTGTTTTCCTTGTCAACGATCACCGCGATCCCGTCGATCGCAACGATATTTTCCACGGCCCCGTTTTGTTTCTCCTCGTCCTTTAAACTGCGGGAGGAATTTCCGATATCCACGCTGCCCGCCGCCAGAGCCTCCAGCCCCGCGCCGGAGCCCGTATATTCCACCGTTACCGTCACATCCGGATACTCCTCCATAAAACTTTCGGACAACGCTTCGCACAGCTTTTCCATAGAAGTCGAACCAGCCAGGGAAATCGTCCCGCTCAATCCTTCCGCGCTGCGGGAATCTGCGCCGCCCGGCACATCCGCATCTTCCTTCGCATTCCCGCATCCGGCCGCTCCAAGCGCGAGCAGCCCCGCCGCCATTACCAGTGATAACATCCTTTTTTTCATGATTTCATCCCTCTTTTCTTTCTGTTTGCACCTCATGCGCTTTCGGTTTACAGGAAGCATCTTACCGCGCCAATGTAAAATCCAAAACCATTCCCCGGTAAAATCTATGTAAAAAAAGGCGGCACAGAAAGTTTCGTGACTCTCTGCGCCGTCTCTTTTTGCTGCATTGATTACGTTGCCCGTCTAGCCCTTCACCGCCCCGGAGGCCATTCCGTTTACCATATCGCGGACCAGAAAGAAATACAGGATCACGATCGGCACAGCGATAAAGACGCTGCCCGCCGCGAAACGGGCAAATTCCGTTTCATCGAGCCCCATCAGGCCGACTGCCACCGTATAGTAGTCCCGCTCCTTTAACAGAAGCTTCGGGAGAATGAAATCGCTCCACGGCCATGTAAACGACGTCAGCGCCGTATAGACGATGATCGGCTTGGACAGCGGAAGGTTGATCTTCGTAAAGATCTGGAAATTGGTCGCGCCGTCGATCTTTGCGGCCTCGTCGATCGCCCTCGGGATCGTGTCAAAAAAGCCCTTCTGCGTCAGATACCCCATCGGCGCACCCGCCGCGTAAATTAAGATCAGCCCCCAGCGCTGGTTGATCAGCCCGAACTGCGTCATCAGAAGATAGACGGCGGTCATGCTCATGAACGAAGGGAACATTCCCAGCACCATCGTAGTCTTCATGATCGGCTTGCGCATCCGGAACGTAAAGCGCGACATCGTATAAGCAGTCAGGATCGTCAGAAACGTGCTGAGCACGCAGCTTCCCGCCGCGATGTACAAGGTATTGAAAAACCACTTCGGGTAATTGTACAGCGCCGTGTCCGTAAACAGCTTTTGAAAAGCGGCCAGACTGTATTCCGACGGGAAAAATCCGTCAAAGGAATAAATGCTCCCCGATGCGGAAAAGGACGCCAGGATCAGCCACAGGCACGGAAAAAAGAAGATAAACGCCACAACGGCCAGAATGAGGTACGTTACCCCGGTATCCAGGATCTTTGCAAAACGCATGTTTTTTTTCATTGGAACGTATCCTCCTCTCGATAAGACGGTGATTTCACATAAACGATCAAAGACAACATCGACGTGATCAGGAAAATAACCAGACTGATCGCCGCTCCGATGCAGTAGTAATTATTGTCAATGGACAGATTGTACAGCCAGTTGATCAGAAGATCCGTGTCGCTGGCCAGGAAATACCCGTCCACATAAAGCCCTCCGCGCAGGAAATAGAAAATGCCGAAGTTATTGAAGTTTCCGATAAACTGCCCCAGAAGGACCGGCGTTGTGGCAAAGAGCATAAACGGCAGCGTCAGTTTCCGGAACTGCTGGAACGGAGTCGCGCCGTCGATCTTCGCCGCCTCGTACAGCGACATATCCCGGTTGGAAAGGTGCCCCGTGGCCAGCAGCATGATCGACGGAACGCTGATCCAGCAGTTTACGAGAAGCCCGATCAGCCGCGCCGTCCACTTCGCATCCAGCCCGAGGAAGCCGACCGCCGTGCCGCCCGCGTCCACGATCAGCTGGTTGATCGGCCCGCCGTAGGAAAACATGAACTTAAACGCAACCAGCGTGATGAATCCCGGAATCGCATACGCGAGGATCGGGAACGCCCTCCAGATGGCTTTTCCCTTCACGCAGTCCTTATTCAGAAGAAGCGCAAGCCCCAGTCCCGCGAAATAATTCAAGGCCGTGGAAGCCGCCGCCCAGATCAGGTTCCACCCTAAGATCTTAAAAAAGGTCGGCGCGAACTGCGACAGCGTAACCAGCTTCGTGAAGTTGGAAAACCCGATCCAGTCAACCAGTTCCGGAGGAACGATCGCCCCGCCATAATTCGTGAACGCGATCAGGATCATGAACACGATCGGCAGGATGTTAAAAATGCACACACCCAGAACCGGAAGCGCCAGCACGGTCACATAGAATTTCCGGTCCAGAAGCTGCGCCAGCTCGCGCCGGAATTTCGGCTGCTCTCTGCCCGCCTCATCGAGTTTCTGGCTCATCCAGGCATCTTTCAGGTTCGACACATACAAGAGGAGGAAGACCGCAAGCACGATCCAGGCAAAAATCCCCATCAGCATCATGATGACGGAATTATCCCCTTCGGTTCCCAGCCACGCATCCCCTTTTACGGTTCCCAGCGTAAAGAACCCGGCCAGATCCGAACCGCCCCTTATGATAAAATACGCAATGACCGCGATCTCGCTTAAGAAGTAGATCAGCCCTTTCCCGTATCTTTTGTACAGGAACTGGCCGCTCCCCATAACGACCGCCGAAAGCCGCACCCGCCAGCTGCTCTGGCGGACGGCATCTGTAAAACGCTTCCATTTCTCCTTCATTTTTCTTCTCCTTTACTGCAATGTAAAGATCGCATCGTGAATTTCCTGACTGACGTCTTCCAGTCCCTGATGCAGCGCCTCCAGATCCGGATACTTTTTCTCGTTCTCCGGCCGGAACACATCCATAGCCAGATCGGTAAAGAAGGTCTGCCCCGGCGTCCAGATCTGGCCGACTTCCGTAATGGACGGCATCAGCACGACATTTCCCGCTTCCAGATTGTTGTAAAGGATCTCGGAAATTCCGCCCGTTTCCGCAGCCGCATCCTCTCTGGCCGGAGCGATTCCCAGCAGCTCGTTCCGCTTCAGCATCATCTCGTAGCTGGTCGCAAAATCCACAAACGCCAGACAGGCG
The DNA here is from genome assembly GCA_947593655.1 of uncultured Lachnospiraceae bacterium. GTDB lineage: Bacteria > Bacillota > Clostridia > Lachnospirales > Lachnospiraceae > Roseburia. The sequence continues at coordinate 10,946 of CANQDS010000028.1, read as the reverse complement.
TTCGGCGCTTTGGTGTAAGCGCTGATGGCGTATCCGTTGACGCCGCCCATCGCTTTGGTATCGATAAGCGACGGGTTGATCTCCGTCAGATCGCCGCTTTCCGGCAGCTTCGGCAGTTCTGTCATAACCAGATTTTCTTCCGCTTTGGCCATCGCGTCTTCTTCGGAAAGCCCCTCTTCCGCCACGTAGGCGCGCTTTAATTCATCCAGAAACAGCGTGTACACATCCGGCGTGGTCATGGTTGCAAAATAGCTGCCGTCCGCCATCTTGGAGTAAACGTTGGTCGTGATCGTATCGTCGATGCACTCCTCGTTCATCGCACTGGCCAGCTGTTCAAGCACCCATGCGCCTTTTTCGGCTTCTCCCGCCGCAAGTCCGATATCCTCCGGGTTGGTATTATTATCGCCGAAGATGTATCCGCCGTAGGAAAACAGAAATCCGCTCGAAAAATACATATCATTTAATGACTTCATATAGCCGTACTTCGAAGGATCCTCCGCGTGGCGCTCCATCGAAAATTCGTAGAGCTCATTCCAGGACTCGACCATGTCCGGCACGCCGTTTCCGTCGTCGTCCCACTCGGTCTCCCAGTTTTCCGGGAGCAGATCCTTGCGGTAATAGAGCATTCCCGCCTGGATATTGACCGGCACGCCGCAGGTGTAGACTTCGCCGTCCACTTCCGTTTCATATGCTTTCCATGCGGCTTCCGGAATCTTATCGTAACATTCGAGCTGCTCGACCGGGATCGGATAGACATGCTTTCCTTCCACATATTTCATAATGACGTCGTTCGCCTGATACAACACATCCGGACCGAATCCGTAAGGGCCGTCGTTCGCCAGATCCAGATACTGGTCCATGTTGGCGTCCACGGCGGTGATCCCGTAATCCCGGTACGCTTCGTTAAACGCCCGGATCAGCTCGTCAAAATACTTCTGTTCGATCGCGGTATCGTTTTCCAGCACCTGAATGACGACATCATGCTCCAGTTCGCCGTTAAACACTCCGCTTCCTCCCGTCTGGGACTGCTGCCCCTGCTGCCCCTGCTGCTGCGGCGCCTCCGTACCGTTTTGCTTCTCTCCGCCGCATCCTGCCGCCAGACATGCGCTAAGCGCCATCACCGCGGCCATTCCTGCTGCTGCTTTTCGTTTCATCGCATTTCCTCCTTACTTTCTTGAATCAAAAAACCTTTCGTTTCCAGTTCCGTTTCTTTCTGCCCGGGCAGCGCCCGGTTGCTGCAGAGCACTTCCGCCGGAAGCGCCGCGATCGTTTTCTTCTGCCCGGTCATGTTCAGATACAGGATGAGCTTTTTCCCGGACCAGCTCCGCTCCACGATCAGCATTTCCTCTTCTTCCGCGACGCGGATCGCCCCGTTTCGGATCTCATCCCGCTTCCGGAGCATCGCCAGCGCCTGAATCGTTTTCCAGACATGCGCGTCCCAGTGCGACTCCTCCCAGTCGAAGCAGCGCCGGGAATCCGGATCGTAGCCGCCCTCCATGCAGATCTCCGTCCCGTAGTAAAGACAGGCGGCTCCTTCAAACACCATTTCCAGCGCTACGGCCGCAAGCAGGATGTCCTTGTCGCATCCGACCTCGGTAAAAAACCGGTGCGTATCGTGGGAATCCAGAAGATTGAGCATCATGCGGTTCACCTGATCCAGATTGCGCATCAGGTTCCCGTTTAACTTCTCCGCCATCTGCCGGGCCGTAAATGTCCCTCTGGCAAAATAATCCAGACAGGCTTTCGTAAACGCATAATTCATGATGCTGTCGTACTGGTCGCCCATCAGATACGGGTACGCATCGTGCCAGTTCTCCCCGATGATGACGGCGTCCGGTTTTTCCGCCTTGACCGCGCTGCGGAATTTCCGCCAGAAATCGTGGGAAACCTCGTCGGAGACGTCCAGCCGCCACCCGTCGATGTCAAACTCCTCGATCCAGTAAACCGCGATCCGGAGCAGAAACGCCTGGACGCCCGGATCCGCGGTATTTAATTTCGGCATATAATTGCAGGACGCAAAACATTCGTAATTGCATCTGTCCGGATCAGGATAATCCCCGTCGATCAGAAACCAGCTGTAGTAGGCGGAAGAGCGCCCTTTTTTTACCACGTCCTGAAACTGGAACAGTTCCATGCTGCAATGGTTGAACACCGCATCCAGCACCACGCGGATCCCCCGCTTATGCGCCTGTTCCACGAGGTTCCGGAAATCCGCTTTCGTCCCGAACGACGGATCGATCTCCAGATAGTCGATCGTGTCGTACTTGTGGTTGGAATGCGACCGGAAGATCGGCGTTAAGTACAGGGCGCTGATGCCGAGCTGCTGCAGATAATCCAGTTTCCGGAGAATGCCCTGCAGGTCGCCCCCGGCAAAACTCTTTGAACCCGGCAGGCTGCCCCATTCCATGTTGATGTACGAGGTATCTTTTTTCACATCCCCCATCGCAAAGCGTTCCACGAAAATCTGGTAGAACACCGCGTTTTTCATCCAGTCCACGGTCGGCAGAAGGTCGTTTCGGTTGATGTAGGGCATCTGAAAGAAATTATAGAACCCGACCGAAAAATCATAGTCCTCCGTCAGCCCGTCCTCGCTGTAATAGAAAACCTTCCCGTCTTCCTCGATCTGGAAAATATAGGCAAACCTGACATCGTCCAGCTTTAAGGAAACTTCATAGTAATCAAACAGCCGGTCCGTATATTTCCGCTCCATCCTACGTTTTTCCCGGCTTAAATAAAAATCATACTTGTTCTGGTAAAGCAGGAAAAACGCCGCCCCGCGGTCCTCTTTCGACGCCCGCAGCCGGATCACCAGCTCTTTCTCCCCTACCGCGAAGCAGTATCTGGAATCCGGAATATGAAGCATTGCATACTCATTCATAAATTTCCCTTTCTTCATTTACGCTTATTGACAAAATTTAGAAAATTCTATATAACTTTTGAATAGGAAATCCGGAAAGGAGACAGTCCATGAAAAACCATATCACCATCAAAGACGTCGCACAGGCGGCGGGCGTTTCCGTCGCTACCGTATCCTATGTGGTCAACAACCGCACGGATAAGCGGATCAGCGACGAAACCCGGAAAAAGGTTCTTCAGATCAGCAATCTTTTAGGCTATATCCCGAACCAGTCCGCACAGGCGCTGGCCACCAGCCGAAGCCGGATGATCGCACTCTATGTCGCTCCGGATGTTTCCGTTTTAAAAAATGCCGAACAGCATTATTTCATTAATTTCTTTTCCTCTTTTCTGCATGAAAAGAATTTCGGGCTGATCTATCTCAGCGAGTCCTTTACCGAAAAATACGACCATGCCGACGCGATCGTCGGCTATGATATTTCTGCGGATCATTTCCGCCGGATCGGCGACAGCAATTTCGTTCCGCTTCTGGCGCTTGACTGCCTGATCCAGGACGGCTGGCTGTTTTTCCAGATCAATTCCGACTACCGAAAGATGAAGCAGGCGGCCGACGAAGCATTCCAGGGGCAGCCGTATACGTTCCTTGCGCTGGATACGCCGAACCGGGAAAAGAAGGACTACCTTGCCTCGATCTTTCCTTCCGCCGCGTTTGTCCGCGAATTTGAAGAACTCGCCGCCTACACCGGCGAAAACCTCCTGCTCATCGATCATACGCTGCATACGCTGATGAAAGACCGGATGCAGCCTGCCGGCCGGATCTGCTACCAGCCCGCCGTTACCGCCGCAAAGGCCGAAGCCCTTCTGCAGTGCATGGAAGACGCGCTGGCGCGCAGACCGGTCGGAACCGACAGGCATCAGGTATTCGTTTAAGCCCGAAACGGCGCGTTATTCAAAAGCTACGGCAAGCGTTTTCGCCGCCGGATCGTAGGTAAAGGTATACGTTCCGGACGCCGCGGCAACCAGATTGGCGCTGTCCGTGCCGGTCACATAAGACAGGCTCGTGCTGTCGTCTTCTGCGATATTCGTGTAGCGCACGTATTCATTTCCCACGCTCTGGGTATCCCCGCTGGTCAGAAGCGTCGTAAACAGAAATTCGTCGCCTTCCTCCAGATCGATGGTCAGCGTATAAACGCCGTTATTTTCCGTAAATTTCAGATCGTCCGTATAGACGTCTTCCCAGCCGGTGATTTTCGCTCCCTTGATGTAGTAATCGGTCTGGTACTGCGCTCCGCCTCCGGTGCTCTCCCCGTTATAGGTAAACGTGATCGTATCGTAATTGCTGTAGTTAAAGTTTTCCTTGCTGCTTTCGCTGTAGTAAGCGTCTTCCGTATCGTAGAAATCCTCCGCCGGATACGTCGTCAGCGTCAGCGTATAATTGCCGGAAACCGCGACTTTAATATTCGCTTTCTTCGTTCCGGTGTCGCCGAGCCCGCCGGAATTCTCAAAATACTCCACACCGTCCTGCTCGATCGAAGCCATATAGCCGAATCCCCTCTGATCCGACCACGAGCCGTCGATCGCAAACTGGAACTCGTCTCCGGCTTCCATATCCAGCGTGATCGTATAGATGTTCGCATCCGCCGTATCCTCTTTCGTCAGAAGCTGGGCATCCCCGATCGTATTGCCCCAGTTGCTCTCCATCAGCACCGGGCTCGTTCCGCTTCCTACGATCGCCCAGCTCCTGCTGTCCTCCTGATAGGAGCAGAACCCGGCAAAAATGGAAACATCGTCGGTCGCTTCCATCGTAAAATCAAACTTGCGGTTCAGCTGCGGCGTTGCAAACCAGCCGACAAACGTGTACCCCTCCTTCTCCGGGACGTACTCCTCCGGCGATGCGCCGTCTTCGATCTCCGCCGTTTTCAAAACGGTCGTCCCGTCCGAATCGTAATACGTCACCGTATGCGCACCGGAAACCGACTCACCCATCTGCGTATCGCTTCCGCCCTCCTTTCCGCATCCGGTCAGCCCGGAAATACCAAGCGCCATCACCGACGCCGCCATAAGTAAACTGATCGCCTTTCGTTTCATACCTTTCTCCATCCTTTCTCTTTTTTGTTTTTGTTGGCATTATTTGTTGACAGGCTGCTGTTTAACCGTTTAAGCAACCGGGTAAAAATATAAGCAATCCTCTCGTCCTCTTTGATTGCTTAACCGTTTAAACAATTATAAAATAACACGATTGCGCCCAATTGTCAATCGTGTTGTGAAAAAAATTTACGCCACCAGTTCAGCCAGCCGGAAGTCAATGCGGAAGTCAATGCGGAAAATGATGCTTGCATCAATTTTTTGCATTGGCTTCCGGCTGAGGGAACGCCCTTTTTATGAGCAAAGGTAGCTGCGCAAGCAGCGGAGAGCGCGTCAGCGCGGCTTTGCGAATGGGCGTGAGCTGAACTGGTATGATTTCATGATTGTAAGAACCCAGCCAGCCGTCAGTCTTCTGGGAAATCGTGCTTGCACGCATTTTCCCAGGAGGCTGATGGCTGAGGGAACGCCCCTCTTATGAGCAAAGGCAGCTGCGCAAGCAGCGGAGAGCGCGGCAGCGCGACTTTGCGAATGGGCGGGGGCTGAACTGGTATGATTTCATTATTGCAATAACCCAGCCAGCCGGTTTTTGGTGGGGGCCATCATGCTTGCATGAATGGCAACCAACGAAAACCGGCTGAGGGAACGCCCTTTTTATGAGCAAAGGCAGCTGCGCAAGCAGCGGAGAGCGCGTCAGCGCGGCTTTGCGAATGGGCGGGGGCTGAACTGGTATGACTTCATTATTGCAATAACCCAGCCAGCCGGAAGTCAATGCGGAAAATGATGCTTGCATCAATTTTTTGCATTGGCTTTCGGCTGAGGGAACGCCCTTTTATGAGCAAAGGCAGCTGCGCAAGCAGCGGAGAGCGCGTCAGCGCGACTTTGCGAATGGGCGGGGGCTGAACTGGTATGATTTCATGATTGTAAGAACCCAGCCAGCCGGAAGTCAATGCGGAAAATGATGCTTGCATCAATTTTTTGCATTGGCTTCCGGCTGAGGGAACGCCCTTTTTATGAGCAAAGGTAGCTGCGCAAGCAGCACGGCTTTGCGAATGGGCGGGGGCTGAACTGATACCTTTATTCTATTCTACTTCTTCCTCAGCTTCACATTCGTGTTAGCCGCTAAATATTCTTGCAGCTTACGCTGTGCGCCTCTGCGTTTCGCATATCGAAAAAGGCAGCTTTCATCTATTGCATAACCGGCAAATGCATCTTCATAAATACCGGCCAGTTCCGATTCACTAAACGACTCTTTCTGAATGTCATCCGCAAAGATATCAACCAGCATTTTTTCAATCCGTGTATGCCACTTTTCCCTGATTCCCATTGGTGCCTCTGATGTAAGTTTCTGGATCACAATCATATCATCGCACCAATACCGATGATAAATTTCAACCGAAGGATAGATTAACACCCTGCCCGGATACTTCTCTTTTAATTTGTCGAAAACAAAATCACCCAAATCCGACTCGACAGAAACAAAAATAACATTATGGGCAATCTGGTGATTCACAAAAGCATTCAATTGTACCAGTTCAAAAACCGAAAATGACAGATATGGAAAATCTTCTTTCATCTGCTTTGCAATACTCCTTGCCAATTCGGAATATTCATGCTCATACATTCTGCGGCTTTCCTCATTTACACCATATATCTCTACTATATCCACATCCGCCTTAGATTATACGATTCTTAATCACTGTAATCCGAATCCAGAACCACCTTGAAATGCACTTTGACGCTGTATTACTTATCCTGTTATAATTCTCATTTTAACAAATGGAAAAGTTGTTACTGACTATTCTTATGAAATTCTGACATTTCCATATTTACAAACCTTGAAATCATTTCTCTATAAAGTGCTTCAACCATATCTGGATTAGCGCCACATTCTTTGGCTTTTTCCCTTACTTTAGCAATCACTTTTTCAACTCGCCCAGTGTCTTTTACGCCTTCTTCATCTTTTTTGAATGCCGATGCTTGAACTACATATGTCCCTCTTTCGGCGATTAATTTGATAAGCTCATCATCAATTCTATCAATATTTGCTCTTACTTCTTCCAAACTGTTACATTCCATATCAATATCCTCCAATTCTACTTAATTTAGCAAATTAACTTCAAAGACTTTTTTATCATAATAGTGATATAGATACATATTCCTTCCTTTTCAAGCATACAATTTTAATTTTGACATAATACAAGTTCCTTCGTTTTATTTAAAGCAATCGTTGTTCTCTATTTTTTGAGAATACTGTGAAAAATTTGTTACATTTCATTACACATCATATGTATATCCTAGAGTAGCCCCTTTTCCCACATATTCTACTTCTTTCTCTTTCTGTATATCAACTGTATTTCTCTCAACATACTCAATGTACATCTCACAATCCTGTTTTTTACTAAAAATATATTTTACTGCAAGTTTGTTATTTGCATAGGATGACAAAAGATAAACTTTTTTACTAAAATCTATTTGAATGCTGATCGTTTTATCGACGATTGTTTGTATGCTTTGATACTGCTCATCTTTCAGACTTGCAATACCGCTAAACATAAATACTGTAAATTCGCTACGTGATACCGTATCATATATCTTTTTTCTTTGTTTATTTTTATTGTATCTTACAATAAAGATTACAAGAGCGATCTGAACCACAAGCATTCCACCAGCATACGCAATATCGATTGATATTGCCTCAAAAAACAGCCACACCAATATAAGTTCGGAGATTCCAAAAAATATATATGTTTTTTTCGTACCATGTACAGCTACCAAACAATATAGACAATGAAATATAGCAGCAATTATCAGATAAAAAAAATATTCCATTATGTCCCTTATTATTTCCATATCTTGCTTATTGACCTCCTGCGCTTTATACCCCAATATCTATCATCGTAACACATTTCCACTTGTATCATCCTTTGATTATAATTATTTCCATCCCTGTTTGCAACCAGTTACAGCGTTTCTATGCTGTGTTGGCGCTTTCTGAAAATAAAAAAGGCAGCCGATTGTCTGTTAAGATAATCGCTACCCTGAAGTTTTCTGCCTGAAGCATGAATTGCATATTAATATCTGCTTCATTCTCCCCATTGATTTCTATATTCGAATACTGAATGAGAGGTCCAATCTGTCTGGCTCCATGAGTATGGATAAATGTATTCATTTTATTAGCTTCTTTATCAAACAGATTTGCTTCATCTGAAGATAAATCTATTTTAACATACAACACATTCTGGAGTTTTAAAGTTTTTCTTTCTGCAATAAATATATTGTCTATAGCATTTAATTATCCTAATCCATTTTATTTATAAATCAAGGCTTCACATTAATCATGCTTGTATTTTGTTATAATGGCAATATTGAAAACTATCATTTCCAAAGCCCATACAGTCAAAATAAAATATGAAAAAAAACGTTCTATCAATGGCAATCCCAAAAATATTTGAGGATACAATAGCCTTACAACTAATACCATAAAGAATACAATCACCCCCATCAGCACCCTACCTGCTTTCAACATTACTTCAATTTTATCAAGAACTGTTAATTTACCAACTTTCCTATAATTCCATTCACTTTGAGCAATTCCAATTAACATTCCACCGAAAATACTAAACGGATAATATAGATTCTCTCCACAAAAAATCAATACAGCTACAAAAAACAAATCAATCACAGCTATGACAAAATGAATGATTTTTCGTTTCCATCCGCGTAGCCGAAAAAATAATGTGTATTCTCCAATCAAAAAATTAAGTGGAATCAGAATAGTAATAAGCCCAGATTTTTCAAAATTTAAATATTCCATATATTTACACACCTGTACTATCTCGCTTATCGATAAAAGAAGCTAATGATCCGCCTGGATCAGTTGCCCAAGTTAAAACTGTAATACCAACTGCTGCTCTACCGCCACCAGCCACTATACAATCAATTAATAAATTAATTGCACCACCATAACACATTTCCATTATATGTGTCCTCAGAGACATATTGTCAAGTGTGTTTGTAAAACTTTTGCAAATTCCGCATCTAAATAGGGGACACCCATATGCTGAATGTCCCCCGCCTGCGTTTCACCACGCCCGCCTATTCCTCACTGTAATACATATCAAACTGCCATGTAATGATCATGAGCCGCTGCACAAGCCGTTCAAACAGCTCCCGGTTAAATCTCCTGTCCTCCATGCTCAATACTGCCATGTACGGCTGAAGCAGCCTTATCACTTCCTGCATGGCGCTGTAATCGCCCGTATTTGCTTCAATTTCTGCAATTTATTCCTATTTCCTTTCTGCGCTGACGATCTGTTCCTTTGTAATACGCTCAATTTCCCGTCCATAAAAATCAATCTTTTCCTCTAACTTCCTCATGTGTTCCTGTAACTGATTGATCTGCCCGTTAAGAAATTTTCTATGAGAAATCAGCATTTCCATTCTTTCAGACAACGTACTGTCACCCTCTGCGCGCAATTCCGCATACTTTCGGATTTCTTTGATCGGCATACCCGTGTCTTTCAGACGCTTGATAAAGTCAACCCAGGCAATGTCCTGATCCGTATAACAGCGGCGATTTCCAGAATTACGCTCTGGTGTGATTAAATGTTCCTGTTCATAATAGCGCAGGGTATGTATGCCTAAATTTGTCAGCTTAGAAAATTATATTTCAAAAAAACACTTCCTATCTCTTGACATAGAGTTTACTCAACATTGTATGTTTATATTATATCAAAAATAAGGAGGCTGTGTAAATGGCTCAAAACACAGGAAACTATACCGTTATTACCGGGGCAAGTTCCGGTATTGGATATGAAACAGCAAAGGCATTTGCAGAACGTGGCAGCAATCTGATCTTAACAGCCCGCAGAAAGGACAGGCTTGAAGCATTAAGGCAGGAAATTTTATCACGCTATCCGTCGCTGGATGTTATCATCAAGGTTACGGACTTATCCATTCCAGACAACGCTTTTCTTCTTTATGAAGAAGTTAAGGCATATCCTCTGCAGACATGGATCAACAATGCCGGTTTTGGAAACTACAACACTGTATGTCATCAAGACCTAAACAAAATCAGACAAATGCTCCACTTAAACATTGAATCCCTTACAATTCTTTCTTCTCTGTTTGTACGGGATTTCAAAGATGTAGAAGGTACGCAGCTTATCAATATTTCTTCTGCTGGCGGCTATACGATCGTACCTGCTGCCGTTACTTATTGTGCGGCTAAATTTTATGTCAGCGCATTTACAGAAGGCTTGCCGTGGGAATTAAAGGAAAACGGCTGCAAAATGCAGGCAAAAGTATTAGCCCCCGCAGCAACAAAAACGGAGTTTGGAAAAATCGCTAATGATGTAACCGAATATGATTATGATAAGACCTTTGGCACATACCATACCAGCGCACAGGTGGCTGAATTTCTGCTTGAACTGTATGATAGCAGCAAAGCGGCAGGCGTGGTAAACAGAGAAAATTTCATGTTCGAGCTGAAAGAACCGCAATTTGATTATGCAGGAAACTTGAACCATAATCAAAACATTGAAAAATAACAGGAAGCGATAATACCTGCTGCTTTATATGGCAGACAGGTATTATTCATCCCGTCAATGCTCTGACTACATCCTGATATTGGCTGATCTTTTTATCAATATCCTCCTGCGTTACTCCATAATAGCGCCAGAGAGCCTTTTCCCACTTTTTGAATTATTTGACAATCTCTGCTCCCTTGTCAAATACCTGAACCTGTCTGCCGACGATATATTTTATCCGGACAGTGCAGGGGAAAAAACAGGCATACAAAAACTTTCCATGCTCTTAAACGGCTGCTCCGAGCAGGAAGTTGAAATGCTGATCCCTGCCGTCCGCTATCTGCTCTCGCTGATGCGTCAGCAGGATAACTGCCAGTAAATATTTTTACATAATGCAGAAAAGGGGCTGTCGCTTTAACGAATGAGAATTCGTGAAGCGGCAGCTTCTTTTTCTCTGTTTTTAGCATGAAATCCAAT